>JBBQXQ010000115.1:0-10179 GCA_038209515.1 Gemmatimonadales bacterium
GGAATGTTCGGGAACTGGCGGCGCACTTCAGGGACGACTCGCGATAGCTCTGCCAATGACTCGGGCGCGGCTGCTGAAACACCTGGGCGATCGAGCAGCCCCAGGATAAGAGTGCTTAGGGCCGAGTAGGGGATCTCTCGCTCGAGATCGTAGCACTGCACTCGGCTGATAGCGGCGCCCTCAAGGCCAGCTGCGGTGGTGAGCCTTTCCACTAGCGTGCTCTTGCCCACGCCGGAATCACCAAGGATCAACACATGACGGGGGATGCCTCTGCGCACATCCTCCCAGGCCTCGTAGAGCACGCGATACTCCGACGTCCTCCCGATGAATGGCCGACCCCGCCACTGGTCGGTCGGCACATTCGGAATCTTGGGCAGCGCAGTTCGCTCCCACCCTCGCCGGCGCAGACGTACAGCCATCCCCTCAACCAGATCCGATGGCGCCGCCTGGAGCTCCTCCGCCAACTTCGCCTTCCACTCCTCGAAAATCTCAAGAGCCGTGAGCCGATCCCCTGCGAAGGCGCGGGCTTCCATCTTGGCGCGGATTGCCTCCTCACTCAGATCGTCGAGCATGAGCATCCGGTCGGCGAGCTTCTCGATCTGACGCGTGTCGCCGGTTCGGCGGCATCGGTCGATGAGCACGACGAGCGCATCCTTGATCATCGGAAGTAGACGCGCCTGCTGTCGGTCCTTCCAATGGGTGAACTCGGCCGAGTCCGGTATATCGAATCCATCGAGAAACGCAGCGACCTGGAGTAGCCCCGTGATCTCGCTCCCCAGGACGTCGCCGGCCTCGAGCCGCTCGAGATCCAAACTCACTCGGTTAGGTGCGAGGCGCACGTGATCCCGGCTGCTTTCCAGGCCGTCCGGTCCCAATCGCGGTCGGAGTGTCGACAGGCAGGTAGCCAAGGAGTGCCGCGCCTCGGATGGTGACACCTTAGGCCACAACAATTCGGCAAGGCGGTCGCGACGGTGTGACTTATCCTCGACGGCAATGTAGATGAGGAGCGCGAGATGCTTCTTAGTGCGAAAGCGAATCAACTCGCCAGTGGGGGCGAACAGGGCAGGCTGGCCCAGGCAACGGAGATACCGTCGCTGTTCCACAGGGGCTCGCTCGTGTGGGGGAGTTCCAGAGTATGCAGGTGTTACAACCCAGCGTCAACAGCTTGTCGGGACTCGCGATAAATTGTTTATCGTTTGTAACATGGCGCTGTCTAGCACGAAAATCCCCCGCCTGCACCGGGGCGCAAACGGGGGATTGGTTTCCTCAAGCGCAATCGAGACGATCGCGCTCGCTGGGACTGGCGACTAGCACCCGGTAGAAGGGCCGGCAAACGTGCCCATGTAGGTGTACAGCTGGTTGTAGGCGATCGACGGCACCTGCCGGGCGAACCAGGAGAAGTAGACCTCATCCTCCGGGTGGTACACGCCGTTGGAGCCGGGCTGGGGGTTGCCGGGCAGCGGGAACCAAATTCCCACCACCGGGTCGCCAGTCTCGAGGTACGGGTTGCAACCGTACCCCGGAGCCGTCCACGGTTGCACCAGGTTGTTGACGAAGGGGTCGTCGTACCACTCCGAGAGCTCGTGGCTGAGCGCGTGGATATCGCCCAGACCGGCGCCCTGCTGATCGAAGCCGCCGAACGTGCCGGGTATGATGAATGCCGCATAGACGTAGGTCTGTACCGGCTGGTTCCCGTTGCCGTTCACGGACGAGGTGGCGCCGTGGAAGCCCAACACGCAGCATTGGTCGCCGCGAAAGAGGAACGTATTGTCGGTCAGCACGATCGCCAGCGTCTGGGGCGACACGTGCAGCGCGTTGATCGCGTTGTGCAGCTTGTTGGCGAACCACCCGATGTCCATCAAGCCGGCGTTGGAGCCATTCAAGAGCGGGAACGCGACTCCCTTGCTGGCCGGCACGTCGATGGTCTGGGTGGGCGCTACCGTGGGGGCGCCGAGCAGGACGTGGTAAGTGGTTCCGAGCCGGTTGAACTGGGCCCGCTGAATCGCGTCGCCGTACTGGGTGACATCGTTGTTGGAGAGCTGATAGGTGTAATCGGCGAAGATGGGCGAGGCGATGGTGGCCGCCACGTCCCCACCGCCGTCCATGACGATGCCGTTGGCGAAGACGAAGCGGAACGGAATGATCACGGTGGGGACGGTGGTCTGGGCGGTACTGGTGAAGGCGTTGGTGCCGACCATGGTGTACGGGTAGGTCACCCCGTTGGTCGGGTCGGTGAAGCTCGAGCTCCAATAGGGAATCGTCTTCGAAGTCCGGAACGGGGTCGCGCCGCCGTCGGTGGTGAACATGGGCTTGGCGGTCGCGGCGAACTGTTGGGCCGTGTATTGGCTGATGGCGGCGGACACCTCCGGTTGCGACGTATTGTTCGTGGAATCGGAGCACGCCGCCGCCACGAGGGCCGCCGCGGCGGCCGCGAGTAATCGTGCCGGGTGGTTGAAGATCCGTCTGACTTGGGTCATCGGCTGGTTCCTCAGGGAGGAATGTTGACGGGCACTGGATCGATTGGTCAGAACTGCAGGTCACGTGGGGTCGTGAGGCTCTCCAATCTGCACCGCGAAACGACAACCCGCTACCCGGGCTGAAATAGCACAAAGCCACAACCGTGAATGCGACAACTTGCGCCCGAATCCTGTCGCATATCCGCTTGGAATGAGCCGATTTTTTCCCCTAACATTCCGAATCCGCTCGGCCGGAATAAGGTTATCCTGCCAGTCCATGAGAAATGTTTCCCGGTCGAAAGCCGCACGGCGATTCGCCGAGGCTTGTCTGGTCGTGCTCAGTGCCGGCCCGCTCACCGCGCAACAAGCTCCGGACCACGTCGCCCTGGGGATTGTCGCGACCGAGGCGCGGGATCTGCGGGCGGCCCTCCAGCAGTTCGAGGCGGCCCTGAAGCAAGATTCGATGAATTACCAGGCCAACTGGCGCGCGGCGCTGACCCTGGGCCTGCTGGGAGATCCGTTCCCGATGAGGGTGAAAAGCGCCAGGCGAGACTCGCTGTATGCCCGGGCGGAGCGCTATGCCCAGCGGGCCGTGGCGGCGAACCAGGCCGGCGCCAGTGGGCACTTTGCCCTCGCTGCCTCACTCGGCCGAGCCGCACTCATGGTGGGGCCGGAGGAGAAGGTCCGCCGCGCCACCGTCATCAGGAACGAGGCGCTCCGAGCCCTGGCCATCGATCCCCGCCTCGACGGCGCCTACCATATACTGGGCCGGTGGAACGCGGAGGTCATGCGGCTCCCCGGAATCGCTCGTTTCTTCGCCAGGCATTTTCTGGGCGCCCGGGTGTTCGACCAGGCCTCGTGGCCCAGGGCGATTTCCTACATGAAGAAGGCGGTGGAGCTGGCACCGGGGCGGATCTACCATCACCTGGCCCTGGCGGATATCTACGCCGATACCGGGCAGCGTCGAGAGGCGGAAGCCCAGCTCCGCGTGGTGGACTCTCTGCCCGTACGGGAAGCCATGGACAGCAATTACCGGCAGCAGGCGGCCTCCCTGCGTCGGCGGTTGGTGACCCGCTGAGCGTGGTCCGGGTTGTAGCCCACCGGAGGCCCGGGTTATGCTGCCAGTGGTGACCGCCGCGGTCGAAGACCCTGTTCGCCCGCCGCAGAAGCCACTCCCCGGGAGGAAGCACGGATGCCAGCACGATCGTCCAGGGCGCGGGACCTTGCCCTTGCACTAAGCGCCCTCGCCGCAGCCGCTTGCAACGCCGGGAACCTCACCACCCCGGGCGCCGGCAACGAGCTGACCAGCGACGTCGGCGCCACCATCCGGGACGAAGTCGAGGCCACCGTCAGCGCCCTGACCCTGTCTACCTCGCTGACCCCGATCGGCACCACCCGGACCCCCGCGTCCTCCGCCCCCTGTGTCGTTTCGTCAACTCCGGCCGACAACGATGGCGACGGGGTCCCCGACGACGCCACCTACGTCTTCACGGCGCCCCCCTGCCAGTTCGATGGCTGGCGGGGCGGCACCCTCGACCTGGTAGGCCAGCTCCGGCTCCAGGACCCCGCGCCCACGAGTGCCGGGTTCGGCTACGACGCGACCCTCACCGTGCTCCGCTCCCGCTACACCAACGCAACCAAGGACGCGATCTATGATGTGGAGCGAGACGGCACTCGCACTCTCAGCGGATCGGTGACCGCGCTGCTCCTGAGCTCCGGCCTCCAGTTGAAGCGCACCTTCGTCGGCAAGCCCGACGCCAACATCGACGAGCAGTGGACAGTGAACTACGTTCCCTCCACCCCGCTCCAGATCAACGGGCCGGTGAACAGCGGCACCCTCGACATGTCGGGGACGCTGAACTGGACCCGCGGCAACGAGCAGCTGTCACTGGTAGTGACCACGCCCACCCCCCTGGAGTACGAGGCGAGCTGTACCGATACCGTGCAGCGGATCAGGAACGGCGAGATGCACGCTGCGGGAGACTTCGGGGACAACATGGTCGGCTTCGTGCGGGTGCGCTGGAACGGGTGCGGTCAGGAGCCGACCATCGGCTTCGGAGTGAAGTAGCACCACCTCCTCCTCACCAGCTATCCACTTTGGTGAACACTCCGACTGTCCACAAACACAGGCAACCGCATTGAACCTGGCTTTTGTCGGCCGAGTCCGCGTGCGGCCGGACCGCGAGGAGAATGTTCCGCCGGCAGGGAGAACGGCTGCGACAGGGAGTCGAATTCTCTCGACACTCTCCCGAATCGTTCCGCCGACGACCCGAAATCCGCCGCCACCGTCCTGAATTGTCCGGGCAGCGGGTAGATAACTTCGGCAGCGAACGGAATGCCGGCGCACGCACACCGAATGGCGCCGTCCACGACCGGAATTTTCCGGCAGCGTTCGCATCGGCCCCGCCAGCGTCCTGAATTGTCTCGACACCCTCCCGAATTGCTCCGCCGATGACCTGAATGCCGCCGCCACCGTCCTAAATTGTCCCGGCAGCGGGTAGATAACTTTGGCAGCGAACGGAATGCCGGCACCCGCACATGAGCCCGCCGGCTGCGGGTGATGTGGGGTCTGCAGCATGAAGGTCGATCGGTACAGTCACTCCGCAGCAAACTGACCGCCGTCGGGAGCTAACTCTCGGCGGCGGTCTCGCGTAAGAGCGTCTTGGGTGAGCAACCCCGCGGTTCCCGTGCGATACCCGTCACAGCCGCTGCAGTCCATGTAGTGGAAATTCCCCCGCATACTCGGCGTGAGATGACTTTACCCCAATCCTTCCAGCCAGAACTGCGTCGCTTTCGCCTATGGCCCTTTCTCAGGAAGTCACCGCATTCGTCCAGGCAGCCGTTCGGCTGCCCGAGGAACGTCTCAGGAGGGTCGACCGTGCCTGGGAGCGCCTCCAGCCTCACAGCGCCGTGGTGGCGGAACTGGTGCGGGGTGCCCCGGGGGTCCTGGAGCAGGCCAGGGAGCTCCGAGAGTACGTGATGGCTGAGTCCCGCCGATCAGCAGCAGAGCGGGAGAAGGAGCGTCTCATTCCTGAGGATATTGCCGAGGCTGTTCTTCCCACGGCTCGCGCCCTGCTCTTGCGGAAAGTGCTGGAGAACTCGAGCGACCAGAGGCGGGCCCAGGCCTTCGCCGCGCTGACGGCCCCTTATGCGGACATTCTGCTGCCAGGCATAGGCGGGAGCCCCAGGCCTGGTGCGTAAGGTCTGGGGCCAATTATTCGGCGTTAATACGCAACGGCATACTGCGAGAAGTGCCCGACCTCGCCGACGACCTCTGACAGGTCCCTCCGGTCCTGCGACGGAGGCAACTCCAGTATTCGATTGCCCCAGCCTACGTATGCCAGCCTCAGGTCAAGATCCGCCGGCACGTCGCAGCCCTTATAGCTCAAGCTGAGCTCGGCGGGACGCCCGAACGTCAGTCCTTCCGGGGAAAATTCCACATCGACCAGCGATGACGTCGGCGCCTCGGCAACGATCAGCTCTTCCTGGGTGAGCGCTCCCCGGGGAATGACTAGCTGGTGCTCCCCGACGTGCAGCGTGCCGCCATCCGGACCAATGATGGCCGCGTCGGCATCGTAGGGCCGGGGCTCGCAGCGCAGCAGGTCGAACGGCCGGCTAGCGCTGCCCTTGCCGGCGCGCTTCCATTGACGCCGGTAGGCCTTCCACTCGGCGTGCGCTAGCTGAAACCCAGCCTTCCTGAGCTCCCTTTCCTGCTTGATGTGCTCCTGCTGCGCCCGTAAGAGCGCCTTGAGCTCGTCATGACGCTGCTGCCGGGTGAGTCCCTGGTCCGCGGTACTGAAGCTCGGCTGGCTCTCCGACGGATTGGTCGGCAGGCCACCCTCGGAGCAGGCAGTGAATACCAATCCTATGGTGACTATGAGGATCGTGAGCGCTAAGCGCCGAAGGCTACGCATGCATCCTCCCCTTACTGAGCGTTTCGATACGGTCCTCTATATCGGCCAGATCCGCCTGCGCCCGCAGCTGCATGTAGAGCTCATGGGCCAGGAGGAGAAGGTCCAGCGCCTCGACGATTCTTCCCCCGACCTGGTACAGCGCTGCCAGCTCCTTGGCCGCGTCGGCCTGGATCAGCGGGGCGCACGAATTCGCCGCCATCTCGAGCGCCGACCGGAGATGGGATTCGGCGAGCGCGATCTGGCTTCGCTCCCGGTAGATCATGCCCAGCAGCCGATGGGCGCCGGCCTTGTGGCGGCGCGCCTCCACCTCGGTGAAGATCTCGAGGGCGCTCTCCGCTCCAGCCTGGGCCTCGTCGAGCTCGCCCTGCGCCAGCCACACCTCGGCCAAGTTCATCGTGGCGATGCCGCCGAGGTGACGATCTCCGGCGGCCTCCGCCAGCGCCCGGGAGATCTGGTAGTGCCGGTCCGCCTCCACCCACTGCTTCTGATCGGCGTGGATCATGCCGAGATTGTGGTGCGCGAGGGCGCAGCCCCGCTCGTCGGAGGCCGTCTCATAGGCGGTGAGCGAACGGCCATAGTGCTCCAGCGCCAGCGGCCATTCGCCGCGGATGTTGGCCACGATGCCGAGATTCTGCTCGATCTTCCCAACCAGGAAGGGATTGTCACCGGCGAGCTGGAGCGCGTCACCGTACTGCCATTGGGCCTCGTGGAGGTCGCCCCGCTCGAGCGCGAATCCGGCAAGGGCGTTGCTCGCATCGGCCGCCAGGTCATCCGCCTTCGCCTCGACCGCGACGTCGCGGCTTCGGCGGCAGAGCTCCCGCGCGATCTCCGGCTCGGCCCGGAGGTGGTGCAGAACGGCAAGCCGCCGCAGTGCTTCCGCCCGAACCCGGAGCGCTTCTCCCCCCGCAGTCAGATCGATGACCGCCGCGTAGCACTCCATGGCCTCGGCCGGCCGGCAACCCAGGTCGTGCCCGCGGCCTTCGCGCAGCAGCTCTTCGACGCTGCCGTAGCCGAGCGTAGGGCCTAGTTGGTTACCCATGGCTGGTATGCCGCCGGCTCAGTACGCGACCGCATACGTCGAGAGCAGAACATATTCGGAGAAGTGATGTAGGCTGCCGTCAACAGTGAGACCAACGGTGTCGCTCACCGAAGCGGTGACCTCCACGACCTGCAGTGCGTCGTTGACGTACGCGATCTGCTCCTTGGCTCGTGCTCGCATCGAGCAATTCTTAAAACTCATCACCAGGTGAGGAGAATACCCCGCAGCGAAGGTCAGCCCTTCGGGGCTGAATACCACCCGGTTGATCGTGTCCGATGGGGCCTCCATGGTGATCAGCGTACGGCGGCTTAGCGCACCTGCCGGCACGATAAAGACGTGTCCGCCCGTCTTGATGGTGCCGCCCTGGCGGCCTATCCATGCCGAGCTGACCGCAGGGGGTTGAGGTCTGCAGGTCGTGAATGTCGGGGGGATGCGTGCCGCCATCCCGAACTCAGGCTGATCGGGGGCCGTAAGGGGATCGGAGCACGCGAAAATGAAGGCGGCACCGAACAGGCCCGCAACGACTGAGAACACCCGGGTGCGGCGGTTCACGATAAGCCTCCTGCGTGAGGGACAGCCGGACAGGCTGCTCTGAGGCGCCGAGCGGGGGCGGCTCGGGCGGCGGGGTGGTCTCCGCTGAGGAACCTCAAAGGCAACCGATATGCCAGCCGAACCGGAAAATCCCGGCGTCTGCTGCAGGTCGTCGCACTCCCCCTCCCAAACTGCCACCGGGCTGCCGCTTCACCGCTGCCCGGTCCGAATGAGCTGACAATGATCTCGACAATTGGCGAGCACGCCGTTGAAGCCGGTGTTGCGGTGGCGCTACCACGAAACCTCTAGTCATGCCACAAGTTAACGACGCACTCTCCTGCATGACTGACTACGTTTGAGCCGGTTGCCTGTCATGAAATCGTACTCAGGTATGCCGCTTGCCATTGGGGTGGCGATCCTCTAAATACCTATTCATCCATCGTTTGAATGAGGCTCATGGCATACCCTGCGGGACCGCAAAACAGCGAACCCGGTCGGAAGCGGCTTCCGGCCGCTCCAGAGCCCGGCGGACTTGCGCTCGCGCTGCTGGAGGAGGCCGTGCGTCTCGATCGCGAGGGTCGACCCGCTGAAGCCGGTGAGCGCTATCGGGCCATCATCAGCGGCACCGCCAAGCCGGACCCCACCTTTGCGGAGGCCCTCCGCCGTCTGGGTGTCATCCATCACCGGCGGAACGAGCCGGCCGCCGCCCATGACCTGTGCACCCGCAGCTTCGACGTGGCCACGGCACTGGGAAACGATCGACTGGCTGCCGAGGCACTCAATGCGCTGGCCGGGTTCGAAATGGAAAGAGGAGCGCTGGACAGTGCCGCCGAGATCTACGGCCGGGCGCTTGCGCTCAGTGGCATGAGCAACGAGGTGCGGGGCCGGATCGAGCAGAACCTCGGCATCCTGGCCAACATCCACGGCGACCATGCCGGGGCCCTGGCGCACTACACCCGAGCGCTGGAGGCGTGTCGCCGGGCCGGGGACGAGCGAGGCGCCGCCTATGCCTACCACAACCTCGGAATGGTCAGCGCCGATCAGCAGCAATGGGACCAGGCCGAGGAGTATTTCCAGAAGAGCCTTCATCTGGCCGACGTGTTGCATGACCTGCGGCTTCGCGGGTTGTGTCTGCTGAATCGAGCCGAAGTTCAGCTGGCCATTCAGCGGTATGACCACGCGTTGCGGAGTGCGGAGGAGGCGCTCGGCATTTTCAACGAGCTGGACCTGCAGCTGGCCAAGGCCGACGCCTACAAGATGCTGGGCATGATCTTTCGAGAAACGGGGCGGCCGGCTCTGGCCGAGTCCCGCCTTAAGACCGCGGTCGAGCTGGCGGTGGCCACCGGCGCGGTGCTGAGCGAGGCAGAGGCCACCCGGGAGTTGGCACTGCTGTGCCAGATGATGGGCCGCAATCGCGATGCGCTCGCGCTGCTCACCAGCTCGCACCGGCTGTTCGGGCAGTTGCACGCCCGGGTGGACCTGGTGGATGTCGCCGCGAAGGTGGAGGAACTGGAGACCACCTACCTCGCGGTGGTGCGGGACTGGGGCCAGTCGATCGAATCAGCCGACAGCTACACCTTCGGGCACTGCGAGCGGGTCGCCACCCACGCTCTGGCTGTCGGCAACGAGCTCGGGCTCGATGATTTCGACCGGACCACGATCCGGATCGGGGCCTATCTCCACGATCTGGGCAAGGTCAAGGTGCCCCATGAGATCCTCAACAAGCCCGGCCCGCTCACGCCGGCGGAATTCGAGATCGTCAAGAACCATCCGGTGTGGGGCCTGGATCTGCTGGCCGGGATAGAGCTCCCCTGGGACATCAAGCCGATCATCCGCTCGCACCACGAGCGGTACGACGGCTCCGGCTATCCCGACGGACTGAAGGGCGATGCGATTCCTCTGGCCGCTCAGATCATCTGCGTCGTCGATGTCTACGATGCCCTGACGACGACCCGGAGCTACCGGCCCTCGATGACCAAGGAAGTCGCGGTCGCCACCATGGAGGACTGCCGCCATTGGTGGCGCCCGGATGTATATCAGGCGTTTCTTCGATCAATCTGACTCGCGACGCTGAACGACCCACAACAAAAAGGCGGTGCCGGATGGCACCGCCTTTCTGGTTCACTACGTCCCGGCTTAGTAGCAGGCCGGGGCGCCCTCAGCCTTGACGGCCGCCGGGTTCGGCGAATTCGCCGCCACACCCACGTACACGCCGCAGAGGTCGCTCGCGGCCGAAGTG
>JBBQXQ010000116.1:0-10124 GCA_038209515.1 Gemmatimonadales bacterium
CTGACGGCGATGGCCGAGCTCGGCATCGACGAGCGGGTGCTGCTCCAGGCGGGCCTAGCAGCCCAGCGCGACGACGGCCAGGTGAGTCCGCGCTTCAGGGGGCGGCTGCTCTTTCCGATCCACGATCTACGGGGCCGGGCAGTGGGATTCGGCGGACGGCTGCTGGGTCCGGGTGAGCCGAAGTACCTCAATTCCCCGGAGACCGAGATCTTCCACAAGGGCAAGCAGCTGTACAATCTGCACCTGGCCAAGATGCCGATCCGGAAAGAGGAGACGGTCATCCTGGTGGAGGGGTATTTCGACGTGCTCCGGCTGGTGCTTGCCGGGGTCGAGCATGTGGTGGCTCCGCTCGGTACGGCGCTGACGGCGGACCAGGCGGTCCTGCTCAAGCGATTTGTGAAAGAGGCCACACTCCTCTACGACAGTGACCGGGCCGGGCTCCAGGCGACCTTTCGCGCGGGTGACGAGTTGCTCCGCCACGGCGTCCGGGTTCGCGTCGCCACACTGCCGCCAGGAGAAGATCCGGATACCCTGGTGAGGAAGGGTGGGGTCGAGGCGCTCGAGCCGGTGCTGCGCGACGCCATCGATCTCTTCGAGCGAAAGATTCAGCTGCTCGAGCGTGCGGGTTGGTTCGAGGGGTTCGATCGCCGTCGCGACGCGGTGGACCGGCTTCTGCCCACGATCCGCGCGGCGGCCGACCCGATCACCCGCGAGTTGTATCTTTCGCTCGCCTCACAACGCTCGGGGGTCAGCAAGGACGTGCTTGAGGATGAGTTGAGACAGGGGAGAGCGGGGCAAGGTAGCGGGGCAATTGTAAGCGCGGCTGGGAATCCGACAGGCGCTTCACTTCCCCCGGGCCCCCACCGCACTAACCCCGAGACCAAACTTCTCTCTGCCCTGATCGCCGCTCCGGAATGGATCGCAAAGGCGCGGGAGGAGATCGCCCCCGCACTACTGGAGATACCGCGCCTCAGGGAGTTGTACGAAGCGCTGATCAGACGCGAAGCTCCATCGGACCAGATGCCCGATGGGCTTTCGCCGGACGCCGCTGCCGCGTGGTCCTACCTGAAAGAAGCGGTGCTGGAGCGCAGCAGCGGAGACGCCGCCACGATCTACGACAAGGCGGCGCAGATCCTCCGCGGGCGGCCTCTGTACCGGGAGATGCACACGTGCGCCGATCCCGGTGACAAGCAGCGGCGACGGTCGGAGCTGAGAGCACAATTCCCGGCTGCCGATGAGTGGTACGAGTATCACAAGGCCGCCAAGAGGGAAGCCCGGAGAACCCAGCGGTCCAGAGGAACATGATGCACGCTGATCTGGCGAAACTGCTCGACTTGCAGGCCAAGGATGTCGCCCTTGCGGAGGTGGATCAACGGCTTGCTGTGGTGGCCCAGGACCTCGTGGTCCTCGACCAGACGCTCCAGCGAGCCAGACAGAGCCTCGAGGCCGCGCGTCGCGCAGCCTCGGATGGACAACGCCGGCGGGACGAGCTGGAGACCAAGATCGAGAGCTACCGGATACTGCAGCAACGGCGTAGCGAGCGGCTCGAGCACGTGCGGAATCCGAAAGAAGCGTCCGCCCTCATGACTGAGCTCGATCTGGCTCGGTCCGTCATGGCAAAGGAAGAAAACGAATGGGTCCGCAGCGCCGATTCCGTCACGCTGCTCGAGTCGCGGGTCAAGGATGAGGAACGGAACGTCGAAGCCCTCGAGGGTGCGCAGGCGTCGGAACGGGCCAGAATTGCCGAGCGCCGCGTCACCATCGAGGCCAAGCGCGACGCAGCGGCACAGGACCGGGAAGCCAGCGCGGCCGGCATCGACAAGGCGCTTCGCCACCGTTATGAACGGCTCCGCCGTACTCGCTCCGGCGATGTGGTTGTGCCCCTGAGGGGGGGAGCCTGCGGGGGATGCCACACGTCGGTGACGCTCAACCGGCGGAGCCAGATCCGCGCCGGTCTGGTGCTTGAGGGATGCGAGGCGTGTGGGGCGATTCTGTACCCAGCGGAGCCGGACGGATCAGCGTGACGGCCCGCGTGTCCGGTACACTGGCATGGTGAGCGTCTCCCCCGCACCTCTGCTCCGCTGGGTGGTCGCGCCTCAGCCGGACCCTTCAGCCGCACAGGACCTGGCGTCCACATTGCGGCTGCCGGCAGCCCTGGCAGCGCTCCTCATCCAGCGAGGGTACGCCACCGAGGAGGTAGCGCGCCGGTATCTGCGGCCGGCGCTCGCCGACCTGTCCGATCCACATACGCTCGCCGGAATGGCGGATGCCGTTCAAGTTGTTGCTGCCGCCGTGCGGGCCGGCACCCGCATCATGGTCCACGGCGACTATGATGTGGATGGCCAGTGTGCCACAGCACTACTCACCCGCGCGCTGCGACTCGCCCGGGCCGATGTGGTACCCTTCGTGCCCCACCGCCTTCGTGACGGGTACGACTTCGGTCCTGCCGGGCTCCAAGCGGCCAAGGCCGCAGGGGCCGCGCTGATCATCACCTGCGATTGTGGGATTACGGCATTCGAAACCGTTGCCGCGGCCCGCGCGGCGGGTATCGGGGTGATCGTTACCGACCACCATTTGCCGGGCACGGAGCTGCCCCAGGCAGTGGCAGTGATAGACCCGCAGCAACCGGGCGATAGGTCTGGAGCCACCGCCCTCTGCGGCACGGGGATCGCCTTCAAGCTGGTGCAAGCCCTCGTTCCGGCCCTCGGTTTACCTCCCAATCTGCCCTACCATCTCCTGGACCTGGTCGCCCTCGCCACTGTCGCGGATGTCGTTCCACTGCAAGGAGAAAACAGGACACTAGTAAAGCACGGTCTCAAGCTTTTGAGCGGGAGTCGGTGGCCCGGAGTGCAGGCGCTCATTGGGGTCACTGGACTGGCCGGCAAGGAGATCCGCGCACGCCATGTCGGATTCGTTCTGGGACCGCGGCTCAACGCGGCCGGGCGAGTGGGCGACGCAATTGACGGACTCAGGCTTCTGCTGAGCGACGATCCCGTCGAATCGACGGCGCTGGCGCAGCAGCTCGAGAGCATGAACGTGGAGCGCCAGGCGCTGGATCAACGAATGCTAGACGAGGCACTCGAGCAGGTCGAGCGCACCATCGATATGGATCGCGACGCTGGGCTGGTGCTGGTAGGCGATGGCTGGCATCCAGGTGTAGTCGGTATTGTCGCCTCGCGGGTGGTCGAGCGCTATGGCCGTCCGACCTTTCTCATCGCGTTCGATGGCGACATCGGTAAGGGGTCGGGCCGGAGCACGTCACGCTTCAATCTGCATGCTGCCCTTCTCTCCTGCGGCGATCTGCTCGAGCGCTACGGCGGCCACCATATGGCTGCCGGGCTCACCATCCGGCGGGGGAGGCTGGATGCCTTCCGCGAGCGTTTCGGCGAGGTAGCGCGGCAGAGCCTGAACCCGGAGGATCTCGGTCCCGAACAGCGGGTGGATCTGGAGCTCGCTCTGAACCAGGTCACGCCAGAACTCGAGCGGCTCTGTCGCCATCTCGAGCCGTGCGGCCAGGGGAATCCAAGCCCGGTGTTCGGCGTCCGCGGGGTGCGCTTCACCAACCGGAGCGTCGTCGGTAACGGGCATCTCAAGGGATTTCTCGAAGACGGGACCGGCAGACTGTGCGCCATCGGATTCCAATGGGCCGACCGGGTACCCTGGCTGGGCGATGGACTGGTAGACGCCGCGTTCCGCATCGAGACCAACGAGTGGAACGGCACGAGCACGCTCCAGGCGCGGCTCTGCGCGCTTTCCCCCCCCACACCGTTGTCACCCTGACCCTGCGTCATCAGAGTGACAGATCAGATCTCTCGGGCTAATGAGAATCGTTGGAGGGACATACGGCGGTCGACGGCTGGTAATGCCAAAAGACGCCCGAGTGCGACCAACTGCCGACCGGGTCCGTGAAGCCTGGATGAGTATCCTGGGTGATGCCCTGACCGGTGCGCGGGTGCTGGATCTCTTCGCCGGGAGCGGAGCGCTCGGTCTGGAGGCGCTCTCACGCGGCGCTGACTCTACAACCTTCGTCGAGCTGAACCCTCCCTCTCTCCGCGCGCTGGAGGAGAACATTGCCGCGCTGGGCGTAGCCGAGGCCGTCACGGTGCACCGGGCGGATGCCATGCGCTTCGCCGAACGCCTCCCACTCGGGGCCTTCGATGTGGTGCTGGCTGATCCTCCCTACACGGCGGATCACGCCGCTCGCCTGGTCGCGCACTTCCGCCGGCACCCGTTCGGACGCATTCTTTCCGTCGAGCATCGGTCCGACCTCGAGCTCGACGGCGACAGCACTCGCCGCTATGGCGACACCGCCATCACCTTCTGCCACGCGCCATGACTCGCATTGCGGTCTACCCCGGCTCGTTCGATCCACCGACGAAGGGCCATGAGGACCTCGTCCGCCGCAGCCTGGCCCTGGCCGACCATCTCATCGTGGCGGTGGCAATCAATGTGGTGAAGCAGCCGCTCTTCTCGGTCGAGGAGCGGCTGGAGATGCTCCGCGCCTCTGTCGGCGATGATTCGCGGGTTTCCTTCCAGGCCTTCGATGGCCTGCTCGCCGAGTTCGCCAAGCGCGTCGGGGCCACCATCATCGTGCGCGGCTTGCGCGCAGTGAGCGACTTCGAGTACGAGTTTCAGATGGCGTTGATGAATCGTCAGCTGCATCCCTCGCTCGAGACCGTCTTCCTGGTTCCCGCGGTGGACCTGACCTATCTCAGCTCGAGTCTGGTGCGCGAGGTCGCCAAATTCGGTGGCGATGTAACCCCCCTGGTTCATCCGAAGGTGGCAGCGGCGCTGATCCGGCGCTTTCGATCGTGAGCTTCCGCCGTGGGCTCCTCGAGCGCGCCGCGCGGCGAGGTGCCCGGGTCGTGCTCTGTGAGGGGGATGACCCCCGGGTCCAGGCCGCGGTCGAGCGGCTCCGAGCGGAGCGCGTGGTCGAACCGATCGTGCTCGGCGGTGGGGGTATCGATCCGACGAGGGATCCGCGGCTCGGCAAGATCGCCAGCTTTCTTCGCGAACGCCGGCCCGACCGGATTCGGGACGGGGTACACGCGCTCGATATGGCAGCCGAGCCGGTAAATTTCGGCGCGGCACTCGTGGCGCTGGGTGAGGCCGACGGGTGCGTGGCGGGTGCGGTTTACCCGTCGGGCGATGTGGTTCGGGCGGCGCTGTGGGCCATCGGAACCGCTCCGGGGGTGAGCCTCGTGAGCTCAGCCTTCTACATGGTGATGGCGGATGACCTGGTGCTCACCTTCACCGACTGTGCCGTCGTTCCCGAGCCCACGCCGGGCCAGTTGGCCGAGATTGCGCTCGCGGCGGCGCGCGATCGCTCTCGGCTGGTCGGCGACTCGCCGCGGGTGGCCTTCCTTTCGTACAGCACCAAGGGCAGCGCCAGGGGACCGCACGTCGCTCGGGTGCAGGAAGCGGCGGCCCACTTCCTCCAACTCGCGCCGCACATCGCATCTGACGGCGAACTCCAGGCCGACGCGGCACTCAGCCCGGAAGTCGGGGAGCGGAAGGCTCCCGGTTCGCCCGTAACGGGCCGGGCAAACGTGCTGGTGTTCCCCGACCTCGATGCCGGCAACATCGGCTACAAGCTCGTCCAGCGGCTGGGCCGGGCCGCTGCAATCGGGCCCATTCTACAGGGACTCGCCCGGCCGATGGCCGACCTGTCGCGGGGCGCCACCCCCGATGATATTGTCGAGGTGACCGCGATGGTGGCGTTACAGTCCGATTCGACACCGGTATGAGGGAGAAACTCGATGGGCTTTAGCCAGACCAAGGGCCGCGCCGGCGTGACCGTCGTGGAGGTGGACGGGCAGCTGATCGTGGGCAACCGGCACGAGCTCAAGGACATGATCCAGGCGGCGCTGGACCGGGGTGAGCGCAAGTTGCTGGTCGATTTCTCCCGGACCGGCTATATCGACTCATCCGGACTCGGCGCTCTCGTGTCCATCTCCAAGCGGATCCGCGAGGCGAGCGGCGAGCTGCGGCTCGCGGGCCTCAACGACGATCTTCGCTCCCTCTTCGAGCTGACCAAGCTGGACACGCTCTTCACCATCACTGAGACGCCCGAGCAGGCCTTGGCCACCTTCTAGCTCGATCGGATGACTTCTCCGCTTCGCATCTGCGTCCGCCGAAGCTCGGCGTCTGATGCCAGCGGCGCGGCAACGCTGGTCACGCTCCGTCTTCCCAGTGACGTAAACTGCATCGAGGAAGCAGTCGAGCTCGTCACTCGCCACTGTCTCGCCGGCCACCACGCCACTCAGACCACGCGCTTCCGCCTCCGGGTCGTGCTGTCCGAGGCGCTCAGCAATGCCATCGTGCAGGGTAACCGGGAAGACCGGACCAAGTGGGTGGACGTGCGGGCCGAGTTGGTGCCCGATGCCATCCGGGTCTCGGTCACCGATGAAGGTGCAGGCTTCGATCCTGACTCCGTGCCCGAGCCGATCAGGCCGGAGCAACTCGACGAGGCCTGCGGTCGCGGTCTTTACCTCATCCGCAAGCTGGTGGACGCGGTGCAGTTCAATGAGCGAGGAAACTCCATCTGCATGATACTGCGCCGCCACTAGGGCGCCTCGATCACCTACTCGAGGGTCTGGGTGCACTCGTCGGAGGACGGGTGCGCCTCTGGCGTTCTCACGAGGGAAAGCTCCAGCTCGCCTCGGGGACCGACCCGGGGTGGTCGCTGCCGGTCCCCGACACGGCGGGGCCCCTCCGCTCACCCGAGGGCGCCTCCTGGCTGGAGCCGGTCGATGGTGTACCCGGCCACTGGCTGGAGCTGGCCGCCGGGTCCGAGGACGAGCTCCGGCGGGCGGCGCCCCGAGTGATGCCGATTGTGGCCGCCATGCTCGATGCAGAGCGGCAGCGGGCGTTCGTAGCGGAAGAGCTGGCCGGGCGGTATGAGGAGATCGATCTCCTCTACGCCATCAGCGAGATCCTCGGCCGTACTGTCCGGCTGGACGAGGCCGCGCAGATCATCGTCCGAGAAGTAAGTGCGGTGGTGGGAGCGCGCCGAGCCTCGATCATGGTGTACGACGAGTCCAGCCGGACTCTTCGAACCGTCGCGGCGCGAGGCTTCGAGCCTGAAGGTCTCATCCCGGTGGATGTCGAGGACCTCAGCTCGGTGGCCGCCCGGGTTTTCCGTGAACAACGAATAGTGACGTTCGATCCGGCAGATCCCGGCTCGGTCATCACGGACGCTGCTGCCAACCGGGGCTATCGTGGCAACTCCTTCATCAGTGTGCCGATCTGTTACGCGGCTCCCGGAACCGAACTTCGCTGCGTCGGTGTGATCAACCTGACCGACCGCATCGGTGGGGACCGCTTTACTCTGGACGATCGCAAGCTGGTGAGTGCGGTCGCCAACCAGATCGGCGCGGCGATCGAGAACGCCCGACTGGTGGAGCGTGACCTCCAGCAGCAACGCCTTCAGCGGGAGCTCGAGCTGGCCCACGATCTTCAGCTCAAGTTGCTTCCGTCGCCCACCGTGCTTCAGGGCGATGCCGAGGTCGCCGCGCGATGCCTTCCCGCGGATTCGGTGGGAGGTGACTTCTACACGTTCAGCCGGCTTGGCCGCGGCCGTGTCGGCGTCATGCTCGGCGACGTGGCGTCTCATGGATTCTCGGCCGCGCTGGTCATGGCGCTGATCATGTCGGCCGCGGGCATCCATGCCGCCGCGGCGACAACTCCCGATGAAACACTCGCCGCGCTACTCGACAGCTTGGCCACCGAGCTGGCCAAGACCGAGATGCACTTCAGCGTGTTCTACGGCGTGCTCGATCCGCGCGCGGGGCGTCTGTCCTATGCCAGTGCAGGGCACCCCCATGCCTTCCGGGTACCGCGTACCGGAGCACCGGAACGGCTCGAGGCCACCTCTCCGCCGCTCGGATTGGCCGCGATAGGCACCATCCAGCGCCGCCAGGTGCCGTGGACCACCGGGGCCGACTTGCTGGTGCTCTGGACGGATGGCCTGGTGGATGCGCGAAACGACTTGGGAGAGCCGTTCGGCGAACAGCGACTGCTCGACGAAGTCTGCGCCCAACGGAGGGAGATCCCCGAGTCCATCGTCAAGGCGGTGCTTGCGCGAGCAGACGAGTTCGGCGCTCGACCGACCGATGATCGCACGCTGCTGGTGATGCGGATCTAGTCGTGCCCCGGGCCAAGCGCCGTCTGGGACAGCATTTTCTCGCCGATCCCAGGATTCTGGCGCGGATCGCCGATGCGCTCGAGGCCGGCCCAGCCGATAGAGTGCTGGAGATCGGGCCCGGACCGGGGGGACTGACCGGAGCGCTGCTTGCGCGAGCAGGGCAGGTGATCGCCATCGAGAAGGATCGCGATCTGGTTCCGTCACTGCGCGAGCGCTTCCCTGAGGTCCGGCTGGTGGAAGGCGATGCGCTCGACCTCGACTGGCACGAGCTGGTCGAACCCCCATTTCTCGTCGCCGGCAACATTCCTTACAACATCACTTCCCCGCTACTCGACAAGGCGCTGCTTCCGCCGCGCCCCGCGCGAATCGTGTTTCTGGTGCAGAAGGAAGTGGCCGATCGGGTGACAGCCGAGGCAGGGACTCCGGACTATGGGGCCCTGAGCATAGGGATTCAGGTTGCCGCCCAAGCGGAGCGGCTCTTCACCGTGCCGGCGGGGGCATTTCACCCCCGGCCGAAGGTGGACTCGGCGGTGCTCCGGCTGACGCCGCTATCCGACCCGCCGATCGCAGACCGGGAGCGGGACAGCTTCCGCGCGCTCGTGGTCGGCCTGTTTGGTTTTCGGCGGAAGCAGATGCTGCGAGCTCTGCGTGAGCTGACCGGATGGGACGCGACCAGGGTGAGTGGGGTGCTGGCGGGCGTGGCCATGGCCGAGACGGCGCGGCCCGAAGTCGTACGGCCGCTGGACTTCGTGCGCCTACATCGGGCACTCGTTGACGGGGGGTGGTCCGCGCGGTAGCTTTGTGAAACATTTCACATAACAAGGCTGCATGCGCAAAGTCGCCGAGTCCACCGTTCGCCGCTTGTCGCTCTACCTCCGGTTTCTGGAGGAGTTCGAGGACCAGGGGATCGAGACGGTCAGCTCTGGAGCGCTGGCTTCCCGCGGCGGCACCACGTCGGCGCAAGTGCGGAAGGATCTATCCTTCTTCGGCTCCTTCGGTAAGCGGGGGCTGGGCTATCCGGTACCGGAGCTGGCGAATCGGCTCCGCGAGATACTCGGCTTGAAGCGGCGCTACCGGGTCGGCATGATCGGGGCAGGGAAGATCGGAAGCGCGCTGGTGCAGTACCGCGGGTTCCAGCAGCGCGGGTTCGATATCGTGGCCATCTTCGACAGCGATGCTGCTAAGATCGGCCGGCAGTGGAACGGGCTGACGGTGCTCGATATCGCTTCGCTCGAGAAGGAGCTGGGGCGCCATCCACTCGACATGGCCGTGCTGGTAGTGCCCGGCGAGGTGGCCCAAGCCGTTACCGACCGGCTGATCGGCCTCCGCGTGAAAGCCATCCTCAACTTCGCTCCCGTACAGCTCTCGGTCCCCGATGATGTGGTGGTGAAGACGGTGAACCTCGCGCTCGAGCTGGAGACGCTGAGCTACGCGCTGGCCAACCGATAATCGTTGAATCCCTTGAAGTGCGCGCGGAGAGATCCTTCGCTTCGCTCAGGATGACAGACTCTCTCAAGATCGGATAGTCGATGCGCCTGCTTCTGGTCTTCACTGTCTCCGCCTGCTTGTCGGTCACCCTCTCAGCCCAAACGCGGCAGTACGACCTCATCATTCGCAACGGCCACATCATCGACGGTACCGGCTCTCCCTGGTATTCCGGCGACCTCGGGATCCGGGATGGGCGGATCGCGGCGATCGGCGCGCTGTCGAATTCGAGGGCGCCGAAAACCATTGACGCAGCCGGAATGGTGGTCGCGCCAGGCTTCGTCGACATGCTGGGGCAGTCCGATCTGAGCATTCTGGTCAACCCGCGCCTCCCCTCCAAGATTTTCCAGGGAATCACTACCGAGTTCACCGGCGAGGGCAGAGGTGTCGCCCCGCTCGACGACAGCGTCGTGGCCGCGGACCGGCTGGCGTACGATCACCTGAAGATCACTCCGGATTGGCGGACTTTGGCGGAGTACTTCGCTCGATTGGA
>JBBQXQ010000117.1:0-9890 GCA_038209515.1 Gemmatimonadales bacterium
TCGCGCGGTATCGATCTGCTGAGTCGGCGGAAGCTGAAACAGCACCGGCCCGAGCTTTGGCCCCAATGTGGTCGCCCGTTCCATGAAGAGGGCGATCTCGTCGGCAACGTTGTGCAGGCGCTTGATGTGGGTGATGTAGCGGCTTGCCTTCACCGCAAAATTAAAGTCGCTCGGGGTGCTCACCCGCCAGCGAACGAACATCTCCGGTGTGGGTAGTCGATAGAACGGATTGTTGAGCTCGACCGTGCGAAACCGCGCCGCGTAGTAGGCCAGCTCCTGCCTGGCCGGTAAGCCGGGGGGGTAGAATACACCCTTGCGCCAATGCGGATACACATACCCGGACGTGCCGATCCGAACATCCGCCATGTGGGGCATGATTACGAGCCCTGTTGCAGCATGTCCATTTCGGGGCTAAACTTGCGCACCTCTCCGACTGCCCTGAAAGGGGTAGAGTGAGCCGCGTCACCGCAGCTGAGCTCGGATGAGTGAAAACGTGGACGGATGGCTGTGGCGCGTGGCTGGAGCTGCGCGGCGCGAGGCCAGAAGAGGTGCACATTCCACTGGAGGGGTGAAATGAAGGTACTCACAGGCTTGGCGCTCCTGATCGGGTTAGCTGCATGCGGCCCGCGAGGAGACCGGGAAAGTGGCCGGGTCGGAGCGGATACTACGCTGATGACACGGCAGACGCAGGACACCGCGATCGTCACCAGCGACACGACGGTCAACGTGGATACGGTCAAGAAGGAAGGCGATAAAGCAGTGACTAAAGACTCGGTGAAAAAGTAGTCATCGTAGTCCCACTGCTTAATTGGTGAACGCCTGTCGGCGCCGGCCTCGCCGGCGTCGGCCAGGTTCGCCGGCCAGACAGACCTATGGGAAAGGCAGAGCGTTTCCACCGTGCCCCCACACAGCACCTCCCGCTCCGGACAACTGCTGCTTTTCGGTCGTAACTTCATCAAGCACCCACGCATGCTCGGGAGCCTGATCCCGAGCTCACGTTTCCTCGTTAACCACGTCCTGGCGGAAGTCGACTGGAGCCGCGCCCGAGTTTTCCTCGAGTACGGACCCGGGGTCGGCACGTTTACCGCTGAGATGCTCCGGAGGATGCGCCCCGACGCGGTGCTGGTGGCATTGGAGACCAACTCCGACTTTGTGCGCTTCCTCCTCCGCCGCTTCAAGGACGACCGGCTTCACGTCATTCACGGATCCGCTGCGGATGCCGATGCGGCGCTGGCCGGGCTGGGGCTCGACCATGCCGACTACGTACTATCCGGTATCCCGTACACCACCATGCCGCCGGAGCTCCGGCAGACGATCCTCCAAAAGACCCACTCGGTGCTCCATCCCGACGGTGCTTTCCTGGTCTATCAATTCACCCGCAGCGTTCTGCCCTACCTCCAGGAAGTGTTCCGGCTCGTCCACCAGGACTTCGAGCCGCTCAACGTGATGCCGGCGCGCCTGTTTTATTGCCGGCACCAGGTCGAGAATGGAAACGGGCAGCGGTTTAACGGTTCTGCGCAACCGCCGTCTCGTCAGCCCGCGGTGCCTGAGCCGATTGGGCATGCCAGACCGGTTCGATCGTCCGGCTGATCTCCGGCAGGACGTCCTCGCGTACCGGCAGGCCCTCCTCCCGAAGGAATCGAATCACCGCCCCCGGCACCACGTTGTGCAACAGCGTGACGGACTCGGCGTAATCCGAGAAGTGCTGGTGGGCCAGATCTCCCACCTCCCGATCGTCCAGCGCCAGCGCCGTCGTCTTCAGCATGATGTAACCGATGGTGGCCAGACTAAATGCGGTGTAATCGTCCCGCAGGTTCTTGGGCAACCCCTCGTTGCGGACCAGGTCGACAGCCGCGGCTCCGAAGCCGAGCAGGGCTGAGCCCACCCGTTTGAGTGCGTCGGCAGGAGTCCGGGCGTTGCGCCGCTGGCTGAGCTCCTTGAGATCGGAGATGTGGTGTTCCACCTTGCGGTGGATCTGCTTCAACTCGCCTATGACGTCCGGGGAATCCTTGAGGTCTTCCAGCTGGCCCCGGAGCGCCTTCTCGATGTGCTCTTCCAGAGAGAGCATGTCGGTGATGTAGCTGTTGATCGCTTCATTCTTATCTCGTGCCACGATAACCTCCCGTTGAATGATCGTTTACATTCGCCCGAAGCACATTGCCGGTCTGTCGGACACCGGGCTGTGCCCACCGTCACGCATTTGACTGCTTTCGGAAGGAGTCTCACGTGAGCCGGTTCATTGGTGCGCATACAGTCGCCAACGGCGGGATTCACATGGCTGCGCTCCGGGCGGGGAATGCCGGGATGACCGCCCTTCAAATCTTCACCGCACCGCCCCAGTACTACGGAGACAAGGCTTCCATCAAGCCCGAACGGGTCCAGCGATTCCGTGCCGCTCTGGATCAGGCCGGGATACGGCCCGAGCACGTGGTGGTCCACGGCGCCTATGTGCTCAATACCGCCACCGACGACGAGACAAAGTGGAGCCGGGCGCAGGCGGGGCTGCGGCAGGAGCTGGAGCGGTCTACGGCCCTCGGGGTGGGAAGCGTGTGCTTTCATCCGGGAGCCGCGACCGGTGGCGATCGCGAGGCATCCACTGAACGCGTCGCGAAGGCGATCACCGACGCGCTCGAGGCGGTGCCCGGCCAGACGAAACTGCTGGTGGAGAACACAGCCGGCGCCGGGCAAACGGTCGGCCGCACCCCCGCGGAGATCGGGTCGATCCTGCATGCCATCCCTACACATCTGCGACAGCGCACTGGCTACGGCCTCGACACCTGCCATCTCTTTGCCTCGGGCCTCGACATCACCGTCTCGGAAGCGGCGCTGAGGCGCGTGCTCGACGATTTCGAGAAAGTCGCGGGTGCCCCGCCCTCGTTTTTCCATCTGAATGACAGCGAAGGAGCCCTGGGGTCGAACAAGGATAGACACGTGCTCATCGGCGAGGGGCAGATCGGAAGCGAGGCCTTCCGTTGGCTGCTGGGCGACACGCGAGCCGCCGCGATTCCGCTGATATTGGAGACCCCACAGCAGCACTATGACAGCGCCGATGACGACCCCTCGCCGGACCCCTACGATCTGGCCATGATGAAGCTCCTCAGGTCGATGATGAGCTGAGCAGGACCGCGCCCTGCCACTCCGCAGCACGCCGCGCTTCTCGCAGATCCGATCCCATTGAGAACCCCGCCACCCTGTTCACCGACTCGGCTAGGCGTAGCGATATCGCGCGATCCTGTCGTAAGTCGTTGACCGGGCGCGGCCAGTCGTGCCCGTACGCTTTCTTTACACTAGATGTGCCCGGTTCTTGCGTACCCGCGGGTGGCGAGACGAATGCCCCCACGTGTACGAGGACCGTCATGCAGACGACACCGAGCTCATCCCGGTCAGTCCAGCCCGCGATACCCAGCCGCGGATTCCTGACGTTTCTGGCTGCCGCGGGCTTTGTGGGGGCCGTGCTCCTGACGCCTTCCCTGGAGCTCGATGCGCCGCTCCAGAGCCTTTCACTGCGCCAGCCGTCCGCTGTCATCGAGCCGACTACAACGCTGTCTGAAGACAGTGCGACGCTGGAAGACGAGGTCGTCGCCCGATACGACCACCTGCCGCTGGCGCAGATACTTCGTCGCACCGCCAAGCCGGAGATGGCCAACAGGGTCGCTCGCGCCATCGTGAAGGAGGCGCGGCAGCTTCAGCTTCCACCCAGTCTGCTGGCCGGGGTGCTGCTCACCGAAAACTCACGCCTCGAGCCCGCGACGATCAGCAGCCGGGGAGCGGTCGGACTGATGCAGGTGATGCGGTTCCACGCCGGGGTGTTCGACTGCGACTCCGACGATCTGCTCCAAGTCGAAGCAAATATCTGCCATGGGGCCCGCGTCTTTGCCGGCTACCTCAAGCGAACCAACGATGTGCGGTCGGCACTGCTGCGGTACAATGGGTGTGTGAGGAGCAGTGCGACTCAGAGCTGCCGGCGCTATCCCTCGAAGGTCCTCCGCCAGGCGGAGCGGATCAGACATCAGCTCCTGCTGTATCTCCCGCGCGATCGGAGTACGGCGGTGAATCCGGGGTCGAACCCTACGTCATAGCTCCTCGAGTATCCCTTTGAGCACTTTCCCCAGCTTCCGCCCAAAATCTTCGAGTCGGTCCAGCATCGGCGCGTCATGGTCGCGGCAGAGCCTGGTCGGCTCGGTGCCGGGCTTGAACCACTCGCGTTGGGTCACCGGGCACCACTCGTTCGCCAGGTCTCCGTTGTAGGCATCGATGCGGCGTTCGACCAAGTCGCCGGGCGGATCCCAGGCCCCCACCGGTGATCGTTCTCGCCAGCCATTGAGGTAGAACATGGCCCAGGCGGGAGCGGCAAGCCGTCCACCCGAAGCGTTGGGGCCAGTGGGGCGGGGCGAGTCATAGCCGAACCATACGCCGGCCACGACAGTCGGCGTGTAGCCGATGAACCAGACGTCGGTCCCATCGTTCGTCGTCCCGGTCTTACCGGCGACCGGTCCCCGCACGCCCATCTCACGCACCACGCGGCCGGTTCCATCGTCCACCACTGACCTCAGCATCGAGGTTATCTGAAAGGCCTCGGCCGCGCCCAGGACTCGTTCGGGCTGAGAAATCGGCGATCGCCAGAGAACGCTTCCGTCGCCCGTCTCGATGCGGGTTATGAGGTACGGCTGGACGCCGAGTCCGCCGTTGGCGAACGGGGCGTACGCGGCGACCAGTTCGAGCGGTGTCACTTCCAGGGCGCCCAGCGCCAGCGAAGGTACCGCGTCCATCCGGCTCCGGATTCCCGACCGGCGAGCCTGGGCGACGACGCGCTTTTCGCCGACCGCCTGGCTCAGCCGCACCGTCGCCGCGTTGGCCGAGCGCATGAGCGCGCGCCGTAACGTGAGCGGTCCGCCGTACACTCCACCGAAATTCTCCGGACGCCAGATGTGACCCTGATCCTCGACCGCAACTGGTGAGTCATCGACCACGCTGGCGGGTGTGTACCCGGCCGAGAGCGCCGCGGCGTAGACGAATGGCTTGAACGCCGAGCCAGGCTGGCGCCGGGCATCGAGCGCCCGATTGAACCCACGCTGCACCGATCGCCGGCCGCCCACGAGGGCCCGAATGGCGCCGGTCCTGGGGTCCAGCGCCACCACTGCTCCCTCGACGTCGGCTCGAGCGGATCGCGGGCGGGCAGCCCGGCCCTGAATGGCCGCCGCCTGGATCTGGACGGCCCGCTCGGCTGCACGCTGAGCGGGTGCATCGAGAGTGGTATGTACGATGAGGTCGCCAGCAGTAGCAGAGGCATCGCCCAGGACCGAATCCACTGCGGCGCGGACCGGGTCGAGCGCGTACGACCGGTCTTGTGGGGGGCGCCACTCGGCAGGTGCCAGCCTCAGCGGCTCAGATTGGGCGTGGGTGGCACCCTCGTACGTCGCATAGCCCTCACGTGCCATGAGCGAGAGGACCAGATTCCGCCTTGCGAGGGCACGTTCGGGGTGCCGTCGGGGAGCGTAGACCGACGGTCCCTTCGCGAGACCAGCGAGCGTCGCGGCTTCGGCCAGCGAGAGACGGCCGACGCTCTTGCCAAAGAGATCCCTGCTGGCGGCTTCGATACCGTACGTGCCATTGCCCAGGTAGATCACATTCAAGTAGGTCTCGAGGATCTGCTGCTTGGTGAGGTTGGCCTCGAGACGGCGAGCCAGCTCCAGCTCGATCAGTTTGCGACGGAGGCTGCGCTCGCCGGAGAGATGAGGGAGAAAGGCGTTTCTCACCACCTGCATGCTGATGGTACTGAAGCCCTCCCGGAACCTGAGGGCGGAGAAGTTGCGCAGGGCGGCGCGGCCGGCGCTCCGCCAATCCACGCCGCCGTGATAGTAGAACCGCCGGTCCTCGGTGGCGATGAACGCGGCCCGGACGTGTCTGGGGACCTGAGCGAGTGGGACATTGATCCGTCGCACATAGGTCAGACGCCCGATACGCGTGCCGCGGCGGTCGAACACCTGGCTCCCCTCGCTGGGCCGGAACGCCTGTATCTGGGAGGTTGAGGGGCAGCCGTGGAAGCCACAGGTACCCACCCAGGTGGTGAGAAAGAGGAGGAGGGCGGCACCCAGGACGAGCGCCAGGAGTACCGGCCTGCGCCAGCGCGGCTGCCCGCCGGTGAGCCACTCGAGTCCCCGCTTCCAGCCGGTCATAGCCCTCGTACCTGGACATGGAAAACGGCCCCACTTCCCCGGGGCCGTTTCGCTGAATCCGAAGCCAGCTTGCTCAGCTCGCCTGCGGGGCCTCATCCGACGGGGTGGAGCCGGCCCTGGTTTCGGAGCGGCCTTCCTGGCTGGCGGATCTTTCCCCGCCTCCGCGGGTGCCGCCTCGCTGGAACCGGTCCCACTCGTCGGTTGCGCGACGCTTCACGTCGCTGGCCGCGTGCTGGACCTTGGAGCGCGCCGGCGCTGCTCGATCACTGGTCAGGAAGTAGGTGGCCGCGGCACCGGCGGCGAGGGCCAGGATGGTGCCCAGAGGACCGGAGTCGCTCTCGTCTTCAGCGACGTGCCGGAACCTCCGCTTGGCGTCCTGCCAGCGATCGTCCACACCCTCGAGGCCTTCCTCGGCCTCCTCGCGCAGCTGTGCCAGTCGCTGCTTGGCCCGCTTCTTCGCCTTCGAGCTCAGGTCCTGCACTTCCTCCAGGCCTTCCCCGACGCCCTCCCCCAACGCGGCGAGCCGCTTGAGGAGCAGCTTACGAGTCTTGGTGCCGGGCTGAGGTGCCGCTAGCAGCCCGAGACCCACCCCCAGCATCGTGGCCACAAACAGGGCGCCCGCGCCGGAGCCACCGCCGCCTCGGCGAGATGCAGACCCTGGGCCCTCCGCGTCGTCGATCCTGCGTTGCTGTGTGATCATGGACCCTCCAAATCGCCGCCGGCAGGGGGCGAGCTCTAGGCTGAGTCGGCAAAGCCGATATTCCGGACCTGCCCGTCCGAAAATGGGACCTTTCGCACTCTAATCTATAGTGCCGGCGAAGGAAACGTCTTGCATTACACCATCGCTGGTCGAAAAACGCACCGGCGGCTTCATGTCTCCCGAACTGCCCTGTTGGCGGGAACACCCCGCGGCCCGGAGCCTTTTCACCCACTACCTCGCAAAGGAAGCTGCTCCGGCTCTTGGGCTTACGGCTATCCGCCCGGTTCGAAATGGGAGAAACCCGGTCCTGTGGGCCGAATAAGCACGGATCTGGCACCTCCCGGCTTCGTACATCTGCCACCGCTCACAATCTGTTCACTCTACCCAGGGTTCCTCGCCTCCCGGCCGGGGCTCGCGCAACGATCGAGTGTCACCATGTATCTCGTGGAACTCAGCCCAGGCAAGGAAGAACTCTACCGGTCGAGCGACGAGCTCGCCCTGGCCATCCGCAACGGCGACGTGGACGCGCGCTCCCGGATCTATCACCGGGCAACGGCCAAATGGATTTCGATCACGCTGCACCCGCAATACAAAGCGATCATCACGATGGCAAAGGAAGAGCCGCCCGCGCGCCCTGCGCGGAAGGGCTGGACCTTCCTCGGCGGCATCAATCCGGTGCCTGAGCCTGCTGCAGAGCCCGTGAACTCCCAGGGGCACCTGCTGCATCACTGGCGTCGTCCGCTTGCGCTGGGGATTTCCGGCGTGCTGCTGATGCTCGGGATTCAGCTCGCCTTCTCGGGTCCCCGTCCCCCCTGGGCTGGTCGTGGTCGCGCGGTCGCGACGAAGGTGCCACCCCCGACTCCAGCGGTCGCGCGTGAGCCAGCTGGACGCCAGCAGATGGTGTCGCTCGCCAGCACCACGACGGTTTGGCCTGCGGAGGCGCCTCGCTCTGAGGTGACTCCCGCCGAGGTGATCCCTCCTGCTGCGGATCAGTCCATTGATAGTGTCCCCGCAGCTCGCGTCGCCGTTGTCGCGCGAGTGTTGCCGCGGGCCCCACGGCTTCGCTCCAAGTCGCTCAGCGCTGCGCTCGCGACTGAAACGCCGAAGGTCGACGGCAAGACGGTGGAGGCGATGCTGGGCCGCTATGCCGGCGCGCACGAGAGGGCCCGCGAGCGACTGGAGAATGGGATGCGGGTGGCGCGTCTCGGCCGTCTCTTTGCCGCGCCGCGTCTGAACCCGAATGGTGGCGTCACCGATACCCGGATGAGTCTGGCCGGAGCCACCAACTTCATCCGGGTCTACCGGCAGCAGCAAGCCGCGATCGAAGGGGCCTACCAGGATTCGGTGATGATCTTCGCGAAGCGATTCGGCTGGAGCCCGAGCGAGGTGAAGGAGTGGTATTCCCGTGAGATCAGAGCCGAAGACCCGGCACTGACGGTTCTGAGCGGCGCCCTGCTCGCCGGGATCGACAGCATCCTCGGGGTCCTGGATGCTCAGGCTGGAGCCTACAAGATCAGAGGAACTGCGATTGCCTTCGAGGATCCGGCCGCAGCGGAGCGATATGGTGCGCTACGTCGGCGGATCAAGGAGCAGGTCGAATCCGCAGTAGCCGCGGGTGGCGCCACCTCTGCCGGTCCGACTGGACTGCTGTTGCGGGCGATTGGAACGACGAGCCTACCCCGGGAGACGTGAAGCGACCAGGTCGCTCCGCACGATCAGCCCCGGAGTCTCCACCATCGCCCGGGTAGCGAGCGCCAGCTCGCCGCGGGCGATCAGCGTCTCCAGGGCCTCGCGCGGTGAGACGCCTGAGCGACGCGGGCCATGATGATCGCTGGCCAGTACATCCACCAGTCCCATCCCCACCATCTGCCACGCAAGCTTATCCGAGCCGGGACTCGAGTTCCGATAATGTCCGTTCAGGCTTCCGACGTTCACCTGAAGCAGTGCGCCCAGCTCCTGCCAGCGCCGCATCAGCTCTAGTGGATCGTGTCCAGGCAGATAGGTATAGCGCTCCGGGTGTGCGATGACGATCTGGCGCCCGGCGTCGAGGACCTCGCGGATGACATCGGTGTGGCTCCCCTGCAGCTCGAAGCCGAATTCGACCAGCAGGAATCTGCCGTTCAATCCGACATCGGTCCGGCGCGCCACCCGCCGCGCGGCGGAAGCATCGGGCGCGTAGATCTCCTGCCCCAGTGCCAGTGCCGGAAGGTCCCCGCGGCCGGCGGCGGCCTCGGCCAGCTGATCGAAGGCGCGATGGTGAAAGCCCAGCTCGCGGCCGATAGCGGCATGACTCTCGAGGTGAGGAATGAGCAGGTGGGGCGTAGTGACCACCGTGCGCACTCCTTCCTGGTATAGACCGGCCAGCGCAGTGAGGGATTCGGCGATGGTGGCCGCGCCATCATCAACGCCCGGCACGAGATGGCTGTGCAGGTCAACGATCGGGAGCGGCTGGTCAGGGGAACTGGTCATAGAGCGAGTCTAAGGCAACGATCGGGCCAGAGACAAGTCGGGAAGGACGGGAAGGGTGTATGCGCCACACCTTCGAGGCGTGTAGTCTTTACGTACCAGCACAACAACCGGAGCATCTGGTGAACACCGCGCGACGCACGCAAGGCTTCCGTGAGTCGGTCATCCGGGGTATGACGCGCCTGGCGCGTGAGTACCGGTCAATCAACCTGGCCCAGGGCTTCCCCAACTTTCCCGCGCCCGAGCTCCTGAAGGAAGCGGCGGCTCGCGCCGTTCACGACGACATCAATCAGTACGCCATCACCTGGGGTGCGCAGCGGCTGCGCGAGGCACTCGCCCGGAAGTATGACGCCTGGTATGGTCTCGAGGTGGACCCCGAGCGGGAGATCACCGTCACCTGCGGGGCTACCGAAGCGATGATCTCGGCCTTGCTCGCTCTGGTGAATCCGGGCGAGGAGGTGATCGTCTTCGAGCCCTTCTACGAGAACTACGGTCCCGATACGATCCTCGCCGATGCCAGGCCGGTCTATGTCCCGCTCGATCCGGGC
>JBBQXQ010000118.1:0-9835 GCA_038209515.1 Gemmatimonadales bacterium
CGTTCCAGGACGGAGTCCGGCGGATCAAGGAGTACATTGCGGCCGGGGACACCTTCCAGACGGTTCTCTCCCGGCGGCTGGACCTGGCCGCGCCTGACCCGTTCCTCACCTACCGCTATCTCCGGGCATTGAACCCGGCACCGTACCTCTACTACCTGCACTGCGATGACATGCACATCATCGGCAGCTCGCCGGAGATCCTGGTTCGGGTCGAGGAGGGGGAGGTCACATTGCGCCCCATCGCCGGAACCCGCCCGCGCGGGCTCACGATTGAAGAGGACACCGCGCTCGGTGCGGAGCTGACCGCCGACCCGAAGGAGCGGGCCGAGCACCTTATGCTGGTGGACCTTGGCAGGAACGATGTGGGACGGGTGGCCGAGTTCGGCAGCGTGCGGCTCACCGCATTCATGACCATCGAGCGCTATTCCCACGTGATGCACCTGGTGAGCGAGGTCCGGGGCCGGCTCCGCCCTGGTCTCGACGCCATCGCGGCGCTGGCAGCCTGCTTCCCCGCAGGCACGGTGTCGGGCGCCCCAAAGGTGAGAGCCATGGAGATCATCGACGAGCTGGAGCCTACTCGGCGGGGACCCTACGCCGGGGCAGTGGGCTATGTCGGCTGGGGTGCCCACACCCTGGATACGGCAATCGCCATCCGCACCTGCGTGATGAAGGGCGGACGCGCCTGGATCCAGGCGGGGGCCGGGATCGTCGCCGATTCGGACCCGGCTTCCGAGTGGCGGGAGACCGAGGCCAAGGCGCGGGTGGTGTTGCTGGCGCTTGCCCTGGCGGAAAGGGCGGGAAGCTAACCCTCCCGCCCTTCCCGACCTTCCCGCCCTTCCCGCATATTCTCCACCATGCCCTACCGCCTCGTGAGCTTCTCTGGCGATCAGAGCTTCGAGCTGCCCCATGGCCGCAGTCTCGTGGTCGGCCGGGGAGTCACCAGTGACATTGCCATCTACGACCCGACCATATCCCGGAGGCATGCCGAGCTGACCGTCGAGGCCGACGGCGTCCAGGTCAAGGACCTGGGCAGTTCCAACGGCACCTGCATCAACGGCACCCGGGTCACGGCGGGACTGCTGAGCCCCAGCGATTCCGTCACCTTCGGCAAGGTGCTTTTCAAGCTGGAGGAGCTGAAGCCCGGGGGTCGCCGGTCGGGAGGCGGGCTCGTGCTGCCGGCCAACCCCATCCATAGCGACACCATCATCCGCCAGCTCATGGTAAGCGGCGGGGGGCCTCCCGGGATCACCAGCCGGGACCGCAGCTCCGGATTCGGCCAGCTTCGGGTAGCGGCGGACACGGCAGAGGAGCGTCAGGCCAAGAAGCTCTCGCTGCTGCTGGACATCTCCCAGAAGCTTTCCGGCGAATTTGATCTCGATAAGCTGCTCCGCAATGTGGTGGACATGGTATTCGAGGTCATGAACGTGGACCGGGTGTCCATTCTTCTTAGGGACGAGACCACTGGGGAGCTGGTACCGTCAATGTCGCGGAGTCGCCTCGGCGACACCGAATTCCAGAGTGTGCCGCGCTCGATTTCCGACAAGGTAATTGCCGAGCGGGTAGCGGTGGTCTCCGACAACACCCGAACCGACAGCAGGTTTAAGGGCAACTCGATCGTGGCTCAGAGCGTTCGGTGCGCCATGTGCTCGCCGCTCATGGCTTCGGGCGATAAGATCCTCGGTCTGCTGTACGTGGACAGCGTGACCGCCGCCAACTCCTTCAGCGACGAAGATCTTCAATTTCTGGTCGCGTTCAGCGGTCTGGCGGCCATCGGAATCCGGAACAGCGGGTACGCGGAGCAGGTGCGCCGCGAGGCGCTGGTTCGGTCCAACTTCGAGCGCTACTTCGCGCCGAACATCGCGGCCGAGATCGCGCAGCAGGACACCGCCGTGCCGTTGGGCGGGGACCGGCGGCCGGTCACCATCCTCTTCAGCGACATCCGGGGCTTCACGTCCATGGCCGAGTCGATGGGACCCGATGCCATCGCGCAGCTCCTGACCGAGTACTTCAGCGAGATGGTCGAAATCATCTTCGAGCACGGCGGGACGCTCGACAAGTTCGTCGGCGATGCCATCATGGCGCTCTGGGGCGCCCCCATCGCGCACGCGGACGATCCCGACCGCGCGCTCCGCGCTGCCGTGGCGATGCAGCGCGGCATTGCCCGGCTCAACGAGCGGTGGGTCAGCGCGCGCCGGCCTGAGATCGGGGTTGGCATCGGGATCAACTATGGCGACGTGTTCGCGGGTAACATCGGGAGCCATCGGAGGCTGGAGTACACCGTAATCGGCGACGCGGTCAACGTGGCCCATCGACTCTGCTCCGAGGCCGGGCCGGGAGAGATCCTGGTGAGCGAGGCGGTGTGTCAGGTGGTGAAGGACCCTGCGGACTACGAGTACCTCCCGGCCACCTCGCTGCGGGGGAGGACGAGGTCAGTGCAGGTCTACCGGGTGAAGGGAGTCAAGAGCTAGGAGCTACTTTCCGAAACGATACTCTCGCCCCGCCTCTCTCATCAGGTTCAAGACCAGCCGCACCGGAAGCCCCATCACGCTGAAGAAATCTCCCTCGATCCGCTCTACCAACGCCGCGCCGTAGCCCTGAATCCCGTACGCCCCCGCCTTGTCCATCGGCTCGCCGGTTGCTACGTATGCCTCGAGAAAATCATCGTCTACCCGCCGAAACGTCACGTTGGTCACGTCGGTCGCCTGGTGCACGGTCTCATTGGCTACAAGTGCGACGGAAGTCACCACCTGGTGGGTTCGGCCCTGAAGCCGCTGCAACATGCGCAGTGCATCGGCTGCGTCGGTTGGCTTCTCCAACACGGCATCGCGCACGACCACCGTCGTGTCGGCCCCGAGCACTAGCTCACCGGGAACGCTGAGCGCCTTTTCCCGGGCGAGCCGCTCGACGTAGTCCATCGGGGTCTCCAGGGAGCGCCGCACCTCCGGCACGTTGGACGGGACCACCCGAAGCGGAATCCCGAGCATCTCCAGCAGTTGCTTGCGCCTCGGTGAGCCCGACGCGAGGGTAAGCGGAGCAATGCTCATGGTGCGCGGTCCAGGATGAGGGTCACGGGCCCGTCGTTGTGAATCTCGACCAGCATGTCGGCTCCGAATTCTCCCGCGGCAACGGTGAATCCCCGCGCGCGAACCGTCGCGAGGAACCGCTCGTAGAGGGGCACGGCCAGCTCGGGGCGAGCGGCATCGATGAACGAGGGACGCCGGCCCTTCGACGCATCGCCGTAGAGCGTGAACTGCGAGACGATCAGAAGCGCACCCCCGACATCCTCCAGCCCCAGATTCATCTTGCCATCGGCGTCACTGAACAGCCTGAGCCCGGTCACTTTCTCGGCCATCCAATCTACCTGCGCCGCGGTGTCGTCGTGGGTAAACCCGACCAGAAGACAGAACCCCTTACCGATGGTCCCAGTTACCCTGCCCTCAATCGTGACGGACGCTCGTGAAACACGTTGCAGAACTACCCTCATGCTCCCTCACCCGAGTCTTCTGTCCAACCCAAGTTCCTCAAGACTTTACCACGAAGGCGCGAAGCACACCAAGAACACGAAGGGCTGCATGTTTTGTTTTTCGCATTCTGTCTGCTTTTCTTTGTCATGAGGCAGCGGCCCTTATGGTCTCTACGGCCCCTTCGTGTCCTTCGTGTCCTTCGTGCCTTCGTGGTGAGGTTTTCCCGAGCTGCTATAGAATACCATGCCATTAGTCGACATCGCCTCAGCCCCACTGCGTCCTGACCCACGCTCGTGGAGTGACGACACCCTCACGGTCGCGTGGCTGGGCCACGCGACGGTGCTGCTCAATTTCCACGGATCCTGGATCCTTACCGATCCGGCGCTGGAGCGGCGGATCGGCATCGGCCGCGGGCTAGCCAAGCTGGGGCCGCGCCGTCTGGTGCAGCCTGCGCTTCGGGTCCGGGAGCTGCCACCGCTCGACCTTATTCTCCTCTCGCACGCTCACATGGATCACACAGACATGGGCACGCTGCGGCTGCTTCCTGCCGGCACTCCGGTCGGGGTACAGGCCGGCAACCGTGATCTAGCTCGGCGGTTCGACCAGGTGCACGAGCTGGAGTGGGGGCAGAGCATTGACCTGAACGGTTTGCGGATCGAGGCGACCGAGGCCAGCCATTGGGGTGCGCGCATGGTAACCGACCGGCATCGGGGCTACGGAGGGTACCTGCTCCAGAAAGACGGGCATTCGGTGCTTTTCGCCGGGGACACTGCGTATACCGACGCCCTTACCCGGCTCAGACAGCGGGGACCGATCGACCTTGCCATCCTGCCGATCGGCGCCTACGACCCCTGGATCACCAACCATGCCTCGCCCGAGCAGGCGTGGCTCATGTTTCGAAGGTTGGGCGCCCAGTATGTGCTGCCAGTCCACCACTCGACGTTCCGTCTGAGCCGTGAGCCGGTAGACGAGCCCATCCGACGCTTCCTCGCCGTAGCCGGCGAGGAACGCTGGCGGGTGATTGCCACCGAGGTTGGGGCAACTTGGTCTCTGCCCATCCCTAGTTAGGCCGACTCTTGCGGATGTATGTTATAACAGCTATTATTGAGAATGCCCGGACGACTGCAAGCCGAGATCAAGCAAAACAAGCCCTTTCCTCACCCCACGGCTGAGGCATTCCTCGGCATCCTCCGGACCGCAGCGGTCCTCGAGCACCACCTGGGCGAAGGGCTCAAACCCTACGGAATAACCACGACGCAATACAACGTGCTTCGAATACTTCGTGGCGCAGGGCAGAACGGCATGTGCGGGCGGGAAGTGGCCGAGCGGCTGGTCTCAAGGGTGCCCGATGTGTCGCGCCTGCTCGACCGAACCGAGGACCTGGGTCTCGTCTTGCGTGAACGGGATCCGGATGACAGGAGGCACGTCACGGCCCGGATCACAGAGAAGGGCCTGGCTGTGCTGGAGCAGGCCACTCCGGAGCTGGAGGCCCTCGTGCGCAGGCGGTTCGGCCGGCTCGATCCGGAGGGGCTCCAGCGCCTTATAGCTGCCTTGGAGGATGTCCGAAGCGGGGCGTGAACCTTTTGAGTCCAACATGTGTTATAACAGGCAGTGTTACAACCTTTAAATGGAGCCCTTTATGGACAACCTCGTTGATGCCAACGCCGGCCTGTTGATCGCTCGGCTGATTCTGGGAACCCTGATTGCCGCCCACGGCTCCCAGAAGCTGTTTGGCTGGCTCGGCGGATATGGCCTTGCCGGTACCGGTGGGTTTTTTGAGCAGCTCGATTTTCGTCCGGGACGCGCCTTTGCAGCCGCGGCGTCGGTCAGCGAAATCGCAGCTGGCGTCCTGCTCGTGCTGGGCTTCCTCGGCCCGATCGGCCCTACGCTGCTGCTTTCCGTCATGATCGTGGCCGCGGTGAGCGTACACTGGAATCATGGTCTGTTTGCAGCCACTAACGGGATCGAGGTGCCCTTGCTCTACGCAACTGGTGGCTTGACGCTGGCGCTCATAGGGCCGGGGGCCTTCTCGCTGGATGCTGTCCTCGGCCTGGACCGGCTGTGGAGTCCGGGACTGGAATGGGCTGCTATCGCGGCCGGCGTACTGGCGGCTGTGGTCAATCTTGCGGCTCGGCGCCCGGCGCCAAGCGTTGTGAAGGCCTGATGCAGCAAATTCAAAGCCCCCGACAATTAATCGGGGGCTTCGAATAGGTAGCCAAGTACGATAGGGTGTGGCGGCGTTATCAGTTCGCCGGCTACTCCACCGTCACCGACTTGGCCAGGTTCCGCGGTTGGTCGACGTTGCAGCCTCGACTTACCGCGACGTAATACGAAAGCAGCTGCAGCGGGATGCTGGTAAGGATCGGCGTGAGAAGGTCGAGCGTCACGGGAATGGTGAACGTGGCGTCCGCCAGCCGCTCGATCTCGGTGTCTCCCTCGTTGATGAGCGCGATGACTTTTCCGCCTCGCGCTTTCACTTCCTCGATATTCGATACGATCTTCGAATGCACCGCATCGCGCGGGGCGATAAACACGACCGGCATGTTCTCGTCGATCAGCGCGATGGGGCCGTGCTTCATCTCGGCCGCGGGATACCCCTCGGCGTGGATGTAGGAGATTTCTTTCAGCTTGAGCGCGCCTTCGAGGGCTACGGGGAAATTCACCCCCCGGCCGAGGTAGAGCGCGTTTTTGGTGGTCCGGAGGAAGCGGTCGGCCAGGCGCTCGATCTCGCTGGAGCGCTCGAGAATCTGAGTCACCTGTCCCGGGAGGCGCTGGAGCGCGCGGATGAACTCACGGCCCTGAAGAATGCTGAGGTTCCGCAGCCGGGCAATGCGCAGCGTGATCAACGCCAGTGCGGCCACCTGACTGGTGAACGCCTTGGTGCTCGCCACGCCTATTTCGGGGCCTGCATGGAGGTAAATGCCGCCATCCACCTCTCGTGCGATGGTCGAGCCCACCACATTGACGAGACCGATAGTCCGTGCCCCCCGTCGCTTGGCTTCACGGATCGCCGCAAGGGTATCGGCTGTCTCGCCCGATTGAGAGATTCCGATAACCAGGGTCTTGGGATCCACAACCGGGTTGCGGTAGCGGAACTCGGAGGCGTACTCGACCTCGACGGGAATCCGCGCCATCTCTTCCAGCATATACTCGCCGATTATCCCGGAATGCCACGAGGTGCCACACGCGGTAATGATGATCCGCTCGATCTGCTTCAACTCTTCGTCGCTCATGTTGAGACCGCTCACGCGGGCGGTCCCTTCCTCTTCCAGAAGGTGTCCCCGAAGCGTGTTGCAAAGGCTCTCCGCCTGCTCGCAGATCTCCTTGTGCATGAAGTGGGCGTAGCCGCCCCGCTCCGCCTGGCCCAGGTCCCAGTCGATCTGATTGACTTCCTTGCTAATCCGGGTGCTCTCCAGGTTGCGGACCCGGTATCCCTCACGGGTCAGCACTGCCATCTCGCCGTCGTCTAGATAGACCACCGACCGGGTGTACTGCAGTAGCGGAGAGGCATCCGAGGCGACGAACCACTCGTTCTCGCCGACCCCAATCAGCAACGGCGACCCCTTGCGAGCCGCGACCAAAACACCGGGCTCCTCGGAGGAGATGAAGGCCAGTCCATACGCGCCGTCCACGTCCTTGAGCGCGGCGGCGACAGCCTCTTCCAGATTGCCCTGGTACAGCTCGCCAACGAGGTGCGCGAGCACCTCGGTGTCCGTCTCCGAAGTAAAGGTGTGGCCGCGCTGCTCGAGCGCCTTACGGATGGCGCTGGAGTTCTCGATGATTCCGTTGTGGATGACGGCGATGCGGCCGGACTGGTCGGTATGCGGATGCGCGTTGGTGGTGGTCGGCGCCCCATGGGTGGCCCAGCGGGTGTGCCCGATTCCGATAGTGCCCAGAGGCATGTCATCGTGCAGCTCGCCTTCGAGCACCGAGAGCTTGCCGGCCGCCTTCATGATCTTGAGCCCGCGGCCGTTGACGACGGCGATCCCGGCGGAGTCGTAGCCGCGGTATTCCAGCCTGCGAAGCCCTTCGAGGAGCAGCTCAGCAGCCTGACGCGGTCCGATATATCCAACAATACCGCACATCGCCATGACCTCAGTACAAGAGTTCTCGGCCCGCCGCTATGAGCTCCGCAGCTTCGGCCTCAGTCGGTGCTTCGGCGATCAAACGTACAATCGGCTCGGTTCCAGAGGGCCTCACGTGCAGCCATCGATCGGGCCAGGCGAGCCGGAGTCCATCGCGGTCATCGGCGGTGGCATCGGGGAATTGCTGCAGTAGGCGCTGGTAGAGCGGGGCCAACTGGGGCCCCCGAGGCCCTTTTGCCTTAACGATCGTGTACCGGGGAGATGCAGTCACCAGCCGAGAGAGCGTTACCCCAGTCGCTGCAAGGAGATGCAAGATCAAGGCCACCCCCAGGGGCGCATCGCGGCCGATGTGGAGTGCGGGAAACATTACTCCGCCATTTCCTTCTCCGCCGATCGTGGCCCGCTCATCACGTATGGCTCGGGCCACGTTCGCTTCGCCCACGGGGGCCCGAATGAAGCGTGCACCCGCAGCCCGGGCCGCGTCTTCCACCACCAGGCTGGTGGACAGATTGACGACTACCGTCGGGATCTCCGCCGCACTGATGCGCCCGTCCAACACTGCCTTGACCGCGAACGCCAGCGTGTAGTCCTCGCCGATCGGCCGGCCGGTTTCATCCACCAGTGCGAGCCGATCTACATCAGGATCGACCGCCAGGCCGACGTCGGCCCCGGTCTCCCTGACCAAGCGGCTGAGGTCTCCCAGATTTTCCGGCACGGGCTCCGGAGCACGGGGGAACAATCCGTCCGGCTCCAGGTTGATGCCGTGGACCCGGCAGCCCAGGCGCTCCAGCAGCGGAACGATGGCGGTCGCGCCGGCGCCGCGCACGCAGTCCAGCGCCACGTTGAACTGGCGCTTCCGAATCGCTTCCACGTCGATCACCGGCAAGGCCAGGATCCCGTTGAGGTGCCGGTCGATGGCTCCGGGATCCTCTCGCACGGCGCCCAGCCGGTTCCAGCCGGCTCGAGGCGGACCCTGCTCGGCCAGACGACCCACGACGGAGCCGGCTTCCGCATCGAGAAAGATACCGTCCGGCCCCACGAATTTCAGCGCGTTCCACTCGATCGGATTGTGGCTCGCGGTCAGGATGAGGCCGGCTCCGGCGTGGTGATACTCGACGGCCAGCTGCACAGTCGGTGTCGGTACGATACCGAGATCGATCACGTCCACGCCGACCGACATGAGACCGGCCGCCGCGGCCCGGGCGAACATGGGTCCGCTGGTCCGGGCATCGCGGCCGAGGACGACGGACGGGCGGGCGGAGGGGTGGACGGATTGGGTGGAAAGCGACCAGCCGCCCAATGCGGCGGCGTAGCGCGCCACCAGCTCCGGCGTGAGATCGGTGCCGACGTGGCCCCGTATGCCGGAGACGCTGATCATCAGGGTGTCGGACATCGAACCAACCGGCACCCGATCAGGGGATGGGGAGCAGCGAGCCAGCGGCATGCGCCCGGACGAAGGCTTCCACCACCTCTAAATCGAAGTGGACGCCCGCGCAGCGCCGCAGTTCTTGAATCGCGTCGGCCGAAGGCCGGGACGGTCGGTAGGCTCGGTTGGTGGTCATGGCATCGAAAGCATCCACCACAGCCACGATGCGGGCCTCGAGCGGGATCTGGTCGCCACGGAGCGAGTCAGGAAACCCGCTGCCGTCCAGCCGTTCGTGATGCGATCGAGCGATCCGCAGCACGATGGGAGATTCGTTGAGGAATGGTGCCAGGATCTTCTCCCCCAGCATGGTGTGCAGCTTCACGTGCTCGAACTCCGGCGCGGTCAGCGGGCCGGGCTTGTTCAGCACGTCTTCCCGCGTTCCGATCTTGCCGATGTCGTGGAGCTCACCGCCCAGACGGATGTGCTCCAGCGTGTCATCGGTGAACCCGAGCAGAACCGCGGATCTGGTGGCGTAGCGGCTCACCCGGCTGGAGTGCCCGCTGGTGTAGGCGTCCTTGGCTTCGAGTGCATGCACCAGCATCTGCACGCCGTTGATGAGGGAGGTCCGGTTTCGCTGGTCCAGCTCGCGGACCCTGCCTTCGAGGGTCTCCTTGTAAAGCCGGTTCTGCAGGATCAGTTGGCGCTTCTCCAGCGCCTTGTCCACCCGGGCGCGGACCTCTTCGACCATGACGGGCTTGGAGATATAGTCGAGGGCTCCGAGCTTCAGGCACTCGACGGCAGTGCTCACCTCCGCCACCCCGGTCAGCATGATCATGGCCATATCGGGGTAGCGCCTGACCGCTTCTCGCAGGAAGGTCACCCCGTCCATCTCGGGCATGTAGATGTCGGAGATGCACACC
>JBBQXQ010000119.1:0-9731 GCA_038209515.1 Gemmatimonadales bacterium
TACGGTCTACACCCAGACCAACGGTCTGACGGGCGCGGGCCGGCTGGCCTTCACCCCGAGCGCCAACAACACCGTCGTGGTGACCTATGTGGACGCAGCCGGCTGGTCGGCGACCTCGACCAACCCGGCGGTCACTTCGGCGTCGAGCGACCTCTGCGGCGTGTACGTGGGTGTGGCGGCGAACTCGCCGAACCCGGCGGCCGTCAAGGCCGAGGGCGCCCCGGCCTGCTACTAAGCCTGGACGTAGTGAACCAGAAAGGCGGTACCATCCGGCACCGCCTTTTTGTTGTGGATCTTTCAGCCGGCAGCAAGCAGGGGCTAGCGGCTCGCAAGAGATTATTGGGTCGCGCGAGCCTCGACCGGCTTGAACTCCCAAAGGACATTTACGATCAGCCAGTGCCCGTTCCACCGGGCGAGGTGGAGGTAATCGACCCAATCGGCAGCGATGACCTTCGCGCTGGCCGCACCTTGGTAGATGTCCAGGATCGACACGTCTGCCTGCCGCCGCTTGGCCGGGGTCTTCTGGCCTCCGCCATCGCGAGTGTATTGGATGAGCTCCTTGGCGCCCATCTGGCTGAGTACCCTCTTGTGCGACTTGGGATCGGTCTGGACGATGCGCTTGGCCAGCTCCGGGTGAAGCGCCTGTTCCATCCTGCGTGCGTCAGCGGTGTACCATCCTTCGATGTAGTGCAGTGCCGCGGACCGAATACCCGCAGAGTCGGCGGCACTCTGGGCGGTCGCAGAGCCAGCGAGCAATGAGCTGAGAAATGCAATCACGGCAATTGAGCCTGGAGGGGTCATCATGACCATGTCTCCTGCTGAGGATAGCTCGTATGAAGATGATCGAACGAAGTCGAGCACTTCTCGGGGTTCCGTCTGCGTCCGGCGAAAGGTTCGGGACAGGCGAGGGTACGGGGCTGAGGATCAGCGTGCCGCGGGCGAGCCGAGAAAGTTTTGGAGCTCAGCGATTGTGTGCTCCTCCCGAAAGATGAAGACGTAGTGGTCGCTATCCAGCTCAATGAGCCGTCCGTTAGGCATCTCATGCACGAACCGCCCGTGCCCCCTATCGAGGAAGGGGCGGAGCCTGTTTACCACCCATCGGGTGGCCTGTCCCCATTTGACACTGTCCTGCAGCGGATCGAGGTAAGGGAACCAGATGGCTGGGGTGTAGAATGCCGAGATGGCGAGGGCGGGAGCGCGGACGGCACGGTACTCCTTCGGATGCTTGGTCGCATCGTCGAGGAGCATCCGTAACGCGATCGGATCTGCGTCGGCCGCCCTGATCCGGTCAGCTTCCATTGCGTCTGACCAGAAACGCCACAGATCGCGTTTACCCCAGAGGCGGTATGCATTCACAGTATCTTCGTGCGTTCCCCGAGGAGGCAGCACCACAGGAGGCGCCTGCACCGGGTTACTGGCCAGAAGAGAATCCATGGCCGCGAAGTCGTGCGCCGAGTCCAGATAGACGAGCTTGTCGACACGGTCCGGCCAGCGGGCCGCGAAGCGGGTAATCTCGGCGCCGGCGATTGAGTGCCCTACCAGCGAGGCCTTACGGATTCCCAGACTGTCCAACACTGCCCCGATATCCTCCGCCATGACGTCCAAGGTATACGTCGTGGTATCGGTAGGGTGTGAGGAAGCGCCGTGTCCGCGTCGGGTAATCCCGATGACGCGAAAGTGATCGGTGAGCTGCGGGGCCAGGTCGTCGTAGATGTGTGCCGTCCCACCCGAGCCGGCAAGCAATACAACCGCTGGCCCCTTGCCGCCCCAGTCCAGCACCTCGAGCCGAACACCACGGGGACTGCCGCGGGGAACGGTGACGAATCGCAGTTGATGAGGCGATGGATCGACCCAGTGAGCCCATTCTGCATCGCTACGGCGCCAGGCCGCCAGCTTGAGAAGCGTCACATCCCCACGGGGCCAAACGCGAGCCGAAGTCCAGTTGGCCGGCTCGACCTCTCCGACTCTAGTTCCTGGAGCAGCGTGAGTGCGGCTGCACGCCATAGTTGATGCGGCTACCAGCGCCCAAGAGGTAACCTTGACCCAGGTGTCACGGCATCGTCGCATGGGTGCCAATATGCGGGTCCTGGTCATTAGAGTCGAGACAAGGCTCTAGAGTCGAGACAAGGCTCTCCTTACCACCACGCGGCAGCGGGTCCTGGAACCCATCTTAGCGGTCGGCCGAGCCGGAGGAGCCGAGCCCTCGGTCGCCGAACGCGGCCGTCAAGGCTGAGGGCGCCCCGGCCTGCTACTAAGCCTGGAATGATGGTGAGAAAGAAGGGCGGTGCCCTAATGGTCGCCGCCCTTTTTTCCTACCAGGCTGACTCGCTTGAGGATGCAATCATGACTACCCGGAGTACGGTGACTCGGAGCAGATCGATGCGAAACAGGGAGGGGTTTACCCTGATCGAGCTGCTGATCGTGGTCGTGATCATCGGCATCCTGGCCGCGATTGCGATTCCGAAGTTCGCCAACACAAAGGAGAAGGCGGTCGTGGCTTCGATGAAGTCCGACCTCCGCAACCTGGCAGGGGCTCAGGAATCATATTGGGTCGAGAATCGGACCTATTACGGGGGAGTCATTCCGGCGGCAGCCATTCCGTTCAACGTCAGCTCCGGAGTTTCGGTCGTCATGGTCACGGCAACGGACGCCGGCTGGTCCGCCAGAGCGACCGCGCTTCCGCTGACCACGATGCAGTGCTCGATCTTTTACGGCACGACGCCGCCTTTACCTCCGGCCACTGCCGATGCCGCGGTAGCGTGCAGCTGAGTGGCGCACGGCCGCCGGCGGATCCCGCTTCGGACCGCGTTGCTGCTCGAGTTGGGATTTGTCACCTCTGCCGCAGTCGTGATGGTGGGGCTGACGACGATTCTGATCACCGGGAGCGACCTCCGCGAAGTGCTCGGATCGCTCCTGGCGCTGTGGCTGGGCAGCACTCTGGTCTTCGTGCTCTTCGGAGGCTACGCAGTGCACCGCCTGGTGGTCGGCCCGCTGCAGCGGCTGACCGCCGAAGCCGATGCGCTCGCGGTGGGCAAGTTTCCGCCGCACGAGCCCCAAGAAACCGCTGAGCTCGAGCTGCTCGCGGCGCGATATCGCGTTATGGCGGAGAACTTGCTGGATGTGCAGAGCCAAGTGGTCCGGGTAGAGAAGCTCGCCGGCATCGGTCGGCTTGCGGCGGGGGTCGCGCATGAGGTGCGGAACCCCCTCGGCGCACTCGGAAGCTACATCGAGGTGCTCCACCGGCGCGGAGCCGACCCGGCCGTGATCGGCGACATGCACCAGGCCGTCGAGCGGATCGAGCGGATCGTGCAAGGGCTCGTGGATTATGCCCGGCCGCGAATGGGGGCGACTGCAACAATCAGCAGCCCGGGCACCACGGATTTGAACGCGGCGGTGCGGACGGTACTCGATTTCCTGGATCCCCAAGGAATGCTCCGGGATCGAACGCTGGAGCTCTCGCTGGATCCGGATCTCCCACTGGTGCGGGGCGACCGGCACCAACTGGAGCAGGTCATCGTGAACCTGGTCGTCAATGCCTGCCAAGCCAGTCCTGGTGGACGGGTTGCGATAGGAACTCTGGGTAAAGCGCTTGGAACCGGACGTCGCAGCATGGCGCGGCGGGAAGATGCTGACGGTCAGCTCCCCGATCCACGCCGAACCTGGGCACCAGAGCCTCGGCCACGTGACCTCCCTCCGGGGACCCGCGGGGTGATGCTGTTCGTGGCTGATGACGGCCCTGGGGTTTCCGAGCACGATCGCGAGCGGATCTTCGACCCGTTCTTTACCACCAAGGACCCGGGGCAGGGCACCGGGCTTGGACTGGCCATCGTCGCTCGAACGGTGCACGAAAGCGGAGGCACCGTGTGGGTCGACCGGGCGAGAGAAGGCGGTGCTGTGTTCAAGGTTTTCCTACCAACCGCGGGTGAGACAGATGCGGCTGCTGATCGTTGAGGACGACGCAGGTTTCCGGCAATCGCTCGGGCTGCTGCTCGGCGAGTCCGGCCACGTGGTCGAAGCCGAGGGTGACCCTGAGCGGGCGCTTGCACGGGTCAACGAGGAGGAGTTCGATCTCATCCTCTGCGACGTCAAGATGCCGGGCATGGACGGGCTCACCTTTCTCCGGCGATACCGCGCGCAGGGTGGGAGTAGCCTCATCATCATGATGAGTGCCTATGGGGACGAAGATGCCGCCCTGGCCGCCATGCGGGAGGGCGCCTACGACTACCTGCAGAAGCCGTTCAAGCCCGATGAGGTGATCCTCACGGTCCGGAAGGCCGAGGAGCGGGAGCGCCTCCGTCGAGAAGTCGGCGCACTGCGGTTGACCCTGGGGATCGGCGCCGTCGGTGATCTGGTGGTCTCCCAGAGCCGGGGAATGCGCGACCTCCTCGAGCTGGCCGGCCGGGTAGCGCGTCACAACACCACCGTGCTCATCACCGGGGAGAGTGGAACGGGCAAGGAGGTCATCGCCCGCGCAATCCATCGAATGAGTCCGCGCAGCGAGAACAGCTTCACGGCTATCAACTGCGCCGCGATCCCCGAGCAGCTGCTCGAGTCGGAGCTCTTCGGCCATACCAAGGGCTCCTTTACCGGCGCCACGTCCGACCACCCCGGTCTGTTCGAGATCGCCAACGGCGGAACCCTGCTGCTCGACGAGATCGCCGATCTCCCGCAGCCGCTCCAGGCCAAGCTGCTGCGAGTGCTGGAGGAAGGCGAGATCCGGCGGCTCGGAGCGCGCGAGTCCCGCAAGATCGATGTGCGGGTGCTCGCCGCCACTGGACGTCCCATGGAGCAAGCGGTCGAACGCGGCGAGTTTCGGTCGGACCTCTATTACCGCCTCAACGTGGTGCGGTTGCACATCCCGCCGCTCCGCGAGCGACCCGACGACATCCCGGAGCTGCTCACCCATTTCGCCCGGCAGGTGGCGCAGCGGCTGGGCCATCCCGTCAGCGTGACTCCCGCCGCCCTGGTGGCGTTGACCCAGCACAGCTGGCCGGGGAACGTGCGTGAGCTGCGCAACGCGGTTGAGCGCGCCGCGGTGCTCTCGGCCGGTGGCCTGCTGGACCGCAGGGACTTCGCGCTTTCTGACGGTCCCAATGCGCAGAGTGGTGCCACCGAAGGGGCACTCGATCTTCGCACCCAGGTCGAGGCCGTCGAGCGCGCGGCGATCCAGCGCGCCCTCGAGGCGTCCAATGGCAATCGCCGCCGGGCCGCCAATATGCTGGGGATCAGCCTGCGGACCCTCTTCTACAAGCTCAGGCGGCTGCCGGCCGCCTGAGACCAACCGGCGCAGTCCGGTGCGCTGACGCGCAAGCCTCTGCAGAGTTTTTGCCCCCCTTCAAATAGCGAAGACGTTGGTCTGTAATGACTTAGCACTGTGGTACAACCCCTGCCTCTCCATTGGTCAGCGCCTTTGGATGCGCCCACTCCCCGCCAGAGCATCCTGGAGAGATTATGGCCACACGGACCAATGGATTCACCCTCATCGAGCTCATGATAGTTGTCACCATCCTTGGTACGGTGGCGCTCATCGGGCTCCCCCGGATGCGCGACGGCATGACCAGGAGCAATGTCAGGGGAGCCCGTACGACCTTGATCAATCTGCTCTCCAAGGCGCGTACGGCAGCGACCCAGACCAATCGGGTCACCTTGCTCAAGATCCAGGGAAACAACGCCTTCGTCCTGGCGCGGCCTCGGCTGGTGGCCGCCGCAGGAAGCGACGCGGATACGCTCGGTGCGGTCCAACCGCTGGGCGACATCTACGGGGTGACCGTGACCGCCGCGATCGACTCAGTACGCTTCGATCCGCGCGGTTTGGGTACCGGCTTTGGGGGCGGCACGACTTTCTTGGTTTCCCTGAATGGGAAGACAGAGACCATAACGGTCGATGGCCTGGGGAGGGTGAGAAAATGAACCGATCGAGCGCAGGGTTCTCGCTGGTCGAAGTGCTGGTGGCGATCGTGGTGTTGGGGGTCGGCATCGTGGCCCTCGTCGGTTCGTCGGCCATGGTGACGCGGATGATCGGCCGGGGCAAGGTGGAGACGCGCGCGGCCCAGGTGGCCTCCCGCCGCCTCGAGACGCTGCGCCTGGCGGCCTACTCCACGTCTCCTCGCTGCACCGCGGCTGGTTTTATCTCTGGCGGCCCAGCAACCACGAGCAATGTGATGGAATCGTGGGTGGTGCCGGCTGCAGGCAAGGTCCGGACTGTCCAGGTCAACGTCACCTATCGCACGGTGCAGGGCAGCCGCACCGCGAGCCTCCAGACCAGAATCGAGTGCTGACCATGGCCAACCGACGCGGCTTTACCCTGGCCGAGATCATGATCGCTATGACGCTGATGCTTATCGTCGGCGGCGCGGCGTTCAAGCTCCTGGTCACCACGCAGCGGCTCTCGCGCAGCCAGGCGGAACAGGCGAGCCTGCAGTCCAACGTGCGCATGGGCTCGCTCGTAGTCCTGAACGATCTCCGGGAGCTGAACACCGTCGTCGGAGGCTCCGCGGACAGGAACGACATCCTCACGATCGCGGCCAACGACATCACCTACCGCGCCATGCGCGGCATCGGCTTTATCTGTCAGGCGCCGACGGCCACTCAGATCCGGATCGCCCGGGGCAGCTTCTCCGGCTTTCGGGACCCACAGGTGGGTGGTCGCGACTCGCTCTATGTCTTCGTCGATGGGGATCAGGACACCGAGGCTGACGATACCTGGCTACCCGTGGCAATTACCGGCGTATCGACCGCCACCGCCTGCCCGGGTGCACTGGGCGCCGGGATCACGCTGACGACGCCCAACACCGCAGGCCTGGTGGGTATCCCAGTGGGAACGCCGATTCACATCTACGAAGTCATGGAGCTGAAGCTCCATGTGGCCGATGGGAAATCCTGGCTCGGCGCCCGCTCGATCAGTGCCGGCGAGGCAATCCAGCCGGTGCTCGGCCCGCTGGTCGACGGCAACGGATTTCAACTGGAGTATCTGAACGCCGCCGGGGCCATCACGGCCGACCGCACGGCGATCAAGAGTATCCGTATCACCATCCGCGGGATCAGCGACGGGGCGGTGAATCCCGGCGTCGAGGGCAGCCCGACTTACGTGCAAGACAGTCTGGTTACCCAGGTGGCCCTGCGCAACTCGTTCCGGCCGTAATCGGAATGACGCTCAAGGAGAGTGTTATGCGGACCCAACGACTGAACGATGAGCGCGGTATGGCGCTCGCCGTGGCCCTCTTCGCCCTGGTTATCATCGGGCTGCTCGTAGCCGGGACCTTCTTCTCCGGCCGGCTGGAGCAGCAGAGCGGGCAGAACACCTTCTACGCAGGCCAGGCGGCCGAGGCGGCCGAGGCCGGCATCAGCGATGCTATCGGCTCGGCCGTACCGACCACGCTAATGGGCCTCACTGTCGGCGCACCGGCCGTGGACCTGGGGACGGTCTCCCTGGGAAGCCGGGTGGATGTCACCAAGCAGCTCTCGCGGCTCACCAGCAGCGTGTTCTTGATCCGGACGGTCGGCAGTCGCCGAAATGCCGCCGGAACTGCCATGGCCACCCGGTCAGCCGGTTCGCTGCTCCGGCTGGTGACTCCGCACCTCCTGATGCGGGGCGGATTATCGGCCATCGGAGACATCACCGTCACCGGCAACGCCACCGTGAGCGGCAACGACACCACGCCGCCCGGTTGGAAGGTGTCGCCAGCCGTAGACTGCCCGCCCGAGGCCGACAAACCGGGGGTTGCCTATAACGGCACCCTCACCCAGACCGGCTCGTCGCAGATTACCGGCAATCCGCCCAAGCAGGCCGACCCGACGCTCAACGCCAGCAACTTGATGGGTGGGACCGATTTCGCCGCGCTCAAGGCGCTGCGGACCCTGAACCTCACCGGCAACATCAGCGGGATCGGGGCAGCCACCACGGGCACTCCGCCAGTCTGCAATACGGCGCTCCAGAACAATTGGGGCGAGCCCGTGGACCGGACCAGCCCGTGCTGGAACTACTTCCCGATCATCTACCATTACGGCGACCTCAGCATCTCGGGGTCGGGATTGGGCCAGGGGATTCTGCTGGTGGAAGGCAACCTCAGCGTGCAGGGTCGGGTCTCGTTCTTCGGCCCGGTCATCGCTACCGGAGCGGTCAACGTGCGCGGCACCGGCAGCGACGACGTGAAGTTCTACGGCGGTATCATCGCCTCGGACGTCCAGCTCGATGACAGCAGGCTGAGCGGCAACGCCACGGTGCTCTATTCCTCGTGCGCCAACCGGCGGGCGCTGCAGGGCTCGGGTGTGATCACCCGGCTGGCGGAGCGCGGCTGGGTCCAGCTCTACTGACGAATTGCAAGCGTGGGCGGCGGCGGTCGCTTACTTGGACTGGCCGCCGCGCCGCATGTGCCCGTACTGCGAGAAGTTGCACCCTCCTGACCCCACTGCTGCATCCCGAGAGACCGCTTGCGAAAGAGAAGATGCGGGCGAGCCGACCGGCTGCAGGAGACCGATACCTGCCGCGTTAAATAGCCTCGGCGTAAAGGCTTACCAAACTGCAATTTGTGTGGCACATCGGTTGCCTTCTGTAGCGCGAAATATCCCGGCGTTTCCTCAACCAGCGGATGTGTATGGGACTCTTCGGTCGCAAGGCGGTGACGATCGGCCTGGACATCGGCAGCGGCCTGATCAAGCTCGTCGCCATATCCCACACCTCCGGTGGTCCAGTGCTGACCAAGGTGGCGCTCACCCCGATCGGCAACGATGCGATCGTCGAGGGCGAGATCATGGATCCGGGCATCGTGGCCGAGGCCATCAAGGGCCTCATGGCCAGCGCCGGGGTCAAGGGCAAAAATGTCGTCACGGCCGTCGGCGGTCGCGATGTGATCGTCAAGAAGATCACCATGGACCGCATGAAGGAAGCCGAGGCCCGCGAGGTCATCCGCTGGGAAGCCGAGCAGCACGTGCCGTTCGACATGGACAACGTCGAGCTCGACTTCCAGATCCTCGATCCGGACGGCGAGGGACTCCAGATGACGGTGCTGCTGGTGGCGGCCAAGCGTGAGCTGGTGGATCACAAGCTCGCCCTGCTGGCTGACGTTGGCCTGACGCCCAGCATCATCGACGTGGATGCGTTCGCGCTCCACAATGCGTTCGAGATCAACTATCCCGAGGCTATGAACGGCGTGGTGGCCCTGGTCAACATCGGCCACGAGAACACCAACATCTACATCCTCGACGACGGCATTCCGGTGCTTACCCGGGACATCCCGGTCGGAACCCGCCGGTTCCGGGAAGACCTGCAGCGGGAGCGGGGCCAGTCGGCCGAAGAGGCGGAGCGGATGCTGCAAGGGGGCGGCTCGGGCGACATCCCGGAGGCGTTCCTCCACACCCGCACCGAGGAGCTTGCGGTCGGGATCGAGCGCGCCGGCGCGTTCCTCCAGACCTCCAGCCGCTCGGCCGGCGGCATCTCGCGAATCTTCATCACCGGTGGCGGCGCGCGGATTCCGCGGCTCAGCCGGGCGCTGGGAGACCGGCTCCAGATTCCGGTTCAGCTTGCCAATCCGATCGAGAAGCTGCAGGTGGCTGAGGGCGTGTTCGATTCGATGCAGGTGGACGAGGTCGCTCCCCTGCTGATGCTCCCGATCGGTCTCGCACTCCGTTCCGCAGCCTGACCCCGACCCAGGGATCCGTCACCAGATGATTACCGTCAACCTCAAGCCCGGTCAGAAGCGCAAGCGCGCCGGCACCAACCCCTTCAAGGGGCT
>JBBQXQ010000120.1:0-9549 GCA_038209515.1 Gemmatimonadales bacterium
AGAATCACCTCGTTTTGTCAAACATCTTAATGTGATAATATCTTATTAAGTATCATGTTATGTGGATGAATAGCATACCTACGTCATACATATGGCATACATCTGTCATCCTTTCTTATACAAACAGTGTTATCGTGTATAAAGACTTAATGAGGCTGGATGAAAATGAAGAAGCCAGAGACACCTAAACCCGCCGAGGGGACTCCAGATCGTCCCGCCGAGCGTCTTAGAGTCAAGGGGCCATGGGGGGAAGCCGTGAAAAAGGCCCTTCGCAAGGCTCGACCGGCAGAAGGGTGGCCCGAGCCGAAAGAGAAAAGCCCGCGAGAGTGATTCGCGGGCTTCGTGTGTTAGTGGGCGACTTGCTGCCGGTAGGTGAGCCGCTTCCCATCCGCTGCCTGGATCGCCAGCATCGTCCTATCGCCATCATCGTACCAGCGAGTGTTGTACCTGAACTGGAACTCGCTCACATAACGGTGAAGGTGCTTCCGACTCACCGCGTGAAACGTTCCATTGATCCCCCGCTTGAGAATCGAAAAGAATCCCTCGACGGTGTTCGTGTGAACGTCGCCCCGGACGTACTCTTTCGCGCTATGGCAGACCGTTTCGTGTCCACCTTCGAAGCCGCGTGTGACAGTACGGTAGACGTTGAACTCGTCCGTAATAATGCGGGCCGAACTCTCGACGTGCTCCTGAAGGGCCTGTTTTAGTGTGGCTGCCGTCACGTCTGGCACGGCACGCGCCCGCACCCGACCGCCGCGCTCGACAATGGCGATTACCGGGGTCTTCTCCCTTGGACTCGGGCGACCGACGCGACGATGGCCCTTGTAGCGGCTACGGCCCCCCACATAGCACTCGTCCATTTCGACCGTGCCAGTGAGCTGCCCGCCGTCCTCTTCGTTTGTTGGGGCCATCGCAAAGCGTATACGATGCATCATGAAGAGGGCGGACTTGTAGGACAGTCCCGTCTGGCGTTTGATCTGTAGCGCACTCACGCCCTTCTTGCTGGCACACGCAGCCCAGAACCCGTAGCACCAGTGACGGAGCGGGATGCGGCTATCCTCGAACACCGTGCCGATCCGAACGGTGAACTGCTTCTTGCACCCATGGCAACGCCACAGGAAACGCTTGTTGCGCGTGCTCGGCTCGCTGCCCATCATCTTGCCTACATCGGTATCGCCACACCGGGGGCAAGCCGGAGACTCGCCCCACCGCTGGCGCTCCACAAACTCGACGGCGGCTTGCTCGTCGGAACAGGCGCGTGGGATGCTGGCGACCGTATCTGACTTATCCTGCCCTACTTGGGTCTTACTACCGCGTCGATTGGCCATATCTAATTATACTTGACGCACAGTCGCCTGTCAACGACCTGTCAAAAGTCTACATATTGACTTTCGGCATATATTCGGTATTTTTTGTCTCCCGATAGGGAGACCTCGCATATGGCCGATATTTCGAAAACCGCTCAAGCTGTCAAGTATTTTGCACAAGCACACCAGTCCCTACCCGGCCACAAAGCCATTCCACGCAAGCGCCTGGTCAAGATGCTCTACATGGCGGACGTGCTCGCCCGCGAATACTTAGGAGCGCCTATCAGTTCGCTCCAGTATTATCGCGATGAATACGGTCCCTATGACCACCACATCAAGGATGTGATTAAAGAGCTTATTGACGCGGGCCTCGCTACGGAGATCATCGAACGGGATGCCGAATATCTGTACAAGAGGCTGGTAGACTCAGGTGAGCCAGTAAAGTTTGATTTCAGCCTTGGAGAAGCGGAAATACTCAGGTACGTTGCCCTGAACTACCTGAGTATGCCGATGAAGGAGTTACTACAGGATGTGGTGTATCTCACCACGCCGATGAAGGAGAATCCGCCAGAAGGGCAAGACCTGAACATGGACATCATGAACAACGTTGGGAAGGAAGCTGTGGGCGTGGACTTAGAGGAGGTCTTGAAGGCAGAAGCGGAGATTGATAACGGCAAGTTTGCCACGAGTTTTTAGGCTGGTATGGCCGGATCACTGCGTTATGCGGAGACGGCCATCGGGCAGATCAAGGCCTACCTTTCCAACGTCCCCGGCGACGTGCTTGGAGTAACCGCAGCCCTGGAACTTCGGCGGGAGTTCCACAAGCTCGCCGCAAACCCAGGCTTGGGTACCGCCCGTATCGGCGGGCCGTTTGAAACACGCCGGGTTTACCGCTTTCGTCTAGAAGCCGCAGGCATCCCCCGTCTTGCCCATGTTGTCTAGCGAGTGGCACCCGACGACACGGTGGAAATCCTACGTTTTTCGGCAGTCCCGGTCTGAGCCAGCCCGTGCGTTAAGTACACACTTGCGATAGCTAATAGCTCATAGCTCTCCTGCAACCTTCCGGGCCTAAACCCCGTCTAATGCCCAGTTTCCCCACTAGGAGCGACCTCCATGCAGGCGATCGTGACCCCGCGGCTCCGCTGGACCGGCTTGGCTATCCTGACTCTCCACTTCCCCCTCGCCACACTCGCCGCCCAGCAGGCCGAGCGGTACAGCATACCGGGCGGCGATGTCGCCATCTACAACCTGGCCGGCGAGGTGAAGGTCGAGGCGGGCTCGGGCGTGGTCACCGCGGAGCTGACCCGGGGCGGCGCCGACGCAGCCAAGCTCAAGGTGCTGAAGGGCGAGATCGATGGCTGGGAGACCCTCAGGGTGACCTATCCGGCGGACCAGATCCAGTACGGCCAGCTCTCCGATGGCTCCTCGACCCAGCTCCGGGTGCGGGACGACGGCACCTTCGGTGGCGACCACGACGGCGATCATGAAGGGAAGAAGGAGCGCGGCAAGCGCATCATGATCACCGGCAAGGGCGGCGGGCTGGATGCCCACGCCGACGTCCGGGTGACCGTCCCGCCCGGGAAGCGGGTGGCGATCTATCTGGCGGTGGGGAAGGTCTCGGTGACCAATGTGGAAGGCGACCTCTGGATCGATGTCGCTTCCGCGCCGGTCACCACCTCAAACACCCGCGGCGAGCTCAACATCGATGTCGGCTCGGGTGCGGTGCAGGCGAGCGACGTCAGAGGCGAGCTGTCGGTGGACACCGGATCCGGCGTGGTCGCGGTCTCCAACGTTCGGGGAGAGAAGGTCTCGGTCGAGACCGGCTCGGGCGACGTGACCGCCTCGGATCTGCGGAGCAACGAGCTCTCGGTCGAGACCGGTTCCGGAGACATCCAGGTCACCGGGCTGGTGGCGCCCCAGGTGACGCTGGAGACCGGGAGCGGCTCGGTCGCCGCCGATGTGCAGGGAGAGGTCTGGAACGTGAACGTGCAGACCGGCTCGGGCGACGTCACTCTGAAGCTGCCCCCGGCGCTCGGCGCCGAAGTGGACATCGAGACATCCAGCGGCGACATCGAGACCGACTTCTCGGTATCGGTGACCCGTCACGCGCGGGATCACCTGACCGGCAGGATCGGCGATGGGCAGGGAAAAATTGCGATCGAGACCGGGTCGGGGGGGATCAAGTTGTTGAAGGGACAGTGAGGCGGGCGGACAGGCGGACGGGCGGACAGAAACAAGAAGTGTCACCCTGACCCCGACCCTGAGCGTAGCGAAGGGGAGCGGGGAGGGGGCCGAAATTCAAAGGCTCCACGATAGACGATTGGCGAGGCAGGTCGGTTGAGTTTCGGCCCCCTCGCCTCCGCTGCGCTTCGGCTCAGGGTGACATTTTTCCCTGTCCGCCTGTCCGCCTGTCCGCCTACCGCCCCACCCCTAGCGCCTCCAGATACCCGGTCCCCTGGGCCATCCGATCGTACAGGATGCTGAGCGTCTCGGGCGCTCCGGCCAGGAAACGGCAGCGCGGCTCGCCGCGGGAGCGGCACTCCACTTCCATCACGGCTACCAGGTCCCGGGATATCCGTCCCAGAAAATCAGCCAGCAGTCCGCAGCTCAGGTGACACGACGGATACTCGCCGTGCCGATCGTCCGAGGCCTCGGCCCACTCGATCGAATCCAGCGCGAGCACCGGGCCCAATGGCGTCGCGGTGAGCCGTCCCCATCCCTGCTCGGCAAAGAAGTCGGCCAACACTTCTCCGAAATACTGGAAATCCAGGTCGTCCGGCTGGGCTACGCTCCGGGTGCTGACCAGCCAGCTGGTGAACAAGGCGTAGAGCTCCTCGCCACCGGCGAATCCCGCCTCCTGCAAATAGGTGGCGGCCTGGAGTCCCGTGTCGCGCTCGAGCGAGGCCCGCAGCTGATGGATAACCCGGCGACCGAGTCGGAGCCCGGTACGAGGCGTGGGGACGTGCGAAGCGGTCATGGCAGGGCCGATTTGAAGGAGACGGATCTTAGGCCGTCTGGCCGAGGCGACGCAAGAGCGCGGCCTCGTCGATGATCTCGACCCCGAGCTCCTTCGCCTTGTCCAGCTTGCTGCCGGCGTCCTCTCCCGCGACGAGGGCAGTGGTCTTCTTGCTGATGCTGCCGGCCACCCGGCCGCCGGCCTCCTCGATCAGCTCGGTGGCCCGGGCTCTGGACAGATTTGGGAGCGTGCCGGTGATCACGTAGGTCTGTCCTTCCAGGACGCCGCCTCCCGCCGCAGCCTTGGGCTCCTTGAGCATGAGGCCGGCCTTCTCCAGCCGCTCGACCAGCAGCCGGTTTCGCTCCTCCGCGAAGAATCCCGTCACCGCCTCCGCGATAGTCGGCCCCACGCCCTGCACGCCGGCGATGCCGCCCTCGGCCGCAGCCATCAACTTTTTCATGCTGCCGAATCTCCGGGCCAACAGAACCGCGACGGTCTTGCCGACGTGGCGGATGCCGAGTCCGAAGAGCAGGGAAGAGAGCGGACGTTCCTTGGAGGCGGCGATGGCGGCGACCAGCTGCTCGGCCGACTGGGTGGCGAAGCGCTCCAGCTCGATCAGCTGATCGGCGGTCAAGTCGTACAGGTCGGCCACGTTCTCGATGAGCTTCTCGTCCAGGAACTGGCGGACCCGCTCGTACCCCAGCCCCCGGATGTCCATCGCGTCGCGCGAGGCATAGTGGACGATCCCCTCGAGGACTCGGCCGGGGCAGGAGACGTTGGGGCAATAGCGCATCGCCTCGCCCTCGGGGTGCTCCACCGGCGTGCCGCAGCGGGGGCACTTGTCCGGCATCCTGAACTCCGGGCCTCGCTCGACCCCGGGCTCGATGATGGGCCGAACGATCTGGGGGATCACCTCGCCGGCCCGGATGATCTCGACCCGGTCGCCCTCGCGGATGTCCTTGGTGGCGATCAGCTCCTCGTTGTGCAGGGTCGCGCTGGTGACCGTCACCCCGCTCACCTGCACCGGCTCCAGCTCGGCATAGGGGTTGAGCGCACCGGTGCGGCCCACGTTCACGCGAATCTTGAGCAGCCGAGTCTCGGCGACCTCGGGCGCGAACTTCCGGGCGATGGCCCAGCGCGGCTCCCGGCCGCCGATCACGCCCAGCTCGGTATGCAACTGGAGGCTGTCCACCTTGACCACAACGCCATCGGCTTGAAACTCGAGCTTCGGGATCCGTCCCTCGTAGCTCTCGATTTGCGCTTGCACTTCCTCCAGCGTGTTAAATCGTTCGCGATTCGGTTCGACCTTAAACCCCCACTCGGCCAGGAGGTCGAGCTCCTCCGAGTGGGTCCGGGCCGGGAGCTTGCCCTCAATCGCCTCGACGGCGAAGACGAACATCCGGAGCCGGCGTTTCCGGGTGAGGGCGGGGTCGAGCTGGCGGAGTCCGCCGGCCGTCGAGTTGCGCGGGTTGGCGAACGGCTCCTCGCCTTCCTTTTCTCGCTCCTGGTTTATCCGCTTGAAGCTGGTATAGGGCATGTACACCTCGCCCCGAACCTCCATGACCTTGGGGTAATTTTTTCCTTTAAGTGAAAGCGGTATGTCGGGGATGGTTCGGAGGTTAGCGGTGATGTCCTCACCTATAGTCCCGTTGCCCCGGGTGGCGCCCATGACCAAGCGGCCGTCTTGGTAGGTGAGGCTCACCGCGGCGCCGTCGATCTTGATTTCGGTGATATAACCGGCGGTGCGGACCTCCGGGACCATTCGGGCGTTGCGTTCCTCCCACTCGGCCAGCTCCTCGGCGGTGAAGGCGTTGGCGAGCGACAGCATCGGTCGCTTGTGGGTGTACTTGGGCAACGCGCCGGTGGTGACGGCGCCGACTCGCTGGGTGGGGCTGTCGGGGCTTTGGAGCTCGGGATGGGTGGCCTCGAGCGCTTGAAGCTCGCGGAAGAGCCGGTCGTACTCCGCGTCCGAGATCTCGGGCGCATCGAGGACGTAGTACGCGTTATTGGCGCGCTCGAGCTGCTCCCGCAGGCGCGCCACCTGCTCGGCCGGTGACATGCGAGTGATAATAACCCCAGCCCACGGCTCGCGATCTTGCCTCCCCACCCCCACAGCATTGCCTCCTGCGCCATGCGACATTAGTGTGAAACCGTCTGTCTCCCTCCCTCAAGAGACTCAGACCGGGGCCGGGTAGCCCTGTAGACAGGAGTCCGTATGCCTCACAATCCTGATTTACATAACTACCAGACGATCTTCGACGCCGCCCCGGGCAGCTACCTGGTGCTGAGTCCGGAGCTCACCATCGTTGCCGTCAACCAGTGCTATCTCTCCGCCACGATGACGACGCGCGAGGAGATTGTCGGTCGAGGGCTCTTCGACATCTTTCCCGACAACCCAGGGGATCCCCTGGCGGACGGGGTGCGGAAGCTGCGTGCTTCACTCCAACGGGTGCTCGCCGGCAAACAACCTGATCGGATGCCGCTGCAGAAGTACGACATCCGGCGGCCCGAGGCCGACGGAGGAGGATTCGAGGAGCGATACTGGAGTCCGCTGAACAGTCCGGTGCTCGACGGGAGCGGGGATATCAGTTACGTCATCCATTCGGTTGAGGACGTGACCGAGTTCGTCCGACTCAAGAACCAGATGCTGGCGCGGGATCTCCGCAAGGAGGAGTTAGATGCGCGTGCCGGTCGAATCGACGCCGAGGTTTATCTCCGCGGGGAAGCGATCGAAGCCCACCGGCGACTGACCGAGGCCGAGCGCCATTATCAGTTCCTGGCCGATCTTGTTCCCCAGCTCATCTGGACCGCTGACCCTGGCGGAGCGGCCGACTATTTCAACAGCCGGTGGGTCGACCTCACGCATGTAGACCGGGAAAAACTCCTCCTGAATGGCTGGCAGCAGCTGATCCATCCGGAGGATCGGGCCAGAACGGAGGAGCTGTGGACGGACGCGATCAGGACCGAGGCGGAGAAGTACCAGATTCAGCATCGGCTCCGCTGCCATGATGGAAGCTACCGGTGGATGCTCACCACCGCTCTTCCTTACCGGGACGCCGGAGGGCGGACACTCAAATGGTTCGGCAGCGCCACCGACGTCCATGATAAGGTCATGGCTGACGAGCGGCTGCAGCAGGCGCAACGGCTCCAGGCAGTGGGTCAGCTCGCGGGAGGTGTGGCTCACGAGGTCAACAATATGATGACCATCGTGATCGGCTTTGGGGACTTCGCGCTCCAGGCTCTAGGCCCAGATCACCCTCAGCGGGGTGAAGTGGAGGAGATGGTCAAGGCGGCCAACCGGGCCTCTGAAGTGACCCGGCAACTCCTAGCCTATAGCCGGCAGCAGGTCTTCCGAATCACGGCGCTGAACCTGAACGAGATCGTAGCCACCCTGGCGCCGGCGCTGGGCCGGCTTATCGGATCGGACCGGCAGCTGGCCGTCCGTCACGCCCCCAGCGAGGTGTGGGTTCGCGCCGACCGAGGCCAAATCGAGCAGGTGCTGATCAATCTTGTTGCCAATGCCCGCGACGCCACCGGGACCGACGGGCTCGTCGCCATCGATACCGGACTGGTGGAGCTCAACCTGGAGCAGCTCCGCAATCTCCACGGCGAAGAGGTCCAACCAGGCCGGTTTGTGCGTCTCGCCGTGCGAGACAACGGGGTAGGGATGACGCCTGAGGTGGCCACCCGCGTGTTCGAGCCGTTCTTCACTACGAAGCCTCCGGGGCAAGGCACTGGGCTGGGGCTCTCCATGGTGTACGGAATCGTGAAGCAGAGCGGAGGGGTTCCCGAGGTGATGACGACGCCGGGTGAGGGCACGGTGGTCGCCGTCTATCTCCCGACGGTGAGCGAGGAGCTGGCAGCGGAGCCGATGGTGACGACCAGCGTCCGGGGCGCCGGCGAGCAGATCCTGGTCGTGGAAGACGATCCCCAGGTCCGGGCGGTTGCCCGGCGCGCGCTTCAGGGAGCGGGCTACGCCGTGTACGAGGCCATCACCGGTTTGGCGGCGATCCACTTCATGGCGTCTCGTCCGGGGGAGATCGACCTGATTGTCAGCGACGTCGTGATGCCCGGGGTCAATGGACGGGAGATGGCGGACCAGCTTCGGATCTCGCATCCGGACGTCCCGATTCTTTTCGTCTCCGGCTACCCTGGAGCTGAAATCGAGCGACGAGGATTGGATCTGGGGAGCGCGACCCTCATCCAGAAGCCATTTACGCCGGACGTGCTGGTTACGGCGGCGCACGACGCACTCGCCCGGAGGCCGAGCTCGACCCCACTGATGTAGGCTAAGGAAGCCTCGACAAAAAGGCCGTCGTGAGACGGCCTTTTCGTCCTGCAGTTCACTGTAAATCTGCTCTCACGTCTCCATGATCTTACGACCAGCTTTGCGTTTTCTCACGCGCTTCTTTCCCTTAACCGTCTTGGCGGCTCGCTTCTTGGCCCCGGTCATTCTCCCGCCCCTGCTTTTCTTGGCCATTGTGTCCTCCTCCCTTTCGTTGGCGTGGGACACTGGATGCTGACGTTTCACGCTTCTTCTCAGGGCACTTCCCGAACACTATGCCGATTTATGGCTGAAAAATCAATCTGGACCAGGGGTCCCGCACGCGCTGAATCATCTCCGAGCACTCGGCATCAGCGGATTCCTGGAGAAGCCCTTCAGGCCGGAGCACTTCGCAAGGCTGTTAGAGCGGCTCCCAATATCCTATTTTGAGTGGGCCAGCGAGCGGGCTTCCTGCGCGTTAACACCTCATAATCGGGAGCGAGGCTATGAACTCGGATGGAGAAAAAGCGGGAGAGGGCAAAGTGCTCGTGCCTGCGCCTTTGATTCGGGCATTGGACCAGAGCGAGCAGGTGAAAGATAAGGTGGAGCAGTGTGCGGCCGACTTGTCATCGGTCAACGCGGTGCTCAAGGAGGAGATCGCTGACGGCGTGCCGCTTCACGTGGTGGAGAGTGCGCTAGGTATGAGTGAGGAAGTCGAGGTCAAGGTGCTGCAATGCGCGGAAGATCTCGCCACCGTCAATGACGCGCTGGCAGAAGAAATCGATGAGCGCAAACACTTGGAACATCAGCTCTCAAAGAGCACCGCGGCGCTGTCGCGGAGCAAGGTTCAGGAGCGGAAATCGCGGCATCTAGCGCTCCATGACGGGGTGACCGGTTTGTCCAATCTGACACTTTTCAATGACAGGTTGCGCAACGGCCTGGCGCAGGCGCAACGCCATGGGTGGCGTCTCGCGGTGATGTTCATCGACCTCGATGAGTTCAAGGGCATCAACGATCGTCAC
>JBBQXQ010000121.1:0-9486 GCA_038209515.1 Gemmatimonadales bacterium
TGTCGGCCTCGGACCGCGCGATGAGGTGGACCAGCACCTCGGTGTCACTGGAGCTGGTAAAGATCGCCCCCCGCTCGACCAGCTCGCGCTTGATCAGAATGGCATTCACCAGGTTGCCATTGTGGGCGATGGCCAGCGGCCCGCACCGGGTGTTCACGTTGCAAGGCTGCGCATTGGCGAGCACGGTGCTGCCGGTTGTGGAGTAGCGGGTATGGCCCACCGCCACATCGCCGGGCAAGCCGCCCAGGATCTCGTCGTCGAAGTTCTCCGCCACCAGGCCCATGCCGCGATGCGACCGCGGCGTCCCGTCCCGGTCGATGGCCACGATCCCGGCGCTCTCCTGCCCTCGGTGCTGGAGGGCATAGAGTCCGAGATAGGCCAGCCGGGCCGCATCAGGAATGCCGGACACGCCGATGATGCCACACATGCTATTCTCCCGCGGCGCGATCGACGTCGGGGTGCTGCATCCGACGGGGAATCGCGTCAAAGTAGATCCGCCTAAGGGCTTCGGTGCTCCACGAGAACACGTGAGGCCCCACTTGAAGTTCCAGCGCGCCAGCACTTTGAACCCGGCCCGCGTGGAATACTGGGACCCCGTGCTCATTGGCCAGGGCGATGAGGAACCGAGAAGAAGGCGGGGCACAGGACACCACCGCACGGGCACCATCCTCACCGTAGAGCAAACCGTCCACCGGAACGTCGGGGGCGTAGCCGGTCAGGTCCAGGTCCGCGCCCAGGCTGCCCGGAACATACGGACCGCCGATCACCGCTTCGGCCAGCGCCACCGCCAGGCCTCCCTCCGAGCAGTCGTGGGCCGAGCGGAGCAGCTGCTGCTCGGCAGCCGCGGCGAGGAAGCGCTGGAACCGGAGCTCGGACTCCAGATCGACCGAAGGGGGGTAGCCCCCGACGAAGTCGCACACTTCGGCCCAGTAGGCTGAGCCACCCAGGATACCGCTCGTCTCGCCCAGGATGTAGACCTCGTCCCGGGGCGAGTCGAAGTAGCTGGCGATACGATCCTCGACGCGTGGCAGCAGGCCCACCATCCCGATCGTGGGCGTCGGGTCGATCGCGCCGGCTGGGCTCTCGTTGTAGAAGGAGACATTTCCCCCGGTGACCGGAGTGCCGAACGCCCGGCACGCATCCCCAATGCCACGGGCCGCTTCGCGGAACTGATAGAATACGTCGGGCTTTTCGGGGTTCCCGAAGTTGAGGCAGTTGGTGATCCCGAGTGGGATGGCGCCGGTGCAGGCCACGTTGCGGGCGGCCTCGGCGACGGCAGCCTTCCCTCCCTCGTACGGGTCGAGCGCGACCAGCCGGGAGTTGCAATCCACCGACACAGCGAGGCCGAAGTCGGTCCCAGGTACTCGGAGGACGCCGGCGTCCGAGCCGGGCGGCAAAACCGTACCGGCCTGCACGGTCGAATCGTACTGCTCGTAGACCCATCGCTTGCTCGCGATGCTGGGGTGATCGAGGAGCAGCTCCAGGGCCCCTTCGATATCCACCACCGGTTCACCCAGATCGAGCGCCGAGCGGCGCGCGCGAGCCTCCTCGCCTTCCTCGGCCTCCGGATGGTAGATGGGGCAGTCCTCGAGCAGTCGCTGGCCCGGGATTGCCACGACGGTCTGTCCGTGGTGCCGTACCCGGAAAATGCCATCGTCGGTCACGTGGCCGATCGACGTGGCGGTGAGCTCCCACTTGGCACAGACCGCCTGGATCTCTGATACGCGAGCCGGCTCCGCCACGACCAGCATCCTCTCCTGCGATTCCGAGAGCAGGATCTCGTAGGAGGTCATTCCTTCTTCGCGAGTAGGGACCAGTCCGGTGTCGATCTCGACCCCGACGCCACCGCGCGCAGCCATTTCGGCGGACGAGCTGGTGAGGCCGGCCGCGCCCATATCCTGAATCGCGACTATCAGTCCGGACGTGATCAGCTCGAGGCTGGCCTCCAGGAGCAGCTTCTCGGTGAAGGGATCCCCCACCTGGACCTGGGGTCGGCGCGACTCACTCGCCTCGGACAGCTCTTCGGATGCGAAACTGGCGCCATGAATACCGTCGCGACCGGTGCGCGCCCCGACACAGAGCAGAACATTTCCCACTCCTTCGGCGGCGGCGCGGATGAGGTCGCGCTCCCGCAGGAGCCCCACGCACATGGCGTTGACCAGAGGGTTTCCGGTGTAGCCAGGAGCGAAGTTCACCTCGCCGCCGAGGGTCGGAACTCCGACGCAGTTGCCGTAGTCACCCACTCCGCGCACCGCACCGGCGAACAGGTAACGGTTGCGCGGGCGGTCCAGCGGGCCGAACCGCAGGCTATCGAGGAGCGCGACCGGCCGGGCGCCCATAGTAAACACATCGCGAAGAATACCGCCCACACCCGTGGCGGCACCCTGATAGGGTTCCACCGCCGATGGGTGGTTATGCGACTCGATCTTGAACGCGACGGCCCAACCCTCGGGAAGCCGGAGCACGCCGGCGTTCTCGCCCGGGCCCTGGACCACCAGCGGGCCGGAGATGGGGAACGTCCTCAGCACCGGCTTGGAGTGCTTGTACGAGCAGTGTTCCGACCAGAGGGCCGAGAATACCCCGAGCTCGGTGAGCGTGGGGATCCGGCCGAGCAGGTCCAGGATCCGGCCGTACTCCAGCTCATTGAGGTTGTGCTCCCGCACCACCTCGGGCGTAATAGGGCGTTCCCCCGGGAGAGCGACCGTCTCGGTAAATGCGCCGGCGATGCCGGAACCGGTCACTGCGGTGTCCTCAGCTGGAAGGGGTTCCTATGCCGCGGATCGGTTTCTCGCCTCCACGCATGCGGGGGGAGCGGCGGAAGGCGGCGAGCGCGTCGGTGAGCACTCTGCCCAGCATCGTGGGGTGCTCCTCGTGCGCCACCGCGTCGAGCTGGCCCGCGTCGACCCACATGCCGCCGCAATGCGGGCAGGTCTCGATCTGCACTCCATGGTATTCGCGGTTGGCTAGATCGTACCCGTCCTTCGGACACTTCATGAAGTGCGTTCTCCGCTCCGCTTCGACTGCCGCGGTATGGGCGCGCTCCCGCTGCTTGCGCCGGAGCTCCGCATCCTCTCGAGCGAAATATTCGTCTTCGTTCCGGCTCGGCTTGTCCTGCTTCATCGGCTCTGGACCCCCATTTTGGGCGCCTGATGCCATGCCATCAGGGAAGTGAAGAAGCCACTGCCGCCAGTCAAACCCAGCAGGCGGTCGGCGGCCCGCTCGGGATGTGGCATGATCCCAACGATGTTGCCTTCGGCGTTGCAGATGCCGGCGATGTGATTGGCCGATCCATTGGGATTGGGCTGAAACGGCGAACGCTCAGTGGCGGCGACATAGCGCAGCACGACTCTCCCCTCTGACTCGAGCATGCGCAGGGTATCGGGCGCCGCCACGAACCGGCCTTCGCCATGCGCTACGGGAAGCCGCAGCCGCGAGTCCGTCTCGTAGTCGGCCGTGAACACGGTGTCGGTCCGCTCGACCGTGACATCCACCGGCTTCGACACGAATGTGAGTCCCGCATTCCGCATCAAAGCTCCGGGAAGCAGGTGCGCCTCGCAGAGGATCTGGAATCCGTTGCATATGCCGAGCAGCGGGCCGCCTCCGGCGGCGTGCTGCTTCACGGCTTGCATGACGGGACTGAACCGGGCGATGGCGCCGGAGCGCAGGTAATCGCCGTAGCTGAAGCCGCCAGGCAGGATCACGACATCGGCGCCTCGCAGGTCCACGTCGCGGTGCCAGACGAAGTAGGCCTCGGCACCATACCGTTCGGCGGCGCGCAGGGTATCGAAGTCGCAATTGCTGCCGGGGAAGCGGACGACCGCTACTCGGGTCATCAGTCCTCCTCCACCTCGAGTAGGTAATCCTCGGTCACCGGGTTGGCCAACAGCTTGTCGCACATCTGTCGCGCCTTGGCTTCCGCTTCGCCCCGGGAGCTGGCGGCCACAGCGAGCTCGATCGCCCGCCCGACGCGCACCGCCCCGGCTTCCTCGAAGCCTAGGGCAGTCAGGGCGTGCTCTACCGCCTGTCCCTGTGGATCCAACAGGCCGTCACGCGGCATCACCCGCAGGTGGACTCGAAAGGTCATAGATCGTCCGGCTCCTGGCGGCGGTCGCCCCACCGGCCGCGTCGTTCGTGGGAAAGAGGTGGCGGCAGCGTGGAGTCGTGGGCATCCACCAGCCGTTCATCCACGATCGCCACCGGCTCGGGTCTCTCCATGAGGCCGAGAACGGTAGCACGCGCCAACCCGAAGGTCATATAGAACAGGCCCAATGGGAATAAAAAATACTCGGGTGCGAGGAGCCCGCCGAGCAGGATCACGACATGCACCACCAGCCCGAAAATGCCTCGCGCGCTTCGAAGGCCGATGGGGGGAAACTTCGGGTACTTCACGTTGCTCAACATCAGAACGGCCAGGAACAGCATGAGGACGACGAGTCCCTCGTGCTGGAGGTCGAGGTAGGCCAACGAGGCGCGGTACCAGTTGGTTTGGCTGAACGGATAGTACGCCGCCAACGTCATTCCAGCTGCGGGCGATGGCATGCCGGTGAACCAGCCGGTCGACGGCTTGCCGGCGGAGAGAACGTTGAACCGCGCCAGTCGGAGCGCCACCGCCACCACATAGATGTAGCACAGGATCCAGGCGAATCTCCCGGCGTTGGAGAAATCGAGGAAATACATCAGCAAGGCAGGCGCGACCCCGAAGGAGATGACGTCCACCAGTGAATCCAGCTCGGCCCCAAACCGGGTGCCGGTTCCCGAGAGGCGGGCCACCCTGCCGTCGAGCATATCGAGGATGCCGGCGAACACGATGAACCAGCCGGCCCAACGGAAGTTTCCGTTGAAGGCCGAGACGATCGCCCAGAACCCAAAGAAGAGGTTGCCGAGGGTAAAGGCGCTCGGCATGACGACCACCACCTGGCGTATGGAAGGGCGCCGCAGCCCTTCGCGGTTTTGCCTCAGCACCATTTTGCCACCGGCGTCACTCCCACCTGAGTCGTGTCCCCTGGCTTGACGAGGACTTCAGTCCCCAGGGGCAGAAACAGGTCCACCCGGGATCCGAAACGGATCATCCCCATGCGCTCTCCCTGTCGTACCGGGGTGCCGACGTTGTGGTCGGTCACGATCCTTCGCGCGATCAGACCAGCGATCTGCCGGATCATCACTTTGCCCCGCTCGGTCGTGAGCCCGACCGAGGACTGTTCGTTGTCGAGACTGGACTTCTCCGCCGCGGCGTGGCCGAACTTACCGGGGTTGTAGTGCCGATAACCGACCATACCACCCGTCGGATAGCGGTTTACATGACAGTTAAACACGTTCATGAAGATGGAGATCCGTCGCGCGCGGCCGCCGAAGAACGCCGGCTCATCCGTCTCGACCACGCCGACGACCTTACCGTCTGCCGGTGCCAGAACCAGGCACTCGTCCCTCGGGCCTGCGCGCTCCGGATCGCGAAAGAAGGCCACGACCCAGATTGCCAGAGCGACCCAGAGCACGCAGGCGATCCACCACCCCAGGGTACCAAAGCGCACTGCCGCCAGCAGCAGTGCGAGGGCGACGACCCATGCGCCGACGATGAACCACCGGCCTTCCGGCGCGGTGCGGATCATAGGTCATCTCCCAGCTCGCGTCCGGTCAGGAGCCTGAATGCCTCGAGGTAGCGCCGGCTGGTGGCGTCGACTACTTCATCGGGGAGCGGCGGCGGCGGCGCTTCTCCGTTCCAGCGGCCTGCGGCCTTGATCGACGCGAGATAGTCGCGCAACGGCTGCTTATCGAAGCTCGGTTGTATTCTGCCAGGCGCGTAGCTATCGGACGGCCAGAAGCGAGACGAGTCGGGAGTCAGCAGCTCATCGATCAGATGGAGCATGCCTCCGGGGTCGGTCCCGAACTCGAACTTGGTGTCGGCGATGATGATCCCGCGATCGGCGGCGTGGGCCCGGCCGGCCTGATAGATCGCGAAGCTCGCGGCACGCAGCCGCTCCGCCACGGTCCGGCCCAGCGTTCCCGCAACAGTCTCGAATGTCACGTTGGTATCGTGGCCGGTTTCGGCCTTGGTGGCCGGGGAAAAGAGCGGCGGATCGAGGCGTGAGCTCTCCGCCAGTCCGGCCGGCAGCGGCTCGCCCGCAAGCGTGCCGTGGGCTCGGTACTCTGCCCAGGCCGAGCCGGAAAGATAGCCGCGTACCACGCACTCGAACGGCACCGGCGTTGCCCGGCGGGCCAGCATGGCGCGCCCAGCGATCTCGCTCTCGTAGCCGTCCAGCCGGGGGACGCGCTGGATGATTTCCGAGGTGCGCGCGGTGAGGTAGTGGGAAGGGAAGACCGGGGCCAGACGCTCAAACCAGAAGGCGCTGATCTGGGTCAGGACCGCGCCCTTCCGCGGGACCGGCTCGTTCATGACGACGTCGAAGGCACTCACCCGATCGCTCGCGACCAGTAGCACGAGCTCCGGGTCCACCTCGTACACCTCGCGGACTTTTCCCTGCCGGAGCAGCGGCAGCGGGAGCCGGCTCTCGGCCATAGCCTGACCTGAGTGCAGCGAATGGGTCATACAGCCAGCTCGGCGGCTTCGGCCTCGGCAGCCAGCGGACGGGCGCGGGCGAGCAGTGGCTGGAGGTATTCCTCGAGAAACTCGGTCACCTGTTGCGGGGCGCGTCCGGTGTAATTGCCTGGTTGCAGTTCGGCCTGAAGTGCCGTGGCGGGTACTCCGCGGAACGCGGGATCGGTCGCGAGGCGCTCGAGCAGGTCATTGGGCTGGCCGCGGCTCACCGCCTCTGCCACGGCCAGGCTGTGCCGACGAATGACCTCGTGCAGGCCCTGCCGGTCGCCGCCCGCGGATACCCCCAGCAGCAGCCACCGCTCCGTTGCCATGAACGGCATCTGGTCCGCGACGTGCCGCAGAATGACATCTTCCCTCACCTCGAACCCGGCGACGATGTTGGTGGCGAGGACCAGAATCGCATCGGTGGCAAGGAAGCCTTCGGGCAGTGTTAACCGGCGGTTGGCGCTGTCATCGAGGGTTCGCTCCAGCCATTGAGCGGCAGCCGTGTGTCCGGTGTTCGCCTGCAAGGCGATCACGAATCGTGCGAGACCACTGATGCGCTCGGCACGCATCGGGTTTCGCTTGTACGCCATGGCGCTGGAGCCGACCTGCTCGGACTCGAACGGCTCGAGCAGCTCGCCCTCGTGCTGGAGCAGCCTGAGATCGGCGGAGAGCTTGCTGGCTGACTGCGCGATCCCGCTGAGTGTATCGAGCACGCTGCTATCCAGTTTCCGGGTGTAGGTCTGCCCCGTGACGGGGAACGATTCCTTGAACCCGAGCTTGGCCGTGACCCGGCGATCCAGCTCCCGCACCTTCTCGTGGTCCGCACCGAAAAGCTGAAGGAACGAGGCCTGGGTGCCGGTGGTGCCCTTGCAGCCGCGGAAACGCATGGTCTCGATGCGGCGGCAGACCTCCTCCACATCCAGGGCAAAATCCTGCATCCAAAGCGTGGCCCGCTTTCCGACCGTGGTGAGCTGGGCAGGCTGGAAGTGAGTGTAGGCCAGGCACGGAAGACCGGCAGTGCGGCGAGCGAACTGTTCTAGCGCTCCGAGCACGGCAATCAGGCGGCCGAGCAGTAGGCGAAGCCCATCGCGCATGACGATAAGATCCGCGTTGTCGGTCACGAAGGCGCTGGTGGCACCCAGGTGGAGATACGGCCGCGCGGCCGGTGCCTGCTCGCCGAAGGCGTGGATGTGGGCCATGACGTCGTGCCGGAAGCGGCGTTCGTAGCGTGCCGCCACCGCCAGATCGGCGTCGTCCAAGTGGGCCCGCATCTGGCTCAGCGCGTCGTCGGGGATGTCGAGCCCGAGCTCCCGCTCGGTCTCGGCGAGGGCGAGCCAGAGCCGGCGCCAGAGCTCAACCCGGTGCGGCTCGCCCCAGAGAGTCTGCATGGCGGGCGAGGCGTATCGCGTCCCGAGGGGAGAACGCCAGCGATCGTCGCTCATCGGAATACCAGACTCATCGGAATACCAGATCGGTAAAGGTCACCTGGCCCTCGCGCTCGAGATAGATCCGGATCACCTGGCCGGGACGCACGCTGAGCAGGCTCGAGACCTCGGACGCGGTCCGCACCTGGGAGCGGTCGATGGCCAGGATCACGTCGCCGGCCCGCAACCCCGTGGCCCGGCTCACCTGGGGCGAGAGGCGAAAGATGAGGGCGCCCTGAGAGCTACGGACGCCGCGCTCGGCCTGGATGGCAGGCGTGATGTTGATGAGCTGGAGATCCTGGAGCACCGTGATCTTTTCGGCCGTGACCGTCGGCAGATCACCAGTGACGATCCGCCGCCGAGCTGTCCCGCTGCCGCTCCGGACTGCCACCTCCACCGCATCGCCGACGTGGAGGTCGAGCTTCAACGCTTCCCAGTCGAGATAGTTCCGAAGCTTCCGGCCGTTGGCCTCGACCAGCACGTCTTCCGATCGGAGTCCCGCGCGGGCGGCGGGTCCGTCGGGCGTCACCGCGGTGACCACCACGCCGCCCTGGCTCTTCCACTCGCGCATAGCCCGGGCACCCTCTACATCCAGGCCCACCCACGCGCGACGTACCGTTCCGTTCCTGATAATCTCATCCGTGACCCGGACCGCGCGCTCGATCGGGATGGCAAAGCCCAGCCCCACGGAGCCGCCGCTGTTGCTGAAGATCGAGGAGTTGACCCCCACCACCTCGCCGAGCGCGTTGGTCAGTGGGCCGCCCGAATTGCCGGGGTTGATCGCGGCATCGGTCTGAATCATGTCCAGGTAGAGACCCGTCTGGTCCCCACCGGGGAGAATGTTTCTGCCTGTTGCGCTCACCACTCCGACCGTCACCGTCGGCTCCGCATTCCCCAGCAGGTACGCGTACGGATTTCCCAGGGCCACGACCCATTCGCCGATCATCAGGTCGTTGCTGTGTCCCAGCGAGACCGTCGGCAGATTCTCCCGCTTGACTCGAAGCACGGCGATGTCGGTGAGCGGATCCTCTCCCAGCACGGTGGCGGGCAGATCGCTCCCGTCGGGGAGTGTGACGACGACACGCTCGGCGTTCGCCACCACGTGCTGGTTGGTCACGATGATGCCGTTGGGCCGGATGACGAATCCGGTACCGTACCCTTGAACCAGCCGGGCGCCTTCGGGCACAAAGAAGAAATCCCAGGGCGATCGGGACGCAGCCTGCTGGCGGGAGGTGACGTTGATGGAGACGACGGCGGGTGAGGCCCGGTCTGCCGCGGCGACCAGCGCCGTCCGACGGGAAGTACTGACCGCATTCTGCGCCTCAGCACCGCGAGCGGCGCTCTGGGCCCCGGCTGAGGACACCGAGAGTGCGGGGGGCGAATCCCGGCAGCCCAGCAGTGCCACGCCCAGCGCGAGCCGACCGAGGCTAACCCGGGTACGCCGCCGCATGCGCCTCCGCGATCGAATCGAGAAAAAGTTCAGGAGGGTACGTGGCCGCGATGAAATAGAGTCCCTGCGGTGGC
>JBBQXQ010000122.1:0-9461 GCA_038209515.1 Gemmatimonadales bacterium
CCACCATCGAGACCAGACGGCGGCGACTGCAGGTAGCCACCGATGGCGAGGTCTTCACCCTGGAGTCGCCCCTCCGGTATCGGATCAGGGCAGGGGTGCTGCGGGTCCACGTACCGGCGGCCACGTCGGCTTGCAATCCCATGGCTTCTTAGCCATTTTCCAGCCGGTCAATGCCCCTGCCTTCCGGCGATGCTCGCTCGATGCTGCGAATCATCGCCAGAGGTGCCCTTCCTCCGGTCCTTCCGCTCGTTCGGCCCCCCGGTTGTCTCGGGTAAGCCTAGGGAAACAGGCCGTTCCCCGATGTGTCAGGACCGTACATGCGCCGACTTCGCATCGGCATTCTCGATCTCGTCACCAAAAGTCCCAATCCCTCCCTGTACGGGAGGGTAATGAACGCAAATCTCGCCAGCATCATGCCCCAGGTCGTCGCGGTGTGGTGCGAGCAGGAAGGGCACCAGGTACAGTTCGTCTGCTATACCGGCATGGAGGATCTGCTCGAGGAGCTCCCTCCCGATCTCGATCTGGTCTTTATCGGTGCCTTCACCCAGTCGGCCCAGCTGGCGTATGCGCTGAGCAATTTCTTTCGGAAGCGCGGAGCCGTGACGGTGCTGGGCGGACCGCACGCCCGCTGCTATCCAGAGGACGCCCGGAAGTACTACGACTACGTGCTCGGTTTCACCGACCGGAACACTATTGCAGAGGTGTGCCGTGAGTGTGAGCAGCACCGGCCCATCGGCCGGGATATTGCGGCAGCCAAACAGCCGCTGGAGATGCCCACGCTGGAAGAGCGGTGGAAGTTCGTGGAGCCGACGCTGGCGAAGGCACCGACCATCAAGATCGTGCCGATGATCGGCAGCCTCGGCTGCCCCTACACCTGCAGCTTCTGCATCGATTCGACCGTCGATTACCAGCCGCTCAGCTTTGTCCAGCTGCGTGACGATCTGAAGTTCCTCCTCACCAAGATCAAGAACCCGATCGTGGGCTGGCACGACCCCAACTTCGGGGTGCGATTCGACGACTACATGGAGGCCGTCGAGGGCGCGGTGCCGCAGGGCAGGATGCGGCATATCGCCGAGAGCAGCCTGTCCCTCTTGTCGGAGAAGCACCTCCAGCGGCTTCGCCAGAACGGATTCCAGGCGATCCTCCCAGGCATCGAGTCCTGGTACGATCTGGGCAACAAGTCCAAGACCCGCCGGACCGGGATGGACAAGGTCATGCAGGTCTCCGAGCATGTGAACATGATTCTGCGCTACATCCCCTACATCCAGACCAACTTCGTGATGGGATTGGATGGCGACATGGGACCGGAGCCGTTCGAGCTGACCAAGAAGTTCATCGATCTCTCGCCGGGCGCGTTCCCGGCGTACTCGCTGCTCTCGGCCTTCGGCCGCGCCGCGCCGATGAATCTGGATTATCAGCGCGCGGGCCGCGTTCTCCCGTTCCCGTTCCACTTCCTGAACAACAACCACGCGATGAATGTCCGGCCCAAGAATTACTCCTGGCCGGAGTTCTACCAGCACCTGGTTGACGTCACCCGCTATTCGTTCTCATGGAAGGCGATCGCTCGCCGGATTCCGGCGACGCCGACGATGATCCCGAAGTGGATGAACGTGGTGCGGGCCGTGTCGTCGGAGGGGTTCGGGCGGATCCGGTATCACGAGACCATTCTGGGCCTGCTCGACACCGACCGATCCGTCCGGCGCTTCATGGAGGGAGAGACCACCCAGTTACCGGAGTTCTATGCGTCTCGCATCCGGCGCGAGCTCGGTCCGGCATACAACTACCTGCCCGAGGGCGCGCTCGAGCACGACCCCAACGCTTATCTCCACGCCACGACCGAACCCGGTCTGGCACAACTGAACCGGCCTCTGGTTCACTGACCGCTACTGATCCCCGGCGCGGGTCCTGTCTCCATTACTGGGACCCCGCGCGAGCCCGCCCCGAAATTCGAAGTGCCCATCTGCCATCAGCCGCTCACCCTGAGGGCTGGCGGCAGTGGCGAGATGCCACAGCAGGAGCTGCTGGCCCACGACCGTGGCGGGCAGCCAGACATCGGGCTGCACTCCGGGATACAGGTCGGCGTATTCCGGTCGCAGCCGAGCCTCCCGCACATTCTCCTGCACTCGACCCTCCTTGCGTGTACTGCTGTTGCCCGGGGAACCCGCGGCGGCGCTTCCTAATGGACGCCCATATTCGCGCGCCCGCAAGGGTGGGCCGGTCGAGCCCGTGATCGCGTTCAATGCGCTGTGTGGGGGTGGAATTTCGGGCTACCACATCTCCTTGCGGGGCGCTAGCTTCTCTCTCCCCGGCGCCGTAGCCAAGTGGTAAGGCAGAGGTCTGCAAAACCTCCATTCGTCGGTTCGATTCCGACCGGCGCCTTATAGTGGCGTAATGACTTACGGGCTCCAGGGTGGGAGCCCGTTTCAGTTATGGGAAGCTTTTTGGGAAGATCCAACAGGGATTAGGCCGTGTGGCACGTGTTATAAGTCGACGCCCCCAGTGAAACCATCCCGGCGAGCCGAAGGTTTTCCCGTTAGCTGGACCTCGCCGGAGCAAGTCCCAGCACCTGGAGGCGAGTACGTCGAGGATGACCGAGCCAAGGTCGCAGAGCCGCAAGGCTGGCTCTTTGTCGAGGGCGGAAGCGCTGCGCGCGAAAGCGACGGTGCGTGGGGTTCCAGTAGCGTGGCGGGTGCCATCCCAGGAAGACTTGCGCCAGCTCTGGGAGGACGGAAACATGATTCTCGCGGGACGCGTCATCTTCGCTTTCGGTGCCCGCATGGTCCGCGCGGATTTCCTGCGTTGGTGGAAGGAGGTCGGCTTTCCCGAGAGGGATCCCTTTGACTATCGTGTCTCTCCTAAGGGATGTGAGGCCCTGCTTCCTCTCCGCTATATCATAAAGGACTATCACGCAAAGATTTTCGAAGCCGCGCGAAGCTTTGTAATTCTCGGGGATAGAGACCAATCCGACTTTCGAGTTCCGAAGCGACTCTTCTTGCCGCAGCGCGTGAAGTTAAAAGCCGCAGGAGGCGGAAGAGACCAAAAGAGGTGAACGCTGGCAGCTCCTCTCGGCGTCCGGCATCCTCTGTTCAGCGAGTAAGCCAGGCGGTCAACCAGGATCGAAGCTGGCGAGGGTTTGAAATATAGAAGCTTACCGCAAGCCCTTGCATCCCGCGGAAAGCTGGGTACACCCTCCTTCTCCACGCTGAGATGATCTTGCTAGACAGGAAGTTAAACATGCGAAAGCGTAGCGCTGGCTCCTGGTGCTCGCGGCGAAGTGACTCGATGACAGCAATGGAGGGGCGCTTCAGTGGACCCGGCAACGCATAACAGGATCGTCTCCTTCATATGGGGCATCGCAGACGATGTCCTGCGCGATCTCTTCAAGCGCGGCAAGTACCCCGACGTTATCCTGCCGATGTGCGTCATCCGGCGCATGGATGCTGTCCTCGAGCCAGCCAAGCAGCAGGTGCTCGCGACCAGGAAGATGCTCGACGAGGCGCAAATTACTGAGCAGCGATCCGCGCTCTGCAATGCGTCGGGGCAGGCCTTCTACAATACCTCGAAGTTCACGTTGCGCGATCTCAGGTCTCGGGGGAATCAGCAGCAGCTGCTGGCCGATTTCGAGGACTACCTCAACGGCTTCTCGCCCAACGTCCAGGACATCCTCGACAACTTCAAGTTCCGGAACCAGCTCCAGACCCTCTCCCGGGCCGATGCTATCGGTACCCTCATCGGAAAGTTCCTCGACCCCGCCATAGACCTCTCCCCGAGGGTCATAGACAACCACTCGATGGGCACGATCTTCGAGGAGCTGGTCCGCCGTTTCAACGAGGAGAACAACGAGGAGGCCGGCGAGCACTGGACCCCGCGAGACGCCGTGCGCCTGATGGCAAACCTGGTTTTCCTGCCCATCGAGGCCGAGATCAAGTCCGGGACCTACCTGCTCTACGACTGCGCCTGCGGAACCGGCGGCATGCTTACCGTGGGGGAGGAAACCCTCACGGCGATAGCCTCGAAGCGGAAACAGCAGGTGAAGTGCCTCCTGTACGGCCAGGAGATCAACCCCGAGACCTACGCCGTCTGCAAGGCGGACATGCTGCTCAAGGGCGAGGGCGACAGCGCCGACCACATTGTGGGCGGCGCGGAATGGTCAACGCTGTCGCACGACGCTTTCCCGGCCCAGGAATTCGATTTCATGCTCGCCAATCCGCCCTACGGGAAGAGCTGGAAGAAGGACCTCGAAGCTATGGGCGGGAAGGACGGGATGCGCGACCCCCGCTTCAAGGTCATGCATCAGGGCGAGGAGCTGTCGCTGGTCACTCGCTCCAGCGACGGCCAGATGCTCTTCCTGGCTAACATGGCGGCAAAGATGAACGTCCGGTCCGCCCTCGGCAGCCGGATCGCCGAAGTCCACAACGGCAGCTCTCTCTTTACTGGGGATGCCGGCCAAGGAGAGAGCAACATCCGCCGCTGGCTGATCGAGAACGACTGGGTCGAGGCCATCGTCGCCCTCCCCCTCAACCTGTTCTACAACACCGGCATCGCCACCTATGTCTGGGTGCTATCCAACCGGAAACCGGCGGCTCGCAGGGGGCAAGTGCAGCTCATCAACGCCACTCAGTGGTTCAGGCCGCTACGCAAGAACCTGGGCAAGAAGAACTGTGAGCTCGCGCCGGAGGACATCGCCCGCATCAGCCGCACCTTTCTCGAATTCAAGGAAACGCCCGAATCGAAGATCTTCCCCAATGCTGCCTTCGGCTATTGGAAGGTCACCGTCGAGCGCCCGCTACGCCTGCATAGCCGGCTCACCCTCAAGGCCATCGAGACCCTGCGCTTTACTTCGGGCGACGAAGATCTGCGTGCTGAGATCTACGAGGAGTTCGGCGACTCACTCTTTACCGACTTTGCCAAGGTAGCACCGGCACTAGAGCAGCGCCTGGCTGAATGGGGTAGCGACGCGGACGAGACCGACGACGAGGAGGGCGGCAGCGCGAAGAAAGGGCTACCCGAGAAAAGGAGAAAGAAGCTGCTCGACCCCCGGACCTGGGAGCGGGGCAGACGTCTGGTCGAGGTTGCCATAAAATTACGTGCGGCTCTGGGCGAGGTGCTCTTCGAAGACCACAACATCTTCCGCGACCAGGTCGATTCCGCGCTCAGGAAAGCCGGTATTAAGCTCCCGGCCGCCGACCTCAAGCAGACCCTCACCTGATCCAGCACTCGGCCGGCAGCGGTAAGTCGAACTCCATCGCCTGGCTGGCGCACCAGCTCATTGGCTTGAAGCGCAACGATGAGGAGGTCTTCGACTCCGTCATCGTAGTCACCGACCGGCGCCTCCTGGACCAGCAGATCCAGGCCACCATCAAGCAGTTCATGCAGGTGGCTGCTACCGTAGGTCATGCGGAGGCATCCGGGGATCTGCGCCGTTTCATCGAGGAGGGAAAGAAGATTATCGTTTCCACGGTGCAGAAGTTCCCCTTCATCCTCGACGAGATTGCCACCGAAGGCGGTAAGACTTTCGCCATCGTCATTGACGAGGCGCACTCCAGTCAGGGCGGCAAGACCTCGGGCGCGATGAGCAAGGCACTCGGCGACCCCGCCGAGGACGGTGACGACGAGAGGGATCCCGAGGACACGATCAACGACGCGCTCGCGGCCCGGATGGCGGCCCGCAAGATGCTGACCAACGCCAGCTACTTCGCCTTCACCGCCACGCCCAAGAACAAGACGCTCGAGATGTTCGGCGAAGCCTTGCCTCCCGACCCGGAGGGCAAGGTTAAGCACCGGCCGTTCCACGGCTACACCATGAAGCAAGCTGTCGAGGAGGGTTTCATCCTCGACGTGCTCAAGAGCTACACGCCGGTGAACAGCTACTACAAATTGGTCAGGAAGACCGAGGAAGATCCGGAGTTCGACACCGGAAAGGCGCAGAAGAAGCTGCGGCGCTACGTCGAAAGCCACGACCACGCCATCCGCCTCAAGGCCGAGATCATGGTGGACCATTTCGACGAACAGGTGGTGGCTACTGCCAGGATCGGAGGGCAAGCGCGGGCCATGGTAGTCACCAGCGGTGTCGAGCGGGCCATCCAGTACTTCCATGCCTTCAAGGCGTACCTCGCGGAGCGCAAGAGCCCGTACCAAGCCATCGTCGCCTTCTCGGGCGAGCACGAGTACGGCGGTGCCAAGGCAAGCGAGGCATCGCTCAACGGGTTTCCCAGCGGCGACATCGCTGCCCGGATCCAGGCCGACCCGTACCGATTCCTGATCTGTGCCGAAAAGTTCCAGACCGGTTACGACGAGCCGCTGCTGCACACCATGTACGTGGACAAGCCGCTTTCGGGCATCAAGGCGGTGCAGACGCTGTCCCGCCTCAACCGGGCGCACCCGCGGAAGCACGACTGTTTCGTGCTCGATTTCCAGAACAACAGCGAGGCGATCACCATCGCCTTTCAGGACTACTACCGCACCACGCTGCTGGCCGAGGAGACCGACCCCAACAAGCTGCACGATCTGAAAGCGGCGCTGGACGGAGCACAGGTCTACATCCCTGAACAGGTGCAGCAGGTGGCGGCACTGTTCCTGGGTGGCGCCCAGCGTGACACCCTTGATCCAATCCTCGATGCCTGCGTGGCGGTGTATGTGGGCCGGCTCGACGAGGACGGCCAGGTGGAGTTCAAGGGCAAGGCCAAGCTCTTCTGTCGAACCTACAGTTTTCTATCCTCCGTGATTTCCTACGGCAACGCCGAGTGGGAGAGGCTCTCCATTTTCCTCGATCTGCTCACGCCCAAGCTGCCGGCGCCACAAGAGGACGACCTCTCCAGGGGCATCCTGGAGGCCATCGACATGGACAGTTACCGCGTGGAGAAGAAGGCGGCGATGAAGATCGCGCTGGAGGACCAGGACGCCGAGATCGAGCCGGTCCCTACTGGTGTAGGCGGGCAGAAGCCGGAGCCGCAGCTGGACCGGCTGAGCAACATCCTCAAGAACTTCAACGAGCAGTTCAGCACCCTGTTTACCGATACCGACCGGGTGGCGAAGCGCATCCGGGACGACATTGCCCCGCAGGTCGCCGCCGATGCCTCCTACCAGAACGCCAGAGAGAATACCCCCCACACCGCGCGCATGGCGCACGATCAGGCGCTGGGCCGGGTGATGCAGCATCTATTGAAAGAGGATACCGAGGTGTACAAGCAGTTCGTCGAGAACGAATCATTCAAACGCTTCGTCGGCGACATGGTATATGCCCTGACGCGGTAGGACAAAGTGCTGTAATTGAAGCAAATCGAAGGCAGCGAGTACCATCCCGACACGGCGATTAGCCCTAGAAGTCACAGTCAGCAACACCTCGCCACGGTCGTATCTATAACGAATCCACCAAGGGGAATCAGAACTTGTCCAGGTTCGTCTGTGTGGGCCTTGCCGCGCGACTCTCGACTGTGCTCTTAATGACCTTTGCCGGTGATCTGGCTGCCCAGTCTCAGGACTGGCGTTCGCTGACTCTTGGCTACGGCATCCACATGGATATCCCAGGCAATTGGAGAGTGGACGACTCCACAATCTCTATCGCAGTGCGATCAGGGAAGCGTGCGATTGACGCTGCCAAACACCGCGCTGACGAGAGTGGCCACCTTTTCATCGTTGCAACACCCTCTGGGGACGTGGATGGGGCTAGTCTCTCCATTCAGATTCTGCCTACGCGGGTGAGTCAGGCCGACCTGACTCGGATGACGGCCGCGGACATCCGCGCCGGAGAGGAGAACTACTTCAGGCCCGAGGCCGAGAAGGCAGCCAAGAAAATGGGCGTTCGGATTACACTCTGGAACGGGACGAGTCGGCGAACCATTGGCGGACGACTCGGCCTGCTTACCAGTTATCTGTTCAAGTATCCGAACGGACAGGAAATGCTTAAGCAAACATTCAGTGTGTACCTTGGGACACGCGGAGTGCACATTCACGTATTCCGGCCAGCGGGGGCCGACCATCAGGTCCTGTCTGCTATAGACCGCATGATCCAGTCGCTCTATATCGCCGTTGACTCTCTTTGAACTCGCGGTAATTGATCGCCAAGTGTAGGTCCGCAGAAGTGCGCCCCATCCAGATAATCCGTCTGCTCGATGGCTCCAAGACTCTTAAGTAGCATGGGTTAGGCCCACTTACGAGAAGAAGTGTGCCAAATAGAGCTCCTTGTAACTCCGACCACGGCGGCAGCCTCTCGTATTGGTGTTTAGCCCTCAGCTTCGCGGCTCGGGGCTAATTTGATTGTTGATTTCGAAAATCTCAGGTCTCGCTGAAGGGAGACTCCGGGTGAAACTCCGGCGGTTCCCCACGCTCAAGATTCTGGCCAGGGAGACGGTGGGTCGCTGAGGTGCTTGGCTTTACTAGGAGGATTCGTGGGGGTATCGAAGCTCTCACATAGCCAATCCGGTCGCTGCCTAGCCGGACAACACTTTTAAGGAGGCTAGTCCAATGGGTGGTCGGGGCTCTACTCGATGGAACTATCGGGGGGATTACGTGCCCCCTTTAACGATCGTCGAGGCGATGGAGATCCGGGCAAGCTCGCTGTTCAAGGTGCTTTGTCCCCAAGAGGGACGGCGGCAGGATGCGCAGCTCAGCTGCTCGAGCGCCCCCAATCGACTTCACCATCGACGCCACTATATCGCCAGTCACGCTCTACCTACGGTTCTCTGAGCGCCTCCGGGCTGCCGGGCTCGCGCTGCGGCCGCGATAGAAGCTGTCGATCGAGGCGCGAGAGAATTGCTTACGCTGACCGCCGAGCACGATGAGCGCCCCGTTCGGATGATAATACTGCGAGAGCTTCTCTCGTCGGTGTTCACGGACATCCCGGACGTAGGCATCGTAAAACTGCGCGGCAGAGCGGAGCAAGTCCCCAGATGCTCTGTCGGTCGATGGAGCCGGCTGAGAGCCGCAGGCGGCGAGCGAGGTGAGAAATCCTGCCGCGAGTGCGTGGAGAGCTTTCATTATGTAGTCCTGCCGGCGGCCGCCTAACTAGTGAGTGGACCGACATCCCTGGCCGCTCATCACGCACTAACATCACCCACCGCAGTCTATTGCGCCATTCCTGTATCCACTCTCATGCCCATGCGGTCCGCCGGGCTTCGGACCCCCCGGCCTCCCCGGTTCAGGCGCTTTGCGATCTTAAGATGCTGAAAGGGCAGCACCCGGTCCATGCCCGTGACTACGAGTCGGCTGACTTTTGGCTCGGCCTCCCGGGCCTTCTCGGGATCAACCATCAAGGTCGCCTCCTCCTCCGCTCGAGTTTAGAGGCTGCCGTAGTGCTCGTCGCATTCCGGGCACTTGAACTTGCCGAAGTGCTGGAGGCCTCGGGGGTTTTCGGTGAGCGGCATTCGTTTTTGATCCGCCTCAAAGCAACGGGGACAATAGGGTCCCGCCTCCGCATCTCCCTCAGTGACGTAGTAGACGCCGTTCCGCTTGACCAGCCTATC
>JBBQXQ010000123.1:0-9424 GCA_038209515.1 Gemmatimonadales bacterium
CCCTGAACCTGAGTGCCCGCCCGGATTGGTCGGACGCAAGGTGCGGCGCCATCGAACGATCGCGTGAGCGTGAGGGCGGAGAGGAGAGTGAGCGCGGTGAAGATCATGGGCGAACCGGATACCCCCGCTCGCGCAGGTACGCGCGAGCTCGCGGGAGCGAAGAGTCCTTGAAGTGGAAGATGGTGGCGGCGAGCACGCCGTGGGCGCCGGCCTCGAGCGCTTCCGCCAGATGGGCCAGGCTACCAGCACCACCGGAAGCGATCACCGGAATGCTTACCGTCCGAGTCACGGCCTCGAGCAGGGGGAGATCGTACCCCTCTCCGGTCCCATCACGATCCATGGAGGTGAGCAGGATCTCACCGGCTCCGAGGGCCTCGAGTCTGCGGCTCCAGTCCACCGCCTCCAGAGAGGTTTCCTCCCGACCTCCATTGACCATCACGGTCAGCCGGCCCCCGATCCGCTTGACGTCGACCGCCACGACGACGCACTGGCTACCTAAGCTCTCGGCCAGGCGCGAGACCAGCGAGGGATCGCGCACCGCGGCGGTGTTCACCGCCGTCTTGTCTGCGCCGGCCCGGAGGGCGGCGCCGGCATCGGCAACCGAGCGGATCCCGCCGCCCACCGTGAACGGGATGAAAATGGTCTCCGCCACCTGGCTCACCATCTCGAGCGTGGTTCGGCGAGCCTCGAGGCTTGCGGAGATGTCCAGGAAGACGAGCTCGTCGGCGCCTTCGGCATCATAGCGGGAAGCCTGCTCGACCGGATCGCCGGCGTCCCGCAGCGATTCGAAGTGCACCCCTTTCACCACCCGTCCACCCGCCACGTCGAGACAGGGAATGATGCGCCGCGCTAGCATACCCGCAGCACGTCGTCCACCGGTCCTGCGCTCCCGTTTGCCAGCAGCGTCACGATGTCGTCCAGCGCGCGGCGCTCCCTAGGCCACGCGAATCGACGCCTGGCGTTGGGAAGTGATAGCCACTCGAACCCGTCGTGCTCCGCCCCCAGGCGAACGGTCGCATCCCCGGCGACGAACGCGGCAAAAACCGGCACTAGCGCGACCTCGTCGGTTCGGTGCTGATAGAATAATTCCACCCGGCTCAGGTTGTAGAGCCGGACCGGAGTGAGTCCGGTTTCCTCTTCCAGCTCACGCTCGGCCGCTCCGGCCGGGCGCTCGGTCGCCTCGATGTGGCCGTGCACCGTCTCCCAGGATCCGGGACACCGGCCGCCCCTGCCGCGTCGAAGCACGAGACACTGGAGGCTCGAGCCTTCACCGCGGAGCACGTACACGTCGACGAGGGAGGTTCGTACCGAGGTCATGGACGCCACTCCGCAAAGGCAGCCAGCAGCGCGATCCCGGCAACCTGGGATTTTTCGGGATGGAACTGGGCCCCGATAACGGACCCTTGTCCCACCAACGTCGGAAACACGCCGCCGTAGTCGCCGGTCCCGAGGATGGCGTGATCCGGCAGGGAGGTGGGGTGATAGCTGTGCACGTGGTAGAAGAACTGAGCGCCGTCGCTGAACGTGGGTGCGAGGACCGGATGCCGCCGACCCGCTTCGGTCAGGTCCACCTTGGCCCATCCGACATGCGGCACCGGCAGGCCGCTGGAGAATCGGCGAACCCGGCCCGGCAGGAGCCCGATGCCGCGCGCATCCGGCGCCTCCTCGCTCACCTCGAAGAACAGCTGAAGTCCGAGGCAGATACCGAGGACGGGCCGCCCGGCGCCGGCCACCTCCCGGACCGCTTCGCCCAAGCCGGTCGAGCTGAGCGTGCGCGAGCCCTGCCCGAAGTTCCCCACTCCGGGGACGAGCACTCGATCTGCCCGGCGCACCTCGTCCGGATCTCCGGTGAGCTGAGCCCGGTGGCCGCTCGCCCCCAGCGCTCGAACCACACTCGCGAGGTTGTTCACCCCGTAGTCGACAACTACGATCACAACGATCCCTTGGTCGAGGGCACTCCCGCCACCCGCGGGTCCTGGCTGGTTGCACCATCGAGCGCCCGAGCGAAGGCCTTGAACGCCGCCTCGACGATGTGATGCGGGTTGTCACCCCGTTGCAGGTCGAGATGCACCGTGAGCCCCGCATTGAGGACGAGGGCGCGGAAGAACTCCGGCGTGAGAAACACGTCGTAGTCGCCCAGCATCTGCCATTTCGGGATCTCGACGTTGTACGAAAGATAGGGACGACCAGACACGTCCATAACGCACCGCACCAGCGCCTCGTCGAGCGGGACCATGGCGTCGGCGTAGCGGCGGATACCCGCTCTGTCCCCCAATGCCTTCGCGATCGCTTGCCCCAGGACGATCCCGGTGTCTTCCACGGTATGGTGGCCGTCCACGTGGAGGTCGCCCCGCGCCTCGACCGTGAGGTCCAGCAAGGCGTGACGCGCCAGCGCCTCCAGCATGTGGTCGAAGAACCCGATGCCGGTCTTTACCTTGGCCTCGCCCCGGCCGTCCAGATCCACCCGGACGTGGAGATCGGTTTCCTTGGTGGTGCGAGTGATTTCAGCTACTCGGGTCATAGGTAGTAACAGTAAGAGCTTACCGCTCACGTTTCTAGAATCTGCTCCAGCGCCTCAATTACCGCATCCATGTCCTCGGGCGTCCCGATCGAGATCCGCAGGCACTCCGCCAGCTCGGCCGACCCCGAGACGTCGCGGACCAGGATGTCGTAGTTCTCGTAGAGCTGGAGGAAGAGCTCCTTGGCCGGCAACTGATGACTCCGGATCAAGACGAAATTGGCGGCTGTGGGAAAGACCGTCAGCCCCGGGAGCCCCCGCAATCGCTCCACAAACCGGTCGCGGGTCGCAGTCACCTCACGCGTCCGCTGGGCGAACAGCGGAGCATGCCGCAGTGCAGTCCGGGCCGCGGCCAGCGTGACCAGGTTGACGTTATAGGGGAGCTTACCCTTCGCGATCTCGCGAGCAACCTCGGGGTGCGCCAGGGCCAGCCCGAAGCGGAGGCCCGCCAGGCCAAGAGCCTTCGAGAAGGTTCGAAGCACGACCACCCGCGACGAACGCGCAAGCAGCCCGAGCGCCGTGGGGCCCCCGAAGTCCTGATACGCCTCATCACACACTACCAGCGCACTGGTCTCGCTCAGGATTCGCTCGACAGCGCCCTCGGGCAGTACGGATCCGGTGGGATTGTTCGGTGAGTTGAGAACGATCACCCGCGCCTGTTCGCGGATCGCTTCATCGATCAGCCGTTCGACGTCATAGGCAAATCCCCGACCCAGCGGCACCGGCACATAGCGACCGCCGAGAACCGAGGTGAGCAGGCGGTACAGGGAGAACGTGGGAGACGGCGCCACCACCGCATCGCCTGCCGCCAGCGTAACCGAGAGCACGGCCTGGATCAGCTCGTTGGAACCGTTTCCCACCAGGACGCCATCCGCCACCCAGCCATAGTGCTCCGCAAGCGCCTTCAGGAGATCCGGCGGGGCAAACTCCGGGTAGCGCTGCCAGCCTTCAGCAGCCTGCTCGAACACCTCGCGCTTGAGCTGGTCGGGGAAATCGTAGGGTGATTCGTTCTGGTTGAGCTTGTGCCGGGCTCGGGGTGAGCTCAGCGAGTACCCGGTTTGGGAGCGCACCGCAGGCTTGATGAGCGACAGGCCTTCGGCTGCGTGCGGGAGCGCTCCCACCGTGCCGGTGCTGGGATCTGGCAGAGAGTGGGCGGGTTGGGCTGGGTCGGCTCGAGTGAACGGCCGGTTCAAGCGCGCCGGCGGCCGAGTATGGCCTCGATCCGCGCGGTGAGGGAGCGAGCGCGGAACGGTTTGGTCACGAAATCGTCGGCGCCGAGCTCGAATACTCGCACTTCGTTGTCCTCGTCGCCTTTGGCGGTGAGAACCATGATCGGAATGTCCCGGGTGGAAGGGCGCGAGCGAAGCTGGGCCAGCACGCTGTAGCCGTCGATGCCCGGCAGGTTGAGATCGAGAATGATGACGTCCGGGGCGAATCGATCGACCTCATCCAGCGCCTGGATCCCGTCGCGGGCCTCGGCTACCCGGTAACCTTCCCGCTGGAGCAGGTCCTTCATCACTCGCCGCAGCTGGTCCTCGTCTTCGACCAGAAGGACACTGGCTCCCCGTCCCCGTCCTTCGGCTACGGCTCCGTCGGGAGGCGGCGATTCTTCCAGCAGGTCCATCAAGAATTCGAGCGGCTCCGCGGACGACGGCGCCGCTGTGGGCACGCCCTGCAAGGGGGGCGCCGCATGGGGCGTCGAGATCCGGGCCCGGGGACCGGACGGGCGGGCCGGCCGCGCCTCCTCGTGGGGAACGTCGGTGACCCGCAGCAGCTCCTCGAGGGTGGACTCGCCCGAGAGCACGTGCCGTAATCCGCTGCCAAAGAGCGACCGCATGCCGGCGGCTCGGGCGGCTTCGGCGATCTTCTCGGCGGTGGCGCCTTCGCCGATCCGGCGCTCCAGCTCCGGCGTCATCGTCAGCACCTCGACGATGCTGAACCTCCCCCGATAGCCGGTCATCGAGCAGTCGGTGCAGCCTACCGCCTGGTACAGCGTAGCGCCCGGGGGGACAAAGCGAGAGAGGCTCCCGCCGATCGGCTCGGTCGAGATCACGCGGCAGGCCGGGCACAGCCGGCGCATCAGACGCTGGGCGACGACTCCGCGGAGGGCCGGCGCGATCTTGTACGCTTCCATGCCCATGTCCACGAGACGGGTAATGGCATTGGGTGCGTCGTTGGTGTGCAGCGTGGACAGAACCAGGTGACCCGTCAGCGAAGCCTGGAGCGCGATCTGCGCCGTCTCCTTGTCGCGGATCTCACCGACGAGCACGACGTCAGGGTCTTGCCGCAGAATCGAGCGCAGCGCCGCCGCAAAGGTGAGTCCCGCCTTTTCGTTCACCTGCACTTGCACGATGTTCTGGCCCAACTTGTATTCGACCGGGTCCTCGACGGTGACGATGTTGACTCCCTCCCCCTGCACCGTCCGGAGACAGGAGTACAGCGTCGTCGTCTTTCCCGATCCGGTCGGGCCCGTCACCAGGATGATGCCTTCCTTATGGCTGAGGAGGGCCTTGATTGCCTGCTGCTCGTCGTCCGCCAGACCGAGGCTGGTGAGCGATAGCGTGGTTGCCTTCTGGTTCAGGATCCGGATGACGACCTTCTCGCCATGCGACGCCGGAAGGGTCGAGACTCGAAGGTCGACCGGCTCGCCATTGACCGATACCCGGGCCCGGCCATCCTGGGGCCGGAGCCGGTCGGCAATGTCGAGCTCGGACATGATCTTAACTCGCGAGATGAGAGGAACGCCCGCGCTCCGGGGGATCTTCATGGCCTGCCGCAGCACCCCGTCGATGCGGTAGCGCACGATGACGCCGCCCTCGACCGGCTCAACATGAATGTCGCTCGCGCGATTGGAGACCCCGTCGGCGATCATGCCGTCCACCAGGCGCAGAATCGGCCGTTGACTGGCCTGCTCCGCACTGACGGCGCTGTCCTCCTCCTCCTTGATCTGTTCCACCTCGAAGGCGCCGCTGATACCGATACCCTGGAGCAGACGGGATACGACGCTTTCCGTCTCCCGATAAAGCTCGTCAAGCTTTTCCCGGATCTTCGATGGCGAGCCGAGGAGCATCCGGACTTCGCGGCCGGTGGCGAAGGCCAGCATCTTTTCGGCATCCATGTCGAACGGGTTGGATGTCGCCACCTCGAGATAGGAATCGGTCTGCCCCACCGGGACGACATTGAACCGCCGGGCCAGCTGCTCCGGCACCGTCGCGACCAGCTTGGGGTCTGGTTTGGTCAGGTCTGCCAGCGGGAAACGAAACCGGGCGGCGATGGCATCCAGGATCTGCTGGTCACTGGCCACTTTCCGCTGGACCAAGACCTCCCAGAGCGACACAGCTGGTCCACTCTCCTGCCGCAAAGCCGTCATGGCCTCTGGGGACAAGAGGTTTTCGATGGAGGGAACCAACCACTCGTCGGTGAACTGCATTGCCAGGCTCTGTTGTGTGTGATGAAGCCAGCGGACGGGAGGCGGGGGAGCCAGGTGGATAATAAGAAGGTTACAGCAGCCCCCACCAGTCCCGATTCACATCCAGGGTCACCCCGACACCCCCGTCCCGTAGTCCGATGCCCACCTCGAGCCGGATCAGCCGCATGAGCCATTCGACGGCAACGCCCACCACCGGCCGGACACCGTCGGTCTCGGTCCACGGCAATCCGGCGATGGGACGACCGGCGTAACCCAGCGCCACAAAGGGGGCGACTGTCGCGCGGCGGCCCGTGGAGGCGAACGATCCGAGGGAGAAGGCCGGAGCCGGAACCTCGAACCGCCACTCGAGGTGGGCCAATCCCGCGGAGCGTCCGCCATAGGCCCGATAGGGCTCTCCAACCAGCGTACCCCGCCCTCCGAGGACAAAGCTCCGATGAGGAGGAAGCGCGTCTGTCCCGGCGCCCAGATAGGCTCGCGCGAGCAGTTCTGAGCCGCCCAACCCAATCGTCCAGCCGCCCACGGCCGCGACCCGCCCATAGTCTGCTGCGCCCTCGCCACCCTCGAGCAAAAGCCTGCCCTGCAGGTCGTGCCGCATCGCAATGCCGCCGCTCCCGCGCTCGACTCCCAGTCGTGCCACGCGATAGGAGCCGGAGCCGAGAGCAGGGTTGGCCCGGTACGCCCCTGTCGCCGGCGACGCCGTGGTCGTGACGGACCGGCTCTCCTCGACACCAACATCCACCGTCACCGAGGTGCGGCCGCTGAGCCGGTGCCGAATCCCGGCACCGACGGTGTGGAGCAGCACGTAGTCGCCGTGGTCCTTCCCACCCTCCTGGGCGAGAATGGAGTTCACCAGCGGCGCGATGACGGGGAGATCGCTGAAGTCACGTACCCGGCGGGACGCGCTGAGGCTCAGTTCGGTTGCGCCAGTGCTCCAGGACGCCACCAGCGATCCCGTGAGCCGATCGTCCGACGTGCCGTAGGCCACCGAGGGCCGGAGCGCGATCCGGCTTCCTCGCAGGCCGATGACTCCTCCGAAGCCCACAGTCAGCCCTTCGACCCGGTTCACATGCGCCAGATCGCTGAGCGAACCGGCGGCCAGACGGGTGCGGGGAAGACCGGCCAGGACGCGGGACGCGGCGATCCGCTCGACTTCAACCCGGAGGGCCTCCATGTCCTGCCGATTGACCGGTTGAGCAACTCCGGCGATCGCCTGCCCGAGCGGCTCGCTCCAGGTCGAATCCGGCTTCCGTGGCTGAAGCAGCCCGGCAATCGGCGCCCCGGTAAAGAGACCGGCCGGCACATCGGCGTTGAGCTGGTAGTCGCCGATCTCCCAGCGGCCCCGAATGATCCCTCGTGCGGGGAAGTCGAGCCAGGTGGCCCGCCGCCTGATCTCTATTTCCTGGCGATAGGGCAGCCAGTAGCGATGCTCGTACAGCGCGTTCTCCAGAACGACGCTGATGTCCTCCAGCTGGCGATCGAGATATGAGGCCGGCGTGAAGCTGAAGCGAAAGCGGACCAGCTCGGCCGTGGCGACATCGAGGTACAGGGTTCCGACCACCAGCGGCTGGGCGAAGGATCGGGGCCGCACCTGGATCTGATAGACGGTCACCTCGCCTTCCGCGGTCCGAATGGCAGCTGAATCGGACAAGGCGAAGTCATAGGCGTCGCGCCCGGCCGGCGAGAGCGGATGCGCGACATCGCGTACTTCGTCGCCTTCACCGATGCGAATGACATTGCCGAAGTTGTTGGTGACGATGCCGAGGTGATCGCGGTGGTAGTTGATGTCGGTGGGCAGGAAGGTGCTGTCGCGCCAGCCGAGGATGACCTGCTTGCTCTGATCAGGTGACTGCCAATACACTTCGACATCGAGTTCGTCGGCCTTTACCAACCGTGGCGGCTCGGTCAACCCTTCGCCCACCTGTGCCAGGAAGAACACGAATCCGTGCGCGCGCGTGCGGTAGCTCGTGAGCGACGTGTCGGCCTGAACGGCCAGCCGGCGCTCAACGGCTCTCTGTACCAGGGTGAGGGCCTGGGAGGAGTTCCAGTTCTGGGCGGCGAGAGGTGTGACGGTGAGAGGTAAGAAGTGAGAGGTGAGAAGGAACGCCCCCAGAATTAGTGAGGCCCGGCACCGCAGATTACTTTCTTGAATGCCCCTCTCACCTCTCACCGCTAACCTCTTACGTTGTAGGCCCTCGGCAATATCCCAATGGCCCGCGCGTTGGACAACCTTGCTCGGCAGCGCGGGGCTCGCGGCCATGCTCGGTTGCGGGGCCCGCCAGCCGCTCACGACCAGCAAACCTCCCGCGCCCACCGTCTCTCGGGTGTTACCCCTGGCGCGAGTCATCGTGCTGGAGACTTCCGGTCCTGCCCCCTCCGACACGTCGGTGACTTTTACGGCCGGTGAGCCGCGAACCATCGTGCTCCGGCACGGACCTCCCGAGAACATCGTCTTCGCCAGGCTCACGTTCTCGGCGGACGCGTTCGCCGACACTGGGCAGACGGTAAAGGTCGACGTTCACCCTCGCCCCGGAGTCTACGGCATCGACCTGACCATCAGCCATCCCCTTCGGGAGAAGGGCGCGAGCCTGGTCTTCGAATACTCCCGATTCTTCTCCGCACCCGCCCGGGCACGCCAGGTCTACGGCAGCGACGTCGCGTTCGAGCGCGCCCTGGCCATCGGCCGCTTGCTGCCGGATGCGCACATCGAGCTGCTGCCTCCGTCCCGCCCCGCGGCCGATAACCTGGGTGGCGAGCTCCCAGCGCCGGGGAGTTACCTGGTGGCGGCACCGCAATGAGCTCGGGCTTCGAGCTTTTCTTGGATCGAAGCAGCCAAGGCGGGATGGTGCCGGTGACCAGGCAGGTAGTGCTGGACGGTGACACACCGGTCACCGCCTTCGCCAAGCTGCATCAGGGTTCCTATGGCTTTCTGCTCGAATCCCTCGAGGGAGGCGAACGCTGGGCCAGATATACCTTCCTCGCCACCGATCCCGATGAGGTTTTCCGCTATCGCGGCCGGCAATGCTCTCGCTGGACCAGCAAGACCGGGTGGACCGTGGTAGAGGCCGACGTAGCTCCCCTGGAGCACCTGGGCCGAACCATGCGGCGGCACCCTCCCGTGGAGGTGCCAGGGCTGCCCCGGTTTACCGGCGGGGCTGTTGGCTATCTCGGCTACGACATTGTCCGCAGTATCGAGGCGTTGCCCGAGCCGCCGCCTGACGACCGCAACCTGCCCGACGCAATCCTGATGGTAGCCGGCACCCTGCTCGTCCTCGACAACCTGTTCAACCGGGCCACCGTCATCGCCAACGTCGAGGTCCCCCGAGGCGCTTCAGAAGCCGACCTGCGCCGGCTGTATGATGCGGCGGAGAAACGGATCGATTGTTGGCTCGCCCGTCTCGCGGCCCCGAGCACCCATGAGCCGCTGGAGATAGAGCCCACGCCGTCCTTGCCGGCGCCTTCATCCGTCTATTCCGACG
>JBBQXQ010000124.1:0-9269 GCA_038209515.1 Gemmatimonadales bacterium
TCGCGATCGGCGCGCACAGGTTGCTGGTCCTCGCCACGGTGAGCGCCATCGAGGAGAATGGCCAGCCCGACGACGCGGTCACTCCTGTGCTGCTGACCAAGCTCTGCTTGTATCTCGACGCGGAAGGCTGGCACATTGGGAGCCACGGTGTGTTCCACCACCGCCTCGAGGACGCCCGCCACCTCTTCAGGAGGCAACTAACATGATTACCAAGACCACGACCCGACTCAAGCGCACCACGCCGACGGGCCGCTTCACGTTCCAATACATCCTGGCGCGCTTCGAGAGTGCCATCGTCGGGGCACACGGTCGGGCGGCCTTTGAGGGCTATCGGTCGATTCTGACGGAGAGGGCGAGACAATTCGCGACGTGCCCGGGGAACCGACGCCCCGACCGAGTACAGCGCCTCCAGGGTTCCGTGGCGAATTGGGTCGACATCGTCGGCCATTTCAGCCCGGCGCAATGGACCTGGCGGCCGCCGGCGGGTACACCGATGCCGCCACCGACGCCGTTGCCCGTTGTGAAATGGTGGGCTGAGGAACGGCCGGCGCGCTTGCAGCTCGTGCCGTGAGCCCCGCGGGCAACTGGGAATAGAGGTGGCCCTGGAGGCGCGGAAGGCCAAGGGGTTAACAGGTCTCGGAGTTCCGAGACCTGTTACATGAGCGCAGTCGGGGGCGAGAGTGCGTCTCCTCGGCCTACGGCAAAAATACCGGAGGCCGCTAAAGGAGAAGCCCGCGAACAGGCCGCCGCATCTGTCGGTGTCTATGCGTACACGTTTGGGAGAGCGAGCCGGGGGACTGGTAGCCGTAATCGGGGTTTGGGCAACGGCCACTGAGCTCGCTGCCAGACTCTTGGCGCAACATGCCGTGCAGCCCAGTCCGGGGTTTATGCTCAGCAACCGCATTCTCCCGGAGGAGCATTTCGAGTTTCAGGGCGGAAGCCTTCGAGGCTCCCTCGTGGACCGGGACGCCCTCTCGTGTGAGCGACTAGCCTCAACGCGAGCAGCCAGCTGTCCGCAGGGTGACCGGCGCCCGGATCGGAGCTGTGCCGCCGACGGGCCATGGCTGCTGAACGCCACGGCTGAACCTGGCGGCCGCGTCGAGGACGAGAAGCCATAGCGGTCCCCGGTACCGAGCCGTACCTTCCCTCTGCCCACCTTGCCCGCCTTCTGCGTACCGCTGCCTCTTCTGAGCGACGTCCAGACGCCTCGGCCAACCAAAGAGGGGGCCTGAAGGAGGACGCATCATGCATCGCCGTTTAGGCTTTCTGCTGTCCCTCACCGGACTCCTGGCGGTCTTTGCCTGTCAGGACGCCGGCACGCCGACCTCCCCCTCGGACACCCCAGCCTTCGCCGCGGGTGGCGCACCGGCCGCCTCGGCCGAAGTCATCCCTGGCCGCTACATCGTCGTGTTCAACAAGGACGTGACCGACGCGCCGGGCCTGGCCCGCCGGCTGGTAGCCCAGCACGGCGGCGCCATTGGTTTTGTATACGAACACGCGCTGAAGGGCTTCTCGGCGTCACTTCCCGACGCCGCGGTGGCGGCGCTCGGCCGGAACCCGAACGTGGCCTACATCGAGCAGGACCAGCTGGCGCACATCGTGACCACCGAGTCCAACGCCACGTGGGGTCTCGACCGTGTGGATCAACGGGCGCTCCCCTTGAATACGACGTACGCGTATTTCACGGACGGCAGCGGCGTCAACGTGTACATCATCGACACCGGCATCGAGTTCCTGCACACCGACTTCGGCTCGCCGTCGCGGGCGCAAGTGGGCATCGATGAAGTGACCAGCGGGGGTACGGCGGCGGACTGCAACGGCCACGGCACGCACGTCGCGGGCACCGTGGGCGGCACCACATACGGCATCGCGAAGAACGTCAACCTCTACGCCGTTCGCGTCCTCGACTGCTCCGGCAGCGGGTCCTACTCCCAGGTGATCGCGGGGGTCGACTGGGTCACGGCGAACCACGGCAACGCGACGGCGGTCGCCAACATGAGCCTGGGCGGTGGCAAGTCGGACGCGCTGAACACCGCGGTGGAGAACTCGATCGCCGCTGGCGTCGTCTACGCGGTGGCGGCGGGGAACGGGAATTTTCTGGGGATCCCGCAGGATGCGTGCACCGTGAGTCCGGCGAGCGCCCCGCACGCGGTGACGGTAGGGGCCACCGACAAGACGGATGCCTTGGCCTATTTTTCGAACTATGGGACCTGCGTCAAGATTCTGGCACCGGGCGTGAACATCACGTCAGACTGGTACACCAGCACCACAGCCACAAACACGATCAGCGGAACCTCGATGGCCACGCCCCACGTAGCGGGGGCCGCGGCCGCGTATCTCTCGACCCAGCCGTCGGCGACGCCGGCCCAAGTCGCCACGGCACTGACGAGCAACGCGACCGCGAACGTGATCTCCGGCGTGTCGAACGGAACGCCGAACCTACTGCTCTACACGGGCTTCATCGGCGCCCAACCGTGCATCGGCGGCACGCCGGACGTGGGGCGCTCGACCGTGACCGCGTCCTCTCCGGTGACCACCGGTCAGGCGTCCAGCGTCGTCGTGACGGTGCGCGACGGCTGCGGCAATCCGGTGACGGGCGCGACAGTCGCCCTCGCCGTGACGGGCACAGGCAACACTGTGGTGCAACCCACGGCAACCACGGATGCCACTGGGGTGGCCACGGGCTCATTCAGCTCCACGGTCGCGGAGAGCAAGACGGTCTCCGCCACAGCCAACAGCACCGCAATCACGCAGCAGGCCACGGTGACCGTGACGACGCCCCCTGTCTCCGTCCATTTTGCCAGTCTCACAGGGACCAAGACCGGACAGGGGAGGCGGAACTGGCAGGCGACCGCGACGGTCGCGGTCAACGACGACAAGAACAGTCCGTCCTCAGGAGCGACTGCCACGCTGGGCCTCAGCGGTGGTCTATCCGGCAGCGTGAGTTGTACCACCAACTCCAGCGGGCAATGCTCAGTGACCGTCACGGTTAAGAATCAATACCTCTCCGTCACCTTCACCATGCAGAACATCCAGGGCGCCGGGCTGTCCTACAACTCACAGGCGAATAGTACGCCTAACTTCGTTACCGTTTCGAAGTAGCTGGTTGGAACGAGAGCAGCGGGCGCTCCTCGTTGGGGGAGCGCCCGCTGCTGTTCTCGGAAGTCGGAAGCTCCCGCGCTGCCGTCTAGCCTACGCGCTTCTGATGCCGGCGCGGCCGAACACACTCGCCGTGGCCGCCTATGCAGCTGGTTCAGGGATCAGGAGAGTGTGCGGCATCGAACGAGCACCGATGGTTCAGGCTCCTCGCCTTGATCGACCGGCATCCCCGCGTTGCCTTTCTGCCATGTTCAATTTCAAGCACTTAGACCGCTTCCGCCGGCCTACCCGCGCGAACTCCGCACGATCGGCGACCACCTGCGCAAGCGCCGGCTGGACCTCAAACTTCGGCAGCGGGATGTCGCCGCCCAGCTCGGCGCCAACCCCACGACGGTGACCAACTGGGAGCTCAACCTCACCGAGCCCGAAATCCGCTTCCTGCCGGGTATCCTTCGGTTTCTCGGGTACGCACCCTGGGCCGCTGGAGCGTCGGTTGACGAGCGATTGCTCGCCCACCGCCGGGACCGGGGCCTATGTCAGGTGGGGAGAGTCGAGGCGATTACGCGGGGCGACCGGCCTGCTGGTTGACAACTTCCGCACGAAAAAGCGGAAGTGAGTGGAATAGAGGTTGGCCCGGGAGGCACCGAAGTCCAAGGGTTAGAGCGCGAGCGCTTGTCCCGACTATTTACAAAGCCCCGTCCTCTTCCTATATTTCTCTGAGTAGCAATACAACCGATTTCTCGACCTTGGGCAGGACCGAGCCCCGCGATCTCCTCTCTGGAGCCACGGGGCTTTTTGTTTGGCGCTATGGGTGCATGACGCTGCGTTGAGAGAGGAGCCTACAGCATGGGAAGCAACCAGGGAATGAAGCCGCTCATCGAAGCCGCGGCGGAGTGCGGCCTCTCCTATAACACTGTTCTTCGCCTCGTGATGACGAAGGCGGTTCGCGGCCAGCGCGCGGGCCGCTCATGGTTCTGCTGCAGCGAGGACCTCCTGCGCTGGCAGCGCGAACAGACCCCCCAGCCGGTGCCCGCGGCATGAGTGCCTCAATCGCGAGCCAGCAGGTTCTGCACGTTGGGCCCGACACGCAATTAGGCGTCCTGGGAATGGTTCCCGATGATGGGGCCCCCGCATACCTCGAGGTGTTGATCCTGCGTCGCCCAGTGTCGTCGGTCGACGCGCAGGACTTTCATCCCACGGCGGAGCCCCCACGGATACCGCTGCATCTGGCCGAAGTCTTTGCCGACAACGTGGCCAAGGTGGCCCAGCGCACCATCCAGGCCGCGAGCGTGGCCCCGGCTGGCGGAAGGCACGAGCCGTGAGCTCCGCGCGCTTCCGGGCCCTGAGCAGCGAACTGCTTGATGAACCTGACTTCCAAGGCTGGGAGTTGGATCCGGCCTTCCTAACAAGCTGCGATCTGTCGGCGCTGCTCTGCCGGATTGAAGAACTCGAGGACGAGCTGGAGGAGATCCATCGTGCCCGTGGTCCCATAAAGGGTGGTCCACCGCTCGAATGGGACGCCTGGATTCTTGATCTCCCAGATGGGGTGTTCGGCGACTGCCTGGGACCAATGGATCGAGACTGCCGTAGGCCAGCAGGCGGCGCGCGGAGGCAGGATGACCGGCTCGCTCGTGGCGCTTCTCGGGCACGGGAGTACGCGCTGTGAGCCAGGAGTTGGAGAATCCCAGTGATTTGGGCAACGCCCGCCGCTTCGTCGCTCAGCACGGGCATCGCGTCCGCTTCGTCCCAGCTTGGGGACGGTGGCTCGTTTTCCACGAGGGCCGCTGGATGAAAGATGAGACCGGCCTGATTCACCGGCTTGTCCGTGAAACCGTCGCCAACATCTACGCCGAGGCCGCCGAGACTGAGGATAATGCTGAGCGGACACGGATAGCTAAGCACGCCATCGCCTCGGAGGGCGCAGCGAGGCTTCGGGCGATCGAGGAGCTGGCGAGGGTTGAACCGGGGATCCCGGCTATCCCGGATGACCTGGATGGACACCCCTTCCTCGTAAATGTCCGTAATGGGACAGTGGATCTGACCACAGCAACGTTCCGGTGCCACAACCCCGCAGAGTTACTGACCCGGATGATGCCCGTGGAGTTCCAGGCCGGTGCCGGATGCCCTCGTTGGCTCGGCTTCATCAACGAGGTCATGGGTGAGAGGGTGGAATTGGTGGCCTTTGTCCAGAAGATGGTAGGGTACATGCTGACTGGTAGCACCTCTGAGCAGTGCCTGTTCTTTCTCTACGGCCTGGGGAACAACGGCAAGAGTCTCTTCCTCGCGGTTCTGCTCGCCCTCTTCGGCGATTACGGGCTCAAAACATCATTTAGCACCTTCGTCCTGCAGGCGAATGAGGGTATACGCAACGATCTCGCACGGCTCGCTGGGGTGCGCCTAATCGTGGCGTCCGAGACGAGGCAAGGTCAGCGGCTCGATGAATCACTGGTAAAGGATTTCACGGGAGGCGATCGGATCAGCGCCCGGTTTCTTCGACAGGAATTTTTTGACTATACGCCGGTGGGCAAGATCATGTTGGCCGGCAACCACCGGCCCGAGATCACGGGTACGGACCTCGGCATCTGGCGGCGCCAGCGCCTGGTGCCGTTCACTGTCACGTTTTCCACAGACACTGAGGAGATCGCCGCGGGGGCGAGGGCGGCGGCCGATTATGAGAAGTTGAAATCCGAGTTGCTGACCGAGCTGCCTGGGATCTTTGTGTGGGCTGTCGAGGGGTGTCAGCGCTGGCGGGCCGAAGGCCTGAAGCCTCCAGTTGAGGTTCTGACGGCTACCGAGGACTACCGCGCTGAGATGAATCCGCTTGAGCCGTTTATCGAAGCGCAGTGCATTCGAGGAGTACATGAGGTTGCCGCCGCGAGCGACCTTTTTGACGCCTATCGCGAATGGGCCGAGGCAGCAGGAGAGAAAAGGCTTACCCAGACAGCCTTCGGCCGAAAGCTTACGGATATGGGCATCCGGGCCGACAAGAACGGTACGGGGGGCACCAAGCGCCGGATCGGGCTGCGGCTCCGGACAGTTCGGGATGGTTTAGGACAGTTCTCCCCTATATCGGAGAGTATGAATCACCATAGGAGGAACATAGGAGAACCGTCAGCAACTGTCCTACCGTTCGAGATAGACGATCCAGCGGGGGAAGAGCGTGAGGCCATACAGCGTGAGGGAGTCGCGTGATCAATCCGCATCCGTTTACCGGAGGGCCGTACCGAGGGCTGGGAGCGGAGGCCGCGCCAGCGGAGTTCGTTGGGCGGTGCGGTTCTCCAACCCCTATGACATGAGGAGTGACTCGCAATGAACCGAGAACCGATGATAAGCGGCACCCCACTGCCGCAGCCCAGGGATCCCGTCCCACCGCCTGACTTCGGTCCGATTGATGAAGATCTCCGGCTGGCGCTCTACCGCTACGACATCCCTTCTGACCAGGCCGCGCCGCTCGCAAAGGCGCACGCCGATCGCATCGGATGGGACGAGACGCGAGGGGAGCTGGTCACCGAACTCCTCAGCGGGCATACGGTGCGTGGCCCAGCTGGTATTCAGATCCTCAGTCACGAACTGGCGCAAGAGCACAAGCGTCTCCTCCGCGGGCCGGATCCGGCCGGGTCCCTCCGCGCCGAGCTGCAGAACCTCGGGGCCCCTGACGACCTGATCGCGGAGCACGAGAACCGGCTGCGGCGAGTGCTCGAGAGGGAGCCGGAAACTGGTGACGTGTTGTATAGACCGGTCGGCGGCGGCGGCGCTCGGTACGGGCGGGCTGAGGAAATGGTTCGCATGGCTGCACAGGAAATCATGGCTCGGCACGCCGAGCAGCGACGCAACGCCCCGGACCCAGTGGTCGAGGCAGAGGTCCGCGCGCGCTTCGGTGACTCTATTTAGCGTGAGGCTCAACACAATGGCGAACAACGATCAGGATCAATCACTCGACCCAGGCGGCGAGGCGCTCCTGGCCGTCGCCGTGGAGCGGCTCCTCCGCTCGGGTGGGCAGGCGGCCGCGATTCTTGCCGCAGTGGAGCGCCTCCTCCAAAGCGGAGGACCAGCGGTAGAGCTGGAGACCCAGATGCGTCAGCGCCACCACTTCGCGCTCTAGACCATGCCCCGGATGTCGATTTAGTGCCAACGGGGGACAAGTAAGATTGGTCTCCCTTCCCTGACACCCACAACGCGCTCGAGGGGCCGATGAGTTTTCACCAGAGAATCCTGCGATTGGAACACGGGTTTGGCTCGGGACGTGCCGAGGACCGGTGTACGGCGTGTGGCCAGGCCTCAGGGGAACGCATCGAGATTCCTTTCGGTGATCTTCAACTGTGTGACGTCTGCGGCGCTCTGATTATACCGGAAGGTTTTGACGAGGCTCTCACCGTGACCTCTGCTCGTCGGGGCAGGCGTCCTTAGTTGAGGAACGTTTGTGGACCGGAGGAATCGCATGACTATTGAGAAGCGCATCAACAGGCTGGAGGAGCGGCAAACCCCACCTACACCGGTGAAGTTCGTTCTGAGGGTTGAGGACGCCTCGCCAGGGTTCTGGACTCACGCCCTCCCACCGTGTGACGCGCCGGCTGAGTTGTCCCCTGATGCCCATAGCGCTTGGCACGGTCAGCACAACCAGATGTGTGTCGTCTTGAGGAAAGAGTAAAGATGGACGCCCTTACCCGTGCTCGTCATGCGCTGGCGATATGGAGTCCGAAGCCGGCCGTATCGGGAAGCCTTACCACTGCTAACCGGGGGCCAGCTAACCCCCGATGAGAGCCAAGGCCGGCAGATGCGCCGAGAAGAACGCCAGGGGTGAGCCGTGCGGAATGCCCCCGGTTGGGGGCTCCGCTCACTGCTTCGCTCACGATCCGAAGCAGGGGGCACAGCGAGCCCGAGCGAGAAAGTCCGGGGGTCGGAACCGGCGCACGGGACTGGCCATTGATCCCCCGACCGAGCCCGCGCAGTTGCGCCACGTGGCCGCGATTCAGCAGCAGATCGAGGCGGCGCTGTTCAACACGCTGCAGCTGGAAAACAGCAACGGTCGGAGCCGCACGGTCGGATACCTACTGGGCTTCGCCCTCAAGGCGCTTGAGACTGGTGAGCTGGAGGCGAGAGTCGCCGCTCTCGAGGCGCAAGCTATCACTGGACCGCGGAGGGTCGCATGAGTTTAGAGACAAGACTCCAACGGTTGGAGCAGGAGAATAGCCACGAGTCAGGGGAAGGCCCCGTGCGAATCCTGGTGTTGCACCTGGAGGGCGACGAGCGCGGGTGCGAAGCCCCGCCGGAGCTCTCAAGCGAGGCCCACCACGCGTGGCACCGGGCGAGGGGCGACCGACTCATTACGCTCGACCCCAGCTCTGGGTCACGGCGAGACGACGGTGACTGGCAGAGCCCGCAGTCCTGCCCGGCCAACCGGCGGCGGACGGCATGACGGACAGCTTGGACAAACGACTCGAGCGCTTAGAGCGGCAACACGAGCCCGAAGAGTCCCGGGTGGTGTTTCGGATGTGTCACCTGGCGGGACAAGCGGGTGGATGCGAGGCACCCCCTGCCCTCTCGAGGGAGGCTCACCACGCCTGGCACGAGTCGCGGGGCGATTGGGTGTTCACGCTCGACCTGGGGGCTGCGGGTATCAAAGGCGCCGACCGGTGGATGGAGACAACCGATGACGGCAGGGGCGTGAACTAGTAATGAACCTTTCCGGCCTCCGCGAGTTGGCTGAGTCGTTGCCCCCTGGCACCGCTGTACCGGTGCCACGGGAATGGCTGCTCGAGCTCCTTAGCGCCGACACGGCGCAAACTAACGGCGATTCGGCGGCGGACCGGATGCTCACCGCGGCGCAGGTAGGGGAGCTGCTAGGCACCACAGACCGATGGGTCTACGCCCACGCCGATAAGCTGGGCGGCAAGCATCTCTCCCGGCGGTGTCTCCGGTTCCCCGAGTCGGCCATCCGGCGCCGACTGGAGCGGCGGCAGTGACCACCCCCCTTGCCATTCTCAGCGTTTGGCAGCATATTGCTGCCATGCCAAGAGACCGCCTGACCGAGACCGTGACGCGTGCTGTCGAGGGTGCCCCGTGCAGTGTCCGGGCCCTGGCGCGGGCGGCCGGTGTTCCCGACTCGACCCTCGTGCGGATCGTCGCCGGGGAGCGGGCCGCAACGCCGGCCGTCGCTACCGCCGTGGCTC
>JBBQXQ010000125.1:0-9214 GCA_038209515.1 Gemmatimonadales bacterium
GGTCACCAGACCGATCCGGCGGTTGCGTATCAGGTGCAGACTGTCCGACAGCAACACCTCGATGCCCGGGCGTACCCCGAGCGGCGACGCACCGCGACCGGCACCAAAGCCGCTTTCGGACCGCGGATTGGCCGCGCAGCCGATGCACCACCCCAACAGTCCCAGCAGGGCGAGAGATCCGTGCAATCCAAGTACCTCGTGCTCGTGGTGGCTCTTCTCTGCGCCTGCGGTGGACCCGGACCCGTACCGGTGCCTCAGCCCGCGCAATTTCCGCTTCAGGCCGGCACACCGGCAGCGGTGGACGTCGACGCGCTCGTCGCCTCTCTCCCGGTCCGCGACAAAATCGCCCAACTGGTGATGCCGTGGATTCCGGGCACCTACGCCGCATTCGACGACGAGGCGTTCAGGCGAATGCAGGTCTGGGTGGATTCGCTGCATGTCGGCGGTCTGATTGTGTCGGTCGGCTCGCCCTTCGATGTCGCCGCCAAGCTGAATCGGCTACAGGAACGCTCCCGCTTGCCGCTCCTGGTCGCCTCGGATCTCGAGGCCGGCACCGCCATCCGGCTGAACGGCGGTACGCCCTTTCCTCCCAATATGGGCATAGCGGCCACCGGGAGCGACTCGGATGCTTACGAGGTGGGCCGAGTCACGGCGCTGGAGGGCCGCGCGGTCGGAATCCATCTCGCGTTCGCACCGGTCGCGGACGTCAATAACAATCCGGCCAATCCGATCATCAACGTGCGGTCGTTCGGAGAGGAGCCGCACGCGGTGGGCCGGCTGGTAGCGGCGGAGATTCGAGGACTGCAGGACCACGGGATGCTCGCCGCGGCCAAGCACTTCCCCGGCCACGGCGACACTGGCGCCGACTCCCACATCTCACTGCCGGTGCTCACGGCCAACTGGGCCCGCCTGGACTCGGTCGAGCTGGTCCCGTTTCGGAGCGCCATTGCCGCCGGTGTGGCGGCGGTCATGTCGGCGCACATCGCGCTGCCCGGGATCGACGGTGGTCAGCTCCGCCCCGGTACTGTCGCCCCGAATATCCTCACCGGCATCCTGCGTGATTCACTCCACTTCGCCGGCCTTGTCGTCACTGACGCGTTGAACATGGGTGGGATTGCGAACGAATACGGCGCGGAGGCCGCAGTGCGGGCATTTCTGGCCGGGTCCGATCTGCTGCTCCAACCGGCCGATCCGAAGACCGCCATCGACGCCATGACCGCTGCTGTCGCCCGGCGCGAGATTTCACCGGAACGCCTGGACCGCTCCGTCCGGCGGGTTCTCCAGCTGAAGTGGCAGCTCGGCCTCTTCACCGAGCGGATCGCTCCACTCGATGGTGTTCCGTTGGTGGTTGGCCGTGCTGACTTCCGGGAGGAGGCCCGCGACATGGCCACCCGGTCTCTCGTACTGGTGAAGGACGTGAACGGAACGGTGCACGGGCTGAAGAACGCCCGTTCGCCACTCACCCTGATTACCTATGGCGATGAAGACTACCGCGCGGTGGGAACCACTCTGGCCTCCGAGCTCCGTGCCTGGGGCTTCGCCGTTACGGTGTTCAAGCTCTGGCCCGCAAGCGGGCCAGCCAGCTACGATTCTGCGGCGGTGGCAATCGAGCGCAATTTAGTGACCCTGTTCGCGGCATCCGATAAACCGATTGCCTCACGTGGTTCGATCGGCCTGCCCGATGCCATGATGGGGTTGATCAGCGCCACCGCCCGGTCGCGCCCTACCATCCTCGTCTCACTGGGGAATCCGTACCTGATCGGCCAGCTTCCAGAAGTTGGCTCGTATCTGATCGGGTGGCGCTCCAACTCAGTGACCGAACAGGCGGTGGCGCGCGCGTTGGCAGGAGCCAAGGCCATAACAGGGCGGCTCCCGATCTCGATCCCGCCGCTCTACGCCAGAGGGTGGGGCGTGCAGCGGCGAGTGCCGTGACTCGGAGGCGGGCGCCACTCGCATTGATCATGTTGGCCTGTGCTCCCCATACCCTCCCCTCCCCCGCACCCGTGTCGCTCGACTTGGCAGGATTGAAGCCGGTGACGGAGCTTCTCGATTCAGCGGTGGCATCAGGCGCTGCACCAGGCGCGGTGCTCGCCATTACGCGCGACGGCGAGCGGTTCGTATACGGCAGCGGTCAGCTCGGTGCCGACGAGCCGGAATCTCCGGGCGCGGCGACGATCTACGACCTGGCATCGCTCACCAAGGTGGTCGGGCTCGTGACCGGCGCAATGCTGGCTGTGGACGAGGGAAGGCTGGAGTTGGATGCCCCGGTGCAGCAGTCCGTCCCAGCATTCGCCGGCGCTGGAAAGGATCGGGTCACCGTCCGCATGCTTCTGGCGCACGCGAGCGGCTTGCCGGCGTGGCGGCCGCTGTTCCGCGAGGCTGGTAGCCGGGCCGAGGCCTTTGCCCTGGCCGACACGACGCCGCTGAGCTCGGTCCCCGGCTCTGTGGAGGTCTATTCCGATCTCGGCGCGATCATTCTCACCCAGGTGCTCGAAACGATCTATCACCAGCGGCTGGATTCGCTGCTCCGGCGCCGGGTCTTCGGACCGCTGAGCATGAGCGCAACAGGCTATCTGCCGGACGCGGATCAGCGAGATCGCATCGCACCGACCGAGATGGATCCGTGGCGAGGCCGCGTGCTCCGCGGCGAGGTGCAGGACGAGAACGCCGCGCTGATGGACGGCGTGTCGGGGCATGCCGGACTATTTGGGTCGGCGGAGGACTTGCTGACGTTCGCGGAGTGGCTCTTGGAGCAGGCGGACGGGCGGTCAGGCGGTCAGGCGGTCAGGCGGTCAGAGAGCTTCACAGAGGTCAACCGACCGGCCGACCGGCCGACCATCCGACCGTCCGTCCTTCAGGAGTTCACTCGCCGCCAAAGCCTCATCCCTGGCTCCACTCGTGCGCTAGGCTGGGACACGCCGTCGCCGGGAGGCAGCGCCGGCAGCCGCCTCTCGCCCCGGAGCTTCGGGCACACCGGCTTCACCGGCACATCGCTCTGGATCGACCCGGAGCACCACCTCGCAATCATCCTCTTGAGCAACCGGGTGAATCCAACCCGGGACAATCCGCGCTGGGCTCCGCTGCGCGGGAAAATCGCGGATCTCGTGATGACCACCCTCTTCGAGGACGCTCAATGACGCTCGAATTCAGCGACTGGCTCATCGTCGCGCTCTACTTCATCGCCTCGGCCGGTATTGCGCTGATCTACACCCGCAGAGCCAGCGAATCGCTGGACGAGTACTTCGTCTCCGGCCGGGCACTCCCATGGTGGCTCGCCGGCACATCGATGGTGGCCACGACATTTGCCGCAGACACGCCGCTGGTCGTCGCGGGTCTTGTCGCCCGGTATGGGGTCGCGGGCAACTGGCTCTGGTGGAACGGGGCTCTATCCGGAATTCTCACGGTCTTCTTCTTTGCCCGTCTCTGGCGCCGAGCCGGGGTGCTCACCGATCTCGAGTTCGCCGAGCTGCGATATGGGGGTAAGCCGGCTGCGGTACTTCGGGGATTCCGCGCTCTCTATCTCGCGCTGCCGGTCAACCTGATCATCATGGGATGGGTCACCCGCGCCATGGTGACCATCCTGCAGATCACCTTGGCGATCGACCCGTGGACGGCGGCCATCCTGTTGTTCGCCGTGACCGGCACGTATTCCATCTTCTCGGGGCTCTGGGGCGTGGTCGTGACGGACACCTTCCAGTTCATCGTCAAGATGGGCGGGGTGATCGTTCTGGCGATCTTTGCGGTGAATTCCGTGGGAGGTCTCGACTCGATGGTGCGGCAAGTCACCGCCCACTTCGGCTCCTACGAGGCGGCGTTCGGGGTACTCCCGCCGGTGGACAAGGCCTGGCTGCCGCTCTCGACACTCATCGTGTTTCTCAGCGTGCAGTGGTGGGCGGCGTGGTATCCCGGCGCGGAGCCCGGTGGCGGCGGCTACGTGGCACAGCGCATCCTCGCCGCCAAAGACGAACGCCACGGATTGCTCGCCACGCTATGGTTCCAGATTGCCCACTACGCCTTGCGCCCCTGGCCCTGGATTCTTGTGGGCTTCGTGGCGGTGCTGCGATACCCCCACCTGGCCAATCCCGAGGAGGGTTACGTCCGGGTCATGGTGGACGTACTCCCTTCGCCGGTCAAGGGACTCCTCCTCGCAACCTTTGCCGCCGCATACATGAGCACAATCGGGACGCACCTGAACTGGGGAGCTTCGTACCTGGTCAATGACGTCTACCTTCGCTTCATCAGACCTCAGGCCGGTCGACGGGCCCAGGTCATAGCATCTCGATTAGCCACGGTGACGCTCATGCTTCTTTCACTCGTCGTCATGGCAAATCTGAAGAGCGTGGAACAGGGCTGGAAGCTGTTGATCGCCCTCGGCGCCGGCACTGGCCTGGTCTTCATCCTGCGCTGGTACTGGTGGCGGGTCAATGCGTGGTCCGAGATCAGTGCGATGGCGGCGTCGTTTGTGACGTCGATTGTGCTGCATTTCGCCGGCGTTAATTCAGGCGACACCTCGACCCGCGATTATGCCCTGGCGATGATCATCACCGTGGGCATTACGACAGTCGTCTGGATCAGCGTCACCTTCCTGACCGCACCGGAGCCGGACGCCGTGCTGGACCGCTTCTATCGGAAGGTACGCCCGGGCGGACCAGGCTGGCGCTCGGTGTCCACCCGGCTGGGCTTCGGAGACGACCGCATTCCGGGTGGGGCACTCTCGTTCGTCAACTGGATCGCCGGCGTCGTCGCCGTCTTTGCCGCCCTATTTGGGGTGGGGGAGTTCCTCACCGGCAGCACCCGAGACGGGGTGCTTTACAGCATCGCCGCGATAGGGGCTTTCGCGTTGATAATGCGTAATTTGCAGGCCGATGCGCAGCTGGCCGCAAGCGTTGACAGGAGCCAAGGCGGGGACTTAGGTTTCTCTCAGCCGAAGTGAAGTTTTCCCCTGCCTTGTTTGCTTCTAAACGAGGCTGATGGAAGGAGTTAGCATGAGCGGCATCGAGCAGCAGACCCCCACGAACGGGTTTTCTCTTGTCCTAAGCGGCCGGGCTGCTGAAGAAGTGCAGAAGTTCATCGCCCAGGAGCAGGTGCCGGCCGAGACCGCGGGTCTTCGGGTCAGCGTCCTGCCGGGCGGCTGCTCTGGATTCAAATACAGCCTGAACATTGAAGAGCGCCCGTTGGAAGACGACATGGTGGCCGAGGTGAACGGCGTGCGGGTCTTCGTCGATGGGTTCAGTGCCCAGTATCTCACCGGGATCACCATCGACTACGTGAGCTCGATGCAGGGTTCCGGCTTCACCTTCAGCAATCCCAACGCCAGTGGTGGTTGCGGTTGCGGCAGTAGCTTCACCGCGTAGCAAAAAGTGAGAAGTGAGAGGTAAGGAGTGAGAGGGGCGATGGAAGACCTTTCTCACTCCTTGTGTTTTATACGGCTTAGACCTCTGGCGCTCCCCTCTTACTTCTCACCTCTTACCTCTCACCTCATCTGAGTCATCCCGACCTCGTTGTCGTAGCCCTCTACTTCGTCTTTACCCTGGGGGTCGGGCTCTGGGTCGCTCGCCACCAGCGAAGTGCGTCCGACTATTTTCTTGGCGCCCGGAACCTGCCGGCATGGGCCATCCTGCTCTCCATCGTCGCTACCGAGACCTCGGCACTCACGGTCATATCGGTCCCGGGCATCGGGGCACGCGGTGATTTCACCTTCCTTCAGCTCACCTTCGGGTATCTGGTTGGGCGGATCGGTGTGGCTGTGTGGCTGCTTCCGGGATATTTCCGGGGCGATCAGGAAACCGCGTACGCCAGGCTGGAGTCTCGCTTCGGGGTAGGCACGCGGCGGCTTACCTCCACTGTCTTTCTGATCACGCGCTTCCTCGGTGATGCGGTCCGGGTGTTCGCCAGTGCGATCCCGCTGGCCCTGGTGACCGGTTGGAGTATTCCGACCTCGATCGTCGTGATGGGGCTGGTCACGATGATCTACACCTGGTTCGGCGGGTTCAAGGCGGTGGTCTGGACCGATGTGCTTCAGCTTTGCGTCTATCTGGCGGGTGGGATCGGCGCCTTACTCGTCGCATGGGACATCGCGGGAGGCGCTGGTACCGCTCTGGAGCTGGCCCGTCATGCGGGGAAGCTGAAAGTCATCGATCCAGCGATCGACTTCACCAGAACGTACACCCTCCTGGGGGGCCTCGTCGGGGGAGCACTGCTGTCCGCCGCCTCACACGGGACGGATCACCTGATCGTGCAGCGGCTGCTGGCGACTCGCTCCCTTCGCGACGCGCGCATCGCCCTGGTCGGCTCGGGGATAATGGTGATCGGTCAGTTTACTCTGTTTCTGCTGGTGGGTTCGGCGATCTGGGCCGCAGGACTCGCACCAGGGAGCGTTCCCGGTGATGAGCTGTTTCCTTCCTTCGTCCTGCACCATCTGCCCGCCGGCCTGGCGGGACTCGTGGTCGCCGGTATTCTCGCGGCTGCAATGGGAACCCACAGCTCCGCGATCAACTCTCTCGCCTCTTCGGCGACCCACGATCTCTACGCATCCTGGAGCGGCGAGCGGGACCCGGTTCGCCTCTTACGGGTAGGGCGGGTGCTATCGGCAGCGTGGGCCTCGGCCCTCGTGGTGGGAGCGTTGTTCTTCCATTTCGCTGCCACCAGCAAAGACACGCCCGTTGTCGTGGTGGCGCTCTCGATTGCGTCAGTCACGTATGGCCCCCTGCTCGGCACCTATCTCCTGGCGGGTCGCTGGCCCCGGGCACGCGGTCGCGACGTCGTCGGTGCCGTCGGCTTCACCGTGGCGATCATGCTCGTTGTGGTCTTCGCCCGACGTCTGTCTGGCCATTCCGGTCTCGAATGGCTGGCCCCAGTTGGCCGTCTTGCCTGGCCATGGTACGTCCCCCTCGGCACCTTACTGGCCGTCTCAACCGGCATCGCGCTGAGCTATCTTCCCCACGGCACAGACCAAGCCTCAGCCGCAGATTAGTGGCTAACCGTTGCTGTATCTGCGTCCATCCGCGTTCGGGTACCCGCCTCAGCGGGTGTGCTGCGGCCAGTTTTTCCTGTTTTGAGTAATGACATGCCGAAAGTTCTAATCGGAGCCGATGTCGGTGGGACCAAGACCGCCGTTGCCGTGTCCCGGGACGGGAAAATCGTCGGGCGAGCCGACGGTCCCGGGGCCGCGGTGCGTCCAGGGCGAGCCCTGGCCTCGTCGAGCACGATTGCGGAGGTCGTCCGCCAGGCACTCTCGGCCGCCGGTCTCTTGCTCGGGGACGTGCTGGTCGTCGGCGCAGCCGGAGTCGGCCGGGAGCCGGAGCGCGACGAGCTTCGAAAGGCGCTCCGGGGTGAAAACGTGGCATCGAGCGTGGTGGTGACCACGGATATCGAAATCGCTCTGACGGCGGCGTTCGCCGATGGGCCGGGGATCGTGGTGAGCGCTGGTACCGGGAGCGTGGCCGTTGGGCGGGACCGGACCGGGAAGCGGCACCGGATCGGAGGGTACGGCTGGCAGATGGGCGATGAAGGGAGTGGTTACGCGATCGGACGGGCCTCGCTCGGCGCGGTGAGCCGGGCGGTGGATGGCAGGAGTCCCAAGACCGCGTTGAGCGACCGGCTCCTCAAGGCCACGCGGAGCGACGACTACGATGACCTGGTTCGCTGGGCCGCGGGTGCTTCACCGGCCGAAGTCGCCGCGCTCGCGCCGCACGTGTTGGCGGTGGCCGCCGCCGGCGACCCACTGGCACAAGGCATTGCCGACTACGCGGCGCGGGAGCTCTCCCAGCTGGCCATCTGCCTGGTCCCCAAGATGGACATCACTCCGCCGATTCCTGTCGCCGTCACCGGCGGCCTCCTGGGCGCCGACCAGCCGCTGCGCAAGACCCTTCTCGCCAAGCTGGCCGAAGAGCCGCTCTTCCAGCCAACGGACACCCCGGTCGACGCGGTCGCTGGCGCGCTCCGCCTGGCAGACTCCGGCGGCCCGTAGGTCAGCGCTGCCCCCGCTCCGCCCGCTGCCCCAGCCTGCTGTGCCGCATCCCGTAGAACAGGTAGACGAAGAGACCGATCACGAGCCAGATCCCGAACCGGATCCAGGTAAGCTTGGGGAGCTGGAGCATCAGATAGAGGCAGGTGACGATCGAGATGATGGGCGTGAACGGTACCAGTGGAGCCCGGAACGGACGAGGCCGGTCAGGCTCGAGCCGCCGCAGGACGATGACGCCCGCCGATACCAGCACGAAGGCAAACAGGGTACCAATGTTGGTGAGATCCACCACCTCCGCGATGTTGGCGAAGGCGGCAAACGTCGCCACGAACAGACCGGTGATGATCGTACCGATATAGGGAGTCTTGAAGCGCGGGTGGACCCGAGCCAGGAACGGCGGCAGCAGCCCGTCTCGGGACATCGACATGAAGATCCTGGGCTGACCCAGCTGGAAGACCAGCAACACGCTGCTCATGGCGATCACCGCGCCAAGTGAGACGATCAATCGGGAGATCGACAGCAGCTTGGGTGACCCGTCGGCGAGCGCCAGCGCGGTGATCATCGGTTCTGGCGTGCCGAGCTGGTTCCATGGCGCCATTCCGGTCATCACCAAAGCCAGAACGATGTAGAGCACCGTGCAGACGATCAGGCTCATGATAATGCCGAACGGCATGTCCTTGCCGGGGTCCTTGGCCTCCTCCGCAGCGGTGGAGGTGGCGTCGAATCCTATGTAGCTGAAAAAGATGATCGCCGCGCCGGCGCTGATCCCCTTCCAGCCGTTGGGCGCAAACCCGCCGAGCGCGGGATTGTTCCAGTGCTCCGGCTTGATCAGCGTCGCGCCCACAGCGCAGAAGAAGAGGATCACGGCGATCTTGAGCAGCACCATGGCATTGTTCGAGTTGGCCGACTCCCGAATGCCGATCACCAGGACAACCGTAATCAGTGCCACAATGAGGAAGGCCGGCAGATTGGCAATGACGGGAAATCCAAACAGGTGCGGCGCGTTCGAGAGCGCGGAGGCGAGGTACTGAGCCGACGGGTTGGCCGACCCGGCGGCCACCGCCTCGGCGGCCTGGTGCGCGGACCGGAAGTCCGTCGCCAGCCAGGCCGGAAGTGAGACGCCAAAATGGGAAAGAAGCTCGCGGAAGTAGCCGGCCCAGCCGATCGCGACGCCGATGTTGCCCACCGCGTATTCGATGATCAGATCCCAGCCGATGATCCACGCCACCAGCTCACCGAGCGAGGCAT
>JBBQXQ010000126.1:0-9171 GCA_038209515.1 Gemmatimonadales bacterium
CTCGCTCGAAGTTCTTCAGCGTGTCTTCGGCGATGTAGTCGGACCAGTTGTAGATGTGAAGCTGTTTCTCGATGGGCCCGAGATCCGCCACGGCGCCCGCGCCTGCACTATCCGCCGCGCCAGCGGCACTCTTGTCCTTGCGTTGGCAGGCCTGCAGCAACATGCCCACGGAGCTCAGACTGAGACCGAGGCCCAGGGCTCGAGCCACGAACTCCCGCCGCGGAATCCCGCCGCGCTCCAACTGCTCCACCAGCTGTTCGACCTCCTTACGCTTGTTAACGAGAGTCCTCCTCAGTGGGAATGATCATGCCGAGCCGCTGCTTGATGTTCGCCTAGCCGAGGCGGTCGCGCACCCGGTAGTACCCCCCAACCAGCGCTAGGAACCACGGTACTCCGTTGTAGAACGGGATTGCGCGAAAGCGTGACGTGCCCAAGTCCGGTATCTCGCCCACCCCCGCGAGCACTTCCCCCATCCGGCCGCCTAGATAGGTGGCCAGCGCCACGCCGTGGCCGCAGTATCCCATCGAGTAGTGGACGCCATCGAGCCGTCCCGCATGGGGCAGGTGGTCCACCGGATAGGCCACCTTTCCCGACCAGGCATACTCGATCGTCGCCCCCGCCAGCTCGGGGAAGACTTCCCCCATGCCGGTGGCCAGAATGGCGGCACTGCGCCGAGTGCCTGTGGGGGTAAAGGACGCACGCCCACCAAAAACCATACGGCGATCCGGCGAAAGCCGGAAGTAGTAGAGCAGATGCTTGGTATCGCTGAACACCCGGTTTCGCGGCACCAGCCGCCGGGCTTGGTCTTCGTCCAGAGGCGCAGTGGCGATCTGGTAGCTGCCGATCGGAATGACCCGTCTCCGTAATGGCGCCAACGCTCGAGGCGTGTAGCCGTTGGTTGCGGCGAGGACTTCCCGGGCCTTCACGGTTCCTTTCGTGGTCGTGACTTCGAACGCCCCACGCATCCGGCGGATTCGTTTCACCTCGGCGCCTTCCAGTAGCCGCGCTCCTGCTCGCTCCGCCGCCTGGGCCAACCCCTGCGCGTACTGTGCCGGGTGAAGAGAGCAGCCGCCCGGATCGACCAGCCCACCGTGGTAACGAGGTGACTCGATCTCCCGGCCGAGCTCATCCCGGCTGAGCAGCTCGGTCTCATATCCCAGTTGCTCCCGCATGAACCGGCCGCTCTGTTCCAGACCGCGCATATGACCCGGCTTGGCGGCCAGGGTCACCGCGCCACAACGGACGAAATCGCAGGAGATCCCCTCCTCGGAGATCAGGCTCGAGAGATTTCGAATGGCCTCGAGCGAAAGCTGGAACATCCGGGCGGCACGCGCTGCGCCGACCCGTTGGGCCAGTTCCTCCATCTCGGGTTTGTAGCCCGGAAGCACAAACCCGCCATTCCGCCCGCTGGCACCCCATCCCAGCGTGTGCTGCTCGAGCACCGTGGCATCCGCGCCCCGCCGGGCTAGTGCCCGCGCAGCCGCGAGCCCGGTGTATCCGCCGCCGATGATGGCGACGTCCGTGCGGGCGGGGAGCGCAGGCGACTCGCGTGCCTCGCTCGGCGCCCCATCGGTCCAGAGACACCGGTCGATGGCGGTCAACGGGCGCGCACCAGCCGGTCCGCGACGTAAATGAGGATGGCGGTGACGAGCAGGATGATGGTGCTGATGGCGTTGATGCTCGGCTCGACGTTCTTCCGCACCATGCCGTACACCACAATGGGAAGGGTAGACGAACCCGAGCCGGACACGAACGAGGTGATCACGTAGTCGTCGAATGACATGGTGAAGGCGAGCAGCGCGCCGGCCAGGATTCCCGGCCAGAGCTGGGGCACGGTCACCTTCCAGAACGTGGTGATCTCGTCGGCCCCCAGAATCAGGGCCGCCTCCTCGAGGTTTTCGTCCATCCCCTCGAGACGTGCCAGCACGACGACCACGACGAACGAAATGCAGAAGGCCACGTGGGCAATCGTGATGGTGGTGACTCCCAGGGGGAACTTGAGCAATGCAAAGAGGAGCAGCAGGGAGATGCCGACCACGATCTCGGGCGTAACGATAGGGACATAGAGGAAACCCTCGAAGGCGCGCCGCCCCCTGAACTGGTGCCGCGCCAACGCCAGGGCGATGAACGTCCCCAGTACTGTCGAGATGACCGTGGCGGCGCCACCCACGATCAGACTCACCCTGAGGCCGCGAAGAATATCGGGCCGCTCCAGGAGCCGGTGATACCACTGCAGGGTGAAGCCCCGCCAGTCTACCGAGAACTTGGAGTTGTTGAATGAAAAGACCATCAGGACCAGGATGGGCAGGTGCAGAAACAAGTAGACCAGCCCGGCGAACACGATCAACCAGCGTGGAGTCCGCAGTCTCATGTCAATGATTCCGCGCCGGCGTCGGGTCCTTCACCCGGAGGTAGATCATCACCGCCGCGAGCACCAGGGCCATCACGATGAAGGAGGCCGCCGACCCGAACGGCCAGTTCCGCGCGGCGGAGAACTGGTTCTGCACCAGGTTGCCGATCATGAGTTCCTTGGCCCCGCCCAGCAGATCGGAGGTGAGGAACGAGCCCAGCGCAGGGATGAATACCAGCAGACATCCCGCCACCACACCGGGCATCGAGAGCGGCAAGGTCACCCGGCGGAAGCGGGCGCTCGGTTTTGCGCCGAGGACCTCGGCAGCTTCCAGCAGCGATTCGTCCAGCTTCTCCAGGGAGGCATAGATCGGCAGGATCATGAAAGGGAGGAAGCCGTAGATCAGGCCAACCATGACGGCGAAAGGCGTGTACAGGATGGTCAGTGACTGGTTGATGATCCCGAGCTTGAGCAGCCAGTTATTGATCAACCCCGTGTCCCGCATGAGGAAGATCATGGCGAACGTGCGCACCAGGAAGCTGGTCCAGAACGGGAGCACCACGAGAAACAACAGAAGGTTGCGCCAGCGGCCCGAGCGCACGATGACGTAGGCGACGGGGTAGCCCAGCACCAGGCAGATGAGGGTGCAGGACACCGACCAGAGGAACGTTTGCTGCAACATCTGCAGGTACAGCGGATCGAAGAAGCGGGCGTAGTGCTCCAGGGTGAAGCCGCGCTCCACGCCGCCGTAGATCCCCCGCGGCATGAGGCTGTAGACGAGCATGATGAGTATGGGGATCAGGAAAAACGCCGCCAGCCAGAATGCCCCTGGGGCCAGCAGCGCCCACGCCTGTGCTTCCGGGCGCCGGTAGAGCCATCCCAGCGCACGCTGACGCAGCGTGGCCACTACTCGCCCTCCAGAACCTGGCAGTCTTCGGGCAGCCAGGCGACCGCGGCGGGATCGCCCCGCTTCCACAGGAGCGGCTTGATCAGCTGGCCCTCGTTCCGCATGGCCACCGTGACATCGCCGGCTCCAGGGACGGTGACGATGACGTGCATCGTCTCGCCCAGATAGATGATGTCCCGGATGACGCCGTTCAGCGCGTTCTCCCCGGCCGGCACCGAGTCCGGAGGCCATACGTCCATCCACTCCGGCCGGACCGCGATCCGGACGCTGTCCCCCTGGTGCAGGCCGGGATGATTGGGCACCCGGAAGCATTTGCCTCCAGCCTGGGGAATCAGCCAGCCACCATCCGAGCGTTCCGCGACCTGCCCTTCGAAGAAGTTCGACTCGCCGATGAATTTGGCCACGAATGCGGTGCGCGGATTCTCGTAGATCTCCGCCGGGGTGCCCAACTGCGTTACCCTCGCATGGTCCATGACCGCGATCCGGTCGGACATGGTCAGCGCTTCTTCCTGATCGTGCGTGACGTAGATGAAGGTGGTGCCAAGCTGTTTGTTGAGGGCCTTTAGCTCCAGCTGCATTTCCTTGCGGAGCTTGAGATCGATGGCGCCGAGCGGCTCGTCCAGCAGCAGGATGGCGGGCTCCAGCACCAGGGCCCGCGCGAGCGCCACTCGCTGTCGCTGTCCCCCTGATAGTTGGCTGGGCATCCGGCCGGAGAAGACGTCGGGCTTGAGTCGCACCATCTCCAGCGCGCGCCGGACCCGGTCCTGGATCTGCTCCTTTGGCGTCTTACGTTGTTCCAGGCCGAAGGAGACGTTGCGTGCGACGGTCAGGTGGGGGAAGAGCGCGTAGTTCTGAAACACCATGGCTATCCGCCGCTCGTACGGCCGTTTCTTGTTCACCGTCTCGCCGAGCAGCCGGACCTCACCGCCGTCCTCATCAGGCTCCTCGAAGCCTGCCAGGAGACGGAGGGTGGTGGTCTTACCGCATCCCGAGGGTCCGAGCAAGGAGAAGAACTCCCCGCGCTGGATCTCGATGCACAGACTGTCCACGGCCTTCACATCTCCAAAGGTCTTGGACACGTTCACGAATTGGACCACTGGGTTGTTCTTCGGAGCTGCAGTCACGAGATGGCTTCCAGCGCCTGTTCCACCGCATCCAGTCCTTCCTCGACGACGGCGTCGGGCGTGGTGAGTGGCGCGAGGATCCGCACGGTGTTGCCGTAGGTCCCGGCGGAGAGCAGGATGACCCCGCGCTCCAGGGCCCCCGCAATCAGTCGCGCGGTCAACGCCTTGTCCGGTTCCTTGGTGGACCGGTCCACCACCAGCTCCATCCCCACCATCGCGCCCAGGCCCCGCACGTCGCCGATGCAGGCGTGCCGTGCTGCCCATTGGCAGAAGCGGGCACGGATCTGCTCGCCCATCCGGGCAGCCCGGGCCGGCAGGTGCTCTGCCTCCATGGCGTCGAGCACCGCGAGGGCGGCGGCGCAGGCCAGCGGATTGCCGCCGTAGGTGCCGCCCAACCCGCCGACCTGGGGAGCTTCCATGACGTCGGCCCGTCCGGTGACCGCGGCGAGCGGCAGGCCCCCCGCGAGTGACTTGGCCGTGGTGATGAGATCGGGCACCAGCCCGTAGTGCTCGCAGGCGAACAGCTTCCCGGTGCGCCCGAACCCGGTCTGGATCTCGTCGGCGATGAACAGGATGCCGTGATCCCGGGCGAAGGCGGCGAGCGTGGTCACATACTCCCTCGGGGCGGGCACGAACCCGCCCTCGCCCAGCTCCAGCTCCATGATGATCGCGGCCACCGAGTCCGGGTCTACGATCGAGGCAAACATCTGCTCCAGCCTCTCCCGGCTCGCCATGCAGCAGTCACCTCCTTCCCGTCCGCCCAGAGGGCGCCCGCCCCGCTTTCCCGCCTCCCCGCATCTGTAGCAGTACGGAAACGGTATCCGATACACCTCCGGAGCGAACGGCCCGAATCCCTTCTTATAGGGCATCACCTTCGAGGTCAGCGCCATCGCCAGATTGGTCCGGCCATGAAACCCGTGCTCGAAGCAGACGACGGCCTGGCGGCCGGTAAAGTGGCGTGCCACCTTGATGGCGTTCTCCACCGCTTCGGCTCCGCTGTTCAGCAAAAACGTCCGCTTGGGGTGGTCCCCCGGGGTAAGCCGGTTGAGCCGCTCCGCCAGCTCGACGTACGGCTCATAGGTGGACACCGGGAAGCAGACGTGAGCGAAGCGGTCGAGCTGGTTCCGCACCGCGGCCACCACAGCAGGGTGACGGTGGCCGGTGTTGACCACGCCGATGCCGCCGCCGAAATCGATGAGGCGGTTCCCATCGGTGTCGGTAATGACCGCGCCTTCGGCGTGCACCACGGCGATTGGTGTGACCGCCGGGACACCGCGAGGAACTGCCTGCGCCCGCCGGACAAGCAGAGCACGGCTCTTCGGGCCGGGTATCTCGGTCACGAGATTGATGACGCCGGGCATGGGAGGCCTCAAAAAGGACGGTGAGAGGTGAGAGGTAAGATGTACGAGGGGGCCGGCCCTTCCGCCACCCCTCTCACTAGTATCCGGACGGCCGTCCTCGGCGCGGGCTTGCTCGTGTTCACCCTGAGCCTGGACGAAATCGCGGTGACCTTCTTCCTGATCGGGCGGCAGAATACCCTGCCGCTCCAGATCTGGGGTCTGCTCCGGCGGGGGGTCACCCCGGAAGTGAATGCGGCCGCCACCATAATCTTTCTCGTATCGGTAGTGGTGATCGTGGTCTGGGCCAGGCTCATGCGGGACCCGGACCGCGCCTGATCGGCCGCCCGATCCCCCAAAAAGTGCATAACCATGCAGTCCACTTCCCGTGCCACGCCGTGAACCACATGCGAGCCAATAAGTTGCTCTGCTGTATGCAGATCCGGCCGCGTACCCCTGCCATTGGCAGGGTGACGGGGGGGCTAGCAAGGGGTAGGGGGGCAGGGCTACAATGGCAGAGTACCGACCTCCCCGGAGGCGGGTACGTTTGCATCCTCCGACCAAGCGGAGGGTCCACTCTCGTAGCTGACCATCTCCTTGAGCTACGAGCCCCCATCAGCGGCGGGGGCGAGGTCGCGCAGGCGGCAGAGACCGCCGACGTGGCCAGACCGAGTGCCGCGCCAACAATGAAAAGAGGAGTTTGTGAAAGTCCTGGTGCTGGGCGCCGGCGCGGTGGGGACCGTGTCTGCCCTGAAATTCGTGCAGGAAGCGATGCTCGAGAAGCTCGTCATCGCCGACGCGGTGTCCGCCCGCGCTTCCCTTCTTGCGGACCGGCTCGATGATGACAGGGTTTCGGCGTTTTGCCTCGACGCCGGCGATCGAGCGGCAGTTGCCCGCACCATCCGTTACACCGGCACCACCATTGTCCTGAACGCGGCACTTCCTGCGACCAACCTCGCTGTGATGCGCGCCTGCCTGGAAGCGGGAGCTGATTACATCGACCTTGCGAGCGCAGGTACCGACGCGGACGGCATTCCGAAGATGGATGACCAGTTCGCCCTGGATGCCGGGTTCAAAGCGGCCGGCCGTCTTGCTCTGCTGGGCATGGGGGCGGATCCCGGCACTACCAACGTCTACGCCGCGTACGCGGCCAAACAACTGCTCGATGTGGTTACCGAGCTGAGAGTGAGGGACGGCGACAATTCCGTGTGCCTCGGGCACGACGGCTTCCTCGCCGCGTTCAGTCCATGGGTCATGATTGATGAGTGCCTGTGCAAAGCAGTGAGCTACCGAAACGGCCGTTACCAGCTGGAGGAGCCACTCACGGGCAAGGAGCAGTTTGATTTTCCCCAGCTCGGCGTGCTCAACTGCTATTACGTCGATCATGAGGAATCCAGGACGCTCCCGCGGTTCTTCCCCCACGCGCGGACCGTTGATTTCAAGCTGTGCATGGACGACGTGACTGTGGAGACGCTCCGGGTCATGAAGCGCCTAGGGCTCTCGAGGACGGACCAGGTCCGCGTGGGCCACCAGACGATCGCTCCGCGCGATCTGGTCGTATCCTTGCTCCCCGACCCCAAGGACCTGGCGGGCCGGATGCACGGCAAGACCTGTGTCGGGACCCTGGCTAAGGGACTCAAGGACGGGGAGCCGAAGGCGTTCTACATCTACAACGTTGCCGATCACGAGACGGTCTACGAAGAGCTCGGGGTCCAGGCCACCGCGTACCAGACGGGAATTCCGCCGGTCATCGCGGCGTGTTTGATCGCGCGCGGCGTGTGGCGCGGAGCCGGGGTAATGTCACCCGAGCAGTTCAACCCGGACCCGTTCCTCGCGCGTATGGCTCGCGAGGGGATGCCATGGCACGTGCGGGACGACACGGCGCAGGTGGGAACGCCACGGGTGCCGACCACCATCACGAGACCTTCGCGGGAGACGGTCGCGGCGTAGTGCACGGAAGAGAAGTGCCACGAAGGCACGAACGGCGCCAAGCCATTCGTGCCTTTCGTGCTTTCATAGTAACTTTTGCGCAGACCTAGCTCAGCAACACGACTCTTTCGACCGTTGGAGCAGCCCATGACCAGCACGGCCGCGGCCCGGGGCAAGGCCCCGAAGTCTCAGGTCGCCCGCTACCAGATGTACATCGACGGCAAGTTCGTCGACACGCAGAATGGCAAGAGATTCGATGTTTTCGATCCGGCCACCGAACAGGTCATTGCCACGTGTCCTGCTGGGGGCGCCAAGGATGTGGATCTGGCTGCCCAGGTGGCCAAGAAGGCCTTCTACGACGGGTGGAAGTCAGTGACCGCGCAGGAACGGGGGCGCATCCTTCTCCGTCTGGCCGAGCGCATTCGCGCCCGCCGCGCAGAGCTCGCGGAGTTGGAGACCCGGAACACCGGCAAACCGATTGCCGAATCCGAGTACGACATGGACGATACCGCCACCTGCTTCGAGTACTACGGCGGTCTCGCCACCAAGATCAACGGTGAGGTGCTCCCCGTTCCGGCGGAGGCGGTGGCCTTTGCCATGCGGGAGCCGATGGGTGTCGCCGGGCAGATCATCCCCTGGAACTATCCGCTGATGATGGCGGCCTGGAAGATCGCCCCTGCGCTCGCGGCTGGGTGCACCGTGGTCCTCAAGCCGGCGGAGCAGACGCCCCTCTCCATCCTCGAGCTGGCCAAGGACTTCGAGGCCGTGGGTCTGCCGCCCGGTGTGGTCAACATCGTCACCGGAGATGGACCGGGCGCGGGAGCGCCTATCGTCGCTCATCCTGCTATCCGGAAGATCGCCTTCACTGGTAGCGCCGAGGTCGGCAAGACCATCATGCGCAATGCCGCCGACCAGCTGAAGCGGGTGTCGCTCGAGCTGGGGGGGAAGTCGCCCAACATCTTCTTCAGCGACGCCGACTTCGAGAACGCGGTGGACGGAGCCCTCTTTGGTACCTTCATCAATCAGGGCGAGGTCTGCTCGGCGGGGAGTCGCGTGCTGGTGCAACGCGACATCTACAAGAAGTTCGTAGATGCCGCTGCCGCGAAAGCGAAAACGATCAAGCTCGGTCCCGGCATGGACCGGGAGAACAAGATGGGTCCCCTGGTGAGCGCCGAGCAGCGCGACCGGGTCGCCAACTATCTCCAGGTGGGGCGTGGAGAGGCGAAGGTGGCCGTGGGCGGTGGCAGGCCCAAACAGCACGAGAAGGGCTGGTACATCGAGCCGACGATCTTCTACGACGTAGACAACTCGGCCCGGATCGCGCAGGAAGAGATCTTCGGTCCGGTGATGAGCGTCATCCCGTTCAAAGACGAGGCAGAGGCCATTCGGATTGCCAACGAGACGCAATACGGCCTGGCCGCCGCGGTATGGACTCGGGACATCTTCAAGGCCTTCCGCGTGGTGAAGGCGCTCGAGGCCGGGATTGTGTGGGTCAACCACATGCAGCCGACGTTCGTGGAGGCG
>JBBQXQ010000127.1:0-9156 GCA_038209515.1 Gemmatimonadales bacterium
GGTCCGAGGCCTGAATCAGAGACTTGATGGTGGCGCGTTGCTCGACCGCGAGAGCCAGGACCTCACGGACGAAGTTGTAGGTTGCCGCTATGCGAGTCCGGAAATCGGCGTTGCTGTAGCCCTCGCTCAGCACCGCCAGCCTGCCACGGAGCCCCAACCAGTTGGTCCCGAATCTCGGTCGTGCGTCATACGTCTCCCATCCTTGTGCCAGGGAATCCGGATCCTGATTCCGAAAGTTGCCGTAGGGGAACGTGCGTTGCCGATGGCGCCGTTGCATTCGCTCGCGCACCGCCGGCAGCAAGCGGTCCCGCGCGAAATCGGCGGCCGGGTTGGAGTTAGGGTTCAGGCCCGGCGCGTAGGTCAGGACGTAGCCATGGTAGCTGCCGTTGGTCGTGTGCAGGTCGATGAAGAGGTCGGGATCCCAGGCCGAGAGAAGAACGGCGGAACCCTGGGTCTCGGGCGCTTCCATCTTTACATAGTCGCGGTTGAGGTTCAGCCCCTGGCCGTTGGGGTTCCGCCCTACCATGGCGGGCCCATTTTGGCCGGGGCGGTTCTCCTCCCCTGGCGCCAGGCGTTCGTTGCCATCGGTGTTGTAGATCGGGACGACCAGAAGGACGATTTGATCGAGCATCGGACGGAGGGCACCCAGCGCCAGGTCTCGCAACAGCATCTGCGATGCCTCTTTGCCCTCGACTTCTCCGGCGTGGATGTTCGCCTGCAGGTAGACGATGAGCTTGCCACTCCGGTGCGCTTCCGCCGGGCTCGAGACCAGCGGGCGCGATGCGAGCACGTATGGAACGCGGCGGCCTTCCGGACTCACTGCCAGCGTGCCGATCCGGATCTCCGGCGCCACCCGCTGAAGGGAGTCCAGAAAGCTCAGCACGTCCGCGTAGGAAGACGTCTCCCGGAAATCGGTGCGCTCGGGGCGGGTAACCTGGGCAGCGAGAGGCGTGCTGGGGAGCAAAGCGACCAGCACTCCTTCAACGCACGCCCTTGCCGCTCGCCGGAACCAGGATCCGGGTTGCAATGACATCGGGATAGCCATCCTCGATGGTGAAGGTGACCTCGGGGATCAACACTCTGCGCATCGCTGCAGCGAAAACATAGTCGCGGGCACCTGTGCTGCCCTCGAGCGGCATGACTCCGCTGTGAGAAGCTGCCGCTGCATAGGCGAGTAGCCGCAGACTCCGGTGGCGCGATGGTCGCGGCGCGCATCCATGGTTCGGGAATCCGGAACAGTGAGTCGTTGCGTCCGGTGATGATTTCACGCAACGTGAAGCGGGGAAGACTCGAAGGCTCGGCGGCACTGTGGCTGCTGGGTGGCTGTGCCCTGAGAGCTTGCCCGAACCACGCCGGTAGGAGGGCCAAGAGCCCGAGGCACGCGGGGTGCCAGGGTATGATGGTCACTAGTCTGTGCTTGGAGGCGCCGATGCCCGATGACCCCAAACCCGCTCCACGAAGGCCCATACCCCCCTTGATGGACCGACTGGGCGAGCTATGCGCGGCGGGCCGCGACAGCGCCACCTATTTGTGGCAGGTCCCGAACGACGAAGGGGTGCGACGGAAGATTGCCGGCATCCTTGCCGAGATCAAAGTGGAGGCCGCAAAGGGCGGGCGCCAGGAGATGGGTCGCCTGGCGGTCGAGCTCGAGACGGCGATCATGGCGTCGCCCAGCCCCCAGCAGGTCGAGCTGCTCCAGGACGGCTTCGAGCGGATGAACCGGCTCTGGGCCGCCGCCAAGAGCGGTTTGTTCTAGCGACTGCTTGGCGCCTCGCCGACGTCCTCCTGTACCCGCACGGGGCGCCGGTCCACCAGCTTGGCCTGGACCGGTGCGCCTTCGGCCAGCCGCTCCTGGCCCCCAACTACAACCTGTTCGGTGTTCTCTACACCCTTCTTGATCTCCACGAAGCCCGGTGTACGGACGCCGAGCTCGACCTGCCGCCGGGTGGCTTTCCCATCCGCCACGACCCAGACGAAGTTCGTGCCCTGGAGCGGAATCACCGCGTCTTCAGGAATGACGACGGCATCCGGGCGCACGGCCGTGGCCAGCCGGGCCTCGATGAACATGCCCGACTGCAGCTCTCGCCGTGGATTCGGCACGCGCGCCTTGACGGTGATCGTGCGGCCGGGGAGCTGCACGATCGGATCGACGAAGTCCACCTTACCGGTGAAGGTCCGGCCCGGGAGGGATGCTACCCGGAAGCTTACCTGCTGGCCCACCTTCAGCTGGTCGGCATAGCGCTCCGGCACCTGGAACGACGCCCGCTGGGGCGAGACGGTCTGGAGCGCGGCGAGCTTGGTGTCCTTGGTGACGTAATCCCCAAGGCTCACGGAACGCTGGCCCATCACGCCGGCAAACGGCGCTCGGACGAGCGTTCGGTTCAAGCGCACTTTGAGCAGGTCGAGCTGCGCCTCGTTGCTCCGCATCGTGGCCTCCGCGCGCTCCAGCTCGGACTGGGAGGACGCTTTCTGGCTGAGGAGGTCGCGGGTACGGTTGAGCGACTGGCGGGCCAGATCACGCTCCGCGGTGATTTGGTCGACCTGCGCCTTCAGCTCGGCATCGTCGATCTTGAACAGCGGCGTGCCCTGGGACACCAGCGAACCTTCGCGAACCAGAATCTGGATCAGCCGGCCTTCGACGTCGGGCCGGAGCTCGATGGACTGGAGTGCCTCGATCTGGCCAGTCGCGAGGATCGCGTCGACCACCGTATCGGATCTGGCGGCGGCGGCTTCCACCGGCATGGCCGGTGGTCCACCCCCCGGTCCACTCGGACCCCCCGGACCACCAGCCCGCTTCCCGGCTGACTCGGCGCGGTTGCAGGCCGTTGCGGCGGCCAGCATCAGGATGATGAAATGCATCGGTCTCACGGGACGTCCTTGTTCGTGAAGAGTCGGCGGCCGAGGATGGCCTCCAAGCCCGCCAACGCAAGACGGTTGGCGTAGCGAGCCTGCACCAGTCCGGCATCGGCCTGGGCAAGATTGACCTGGGCGTCGAGCAGGTCGAGGATGGTGCTGGCGCCCGAGCGATAGCGCAGCTCCTGCATGCGATACGTCTCGCGCGCCACGGTGACTCCGACCTTGGCGAGATCCACCGCGATCCGGCTGGTCTGATACACGTCGTATGCATCGGTGACGTCGCGGCGAACAACGCGCTCGAGATCGTTCCGCACGGCTCGCGTCACATCGCGGTTTACCCGCGCACGGGTGATCTCGATTTCGCGCAGGCCATCGTCCCAGATTGGCAAGGAAACGCTGAAGGTCAGGGAGGATATATTCGCCGCCCCGGGGAAGAGCTGGGTGTCATACCGCTGGTGCAGCCCGCCAACGCTCAACGTTGGCAAGTAGTCTCCCCGCTGGGACTTGAGATCAGCCTCGGCGGCGCTCTCATTGGCCCGCGCCGTACGATACTGCGGCCCCTGATCCAAAGCCACGCGCAGGGCTTCCGGAAGGGTGAGCGGCAGTTCCGGCGGCGGCAGAGTGTCCGCCGCCATTCCATCCATTGGCCCCGCCGCGCCCACCCGGCGGCCGAGCTCGAGCTGGGCCCGGCGGAGGGCATTCTCCTGCCGCAGGACCTCGACCCGCGAGCGGATCAACTCGAGGACAAGCTGCAGGGAGTCGGTGGGCACTGCTGCCCCCGATGATACGCGGGCCCGGGCCACAGTCAGCCCTTCACGGGCCCGGCTCACGCGCTCCCGGCCCACCCGGGTGAGCTCCTGATTCACCAGGACATCGTAGTAGCTCGATTCCGTTTCCAAGGCCGTCCGATAACGCTGCTCGACCTCGCCTGCATCGGCGCTCGCCATTTCCGCCTTGGTCCTCGACAACTCGCTGAACTTCCGGAAACTCAGCTCATACCGCGCACTCGCCCGTCCCACCACGAGCGTGCTGGTGGGATTCGCGGGGTTGGCCGGGTTGAAGAAAGCCTGGGAGTACTTGGTTTCGTCCAGTCCGACCTGGACGGAGGGAAGCACGAAGGCCAGCACCGCCGCGCGGCGGCCCCACTCCGCATCATCCATCTGACCCAGTGCGCGGACATAATCGGGGTCGAGCTGGGTCGAGCGACGGATTGCCTCGCCGAGGGTGATGCGGGGAACCGAATCCGCCGCCGGCACCGAATCGGAGCGACCGGCAGGGGCAGCGGCCTGAAGCGCGATAAGCAGGAACAGCATCACTCGGCCTCGGCCGGCGCGAGAGCAGCGCGGCGGGCTTGCTGCCGCCGGCGGGACCGCTCCAGCAGTCCATCAAAGATCACGTACACCGAGGGTACGACGTACAAGGTGAGCAGGGTGGAGAAGATCAGGCCACCCACAATGGCGTAGCCCAAGGGCCGCCGGCTCAGCGAGCCGGCACCTAGACCCAGCGCGATGGGCAGCGCACCCATCACGGTTGCGACCGAGGTCATGAGGATTGGCCGGAAACGGATGCGGCCGGCTTCCTGCGCGGCGTCCACCGTGCTCATCCCACGCTCCTTGAGCTGGTTGATATACTCGACCAGCAGAATCGAGTTCTTGGAGACCAGGCCGATCAACAGGATCATCCCGATCTGGCTGTACACGTTCAGGGTCGAGCCGGCCAGCTTGAGCGTGAAGAGCGCGCCAGTCACGGCCAGGGGCACGGCCAGCAGCACTGTGAACGGGTGCACCAGCGACTCGAACTGGCTCGCAAGCACCATGAACACGACCACGAGGGCGAGCAGGAACGCGAAGTACAGCGCCGAGCCACTCTCCTCCAGCTCCCGCGACTCCCCGGCCAGCGCCGTGCTGCTTCCACGGGGAAGGACCTCTTTCGCGATGCGGGTCAGAGAGTCGATGGCCTCGCCCAGGGTAAAGCCGGGCGCGAGGCTCGCCGTCAGGGTAGCGGAGCGCACCCGGTCAAAGTGATTGAGCTCGCGAGGGCCGACTCCCTCCTGCACGCTCGCCAGGGCCTCCAACTTCACCAACTCGCCACCCCGGCCCCTCACGTAGAGACCTGTCATATCGCTCGGTGTCGCGCGAGCCCGCGGATCCAGCTGCACGATCACGTCGTATTGCTTGTTGGCCCGGGTGAACGTGCTGGACTTGTTGCCGCCGAGAAGAACCTGGAGCGTGGTGGCCACGTCGGAGACCGGCACCCCGAGGTCCTCCGCTCGATCCCGGTCAAAACTGACGGTGAGCTGGGGCTTATTGACCCGCAGATCGCTGTCCACGTTGATCAGTCCGGGAATCTGGCGGGCCCGCGCCAGCAGGGTGTCGTTGCCCCGTGATAGCATCTCGAAATCAGGATGCTGAATCACGAAGTTCACCGGGCTACCCCAACCAAATGCGGGCGGGTTGTTGGCAAAGGCGAACACCCCGGGGATCCCGAAGTACTGAGCCTGCACTTCGCCGATGATTTCCTGGACCGAGCGGTTGCGCTTGGACCAGTCGTCCAAAGGGGTAAAGATGATCCCACGGCTCACCCCGTCACCGATGTTGACGACGCTGAAGTAGCTGTTGATCCCCTTGGTCTTGGCCAGAATGGCCTCGGCTTGCCGCTGGTAGCCGTCGGTGTAGGCGAGCGAGGACCCCTCGGGCGCGATGATGAAGGATAAGAACCAGCCCCGGTCCTCCGGCGGCACGAATTCGCGCTTCAGGGTGCGGAAGACCAGGACTGCGCTCAGGGTCGTCAGGAAGGCAATACCCACTACAACTAGCCGGTGATGGAGGGCGAGTCTCAGCGTGCGGGCGTAGCCGGACGCGAGCCGATTGAACCCGTCCTCCAGGGCACGGTAAAGCCGCCCGTGACGCTGGGGCACGCGCAGGACCTTGGCGCACAGCATGGGCGTCAGGGTGAGTGCAACGAAGCCCGAGATAATCACCGCACCGGCCACTGCAATCCCGAACTCGTTGAATAGCCGGCCGGTCGAGCCCTTGAGGAAGGCGAGCGGGGTGAAGACCGCCACCAGCGAGATGGTGGTTGCCAGCACCGCGAAGGCGATTTCCCGGGTGCCGTTGATGGCGGCCTCTTCCGGGCTTTCCTTCAGCTCCTCCTGGTGCCGGTAGGCGTTCTCCAGCACAATGATCGCGTCGTCCACCACGATGCCGATGGCTAGCGTCAGGGCCAGCAGCGTAAAGTTATTGATGGAGAAGCCCAGGAAATACATGATGGCGAACGCCGCCACGATCGACGTCGGAATGGCCAGCCCGGGGATGATCGTTGCCCGCAGGTTGCGCAGGAAGATGAAGATGATGATCACCACCAGGAGCGCGGCGATACCCAGCGTCTCCTCGGCTTCCTGGATGGAGCGCTTCACAAAGATCGACTGATCGAACGCGGTGTTGATCGCCACTCCAGGTGGAAGTGAGGCCTGGATCCTTGGGAGCTCGGCGCGGATGGCTTCAGACACCGAGATCAGATTGGCTTTTGACTGGCGAACCACTCCTATTGCCACGGCAGGCGTCCCGTTGTAGCGCAGGGCGCTCCGCTCGTCTTCGGCCCCCAACTCCACCCGGCCCAGGTCCTTCAACTTGACCAGGATCCCGTTGGTGTTGCTCACCGCCAGGTTGCCGAACTCTTCCGGGGTCTTGAGCTCGCCCAGAGAACGGACGGTGAACTCACGACGCTCCGACTCGATCCGTCCGGCTGGCACTTCAACGTTGCGGGTACGGATGGCCTGCTGGACGTCCTGAACCGTGAGCCCCCTCGCGGAAAGCTCCGAAGGGGAAAGCCAGACTCGCATCGAGAACCGGCGCTCGCCGAAGATCCGAGCCTGCCCGACGCCGGCCAGGCTTTGCAGCCGGCTCTTGACCAGCCGGTCGCCGATATCGGACAGCTGAAGCAAATCGTAGTTCTCGCCGGACAGTGCCAGCCAGAAGAAGGGCTGGGCATCCGCGTCCTCCTTGGCTACCACCGGCTCTTCGACATCCTCAGGAAGGCGTTCCCGGATCCGGGCAACCTTGTCCCGGGTGTCTTGCGCGGCAGCCTCGACACCTCGCTCGAGATTGAACTCGAGGGTAATGTTGCTGACTCCTTCAGCGCTCGAGCTGGTCAGGGTACGGAGCCCTTCGACGGTGCTCAGCTCCTCTTCCAGGATGTCCGTGACGGCGGACTCGACGACCTGCGGGTTCGCGCCCGGGAGCACCGTCCTGACCGACACGATGGGCGGATCGACGTCCGGAAATTCGCGAACGGCGAGCTGGGTGTACCCGATGGCGCCAAACAGCACGAGCGCCAGGCTGAGCATGCTGGCCAGCACCGGCCGGCGAATCGAGAGGTCCGAAATCTTCATTGATTCAGTCCCGCGTCATTGGTCAGGCACGGTATTCACGGAGTCAGACGATGTCCTCTGATGTCCACGCTCTATAGTCTCGTCGTTCGGGAGACCCCGGAATCGACACCCCGGGCCTGCCTGCGGAGGGCGACTAGATCAGGCAAACTCGAGAAGCGTCTTCTTACTACGGATGGGCTCGATCCAGGATTCAGCCTGAGACACTGCGGAGTGGCTAATGCGTTAGATTCTGGCTGCTCCCAACCTATCTCAACAATGGTCCAAAAACTTTCCAGCCGCCAGCAAGCCCAGTTGGCTTATCTCGAGCTCTTGGTGCCGAAGCTCCAGCGGATTTATAGCCTTGTGGAGCAGATGGCGAGTGCGCGGGTGGATGAGGCCATCCTCCGCGGACTTGGCCGGCTACTCGACGACATCAAGGGCAACGCCGCCGCGCTCAGCCTGGGTGGCCTGGCCGACACCGCGGGTCGGATGGGGATGCTGGTCCGAGGAAGCGGGGGACTGCCACTCAAGGTGAGAGGACTGCGGGAGATGCAGGGCAGCCTCAAGATGAACTATGACGCGGCTTTACGATCCGCCACCACGCCGGAGAGCGAGGTCGCCGAGTGAGAGACTACTGGCCTGTAGACCGGCGATTGCGCCTTGCCAGGTAACGGTCGATGAGCGGTCCGCACATCAGCACGATCATGGCCGTGACCAAGACACCGATGAGGGTAGACACAAAGGTCAGCGCTCCCAGGATCAGTGCCGCCCCGAGTGACGCGAACAGAAGGACGAGCAAGGACATCGAACCGTCTCCGGAATGAGGATAGCGGCTACAGGCGTCAGTAGGTTAGTCTGGCCCGGCCTCCGCTCGCAACCGGAGGGCCACCTCGAACCGGCTGCGAAATAGGGCGTCGACGGGGCCCGTGGGCGCTCTTCTTGCAGTAATTGCTGCCCGTAGCTATTCCCCGCTTGAGTTCCGCATCCCGAGGAAGTAGCGTTCCGAGCCATGAGGTCACTGTTCGCCGCTGTCCTGCTCGTTTTCCAGTTCCAGCCTGTGCTGGGGGCCGCCGCCTGTTTGGGTCTGGCGTGGCAGCCAGCCCAGCAGGAGTGCAAGATGCCGGAGCACGGCAGAGTGCCGGGTCACAGCGTAACGCAGACAGTGCCTTTATCTTCCCAACCCTGCCCAATGGCAGCCGCATGCGCTCCTGCGTCTTTAGCGGTGCCTGCATTTGCTGGTCAATTAGTGCGGGTCGCATCCCTGCATCCAGCGCCTGCAATCGCGGGTAGCAACACCCCTGCTGATATCTTTTCCGCGCCACCGTTTCACCCTCCCAAAGTCTGATCTCAGTTACAGCTGAGTAGCTGGCCAAGCGCACCTGCGCCGGGCCTGGTCTCGACACGCCTTGGTCATTCGGGGGCGGTGGTCGTTGACTCCGGCAGCACCCGCCGGGCTTCAGACCATATGCTTGGCAACCAGTTGGGAGGCGTACGATGTATTCCCGATCTCTTACAACATTCATGACTGCCGCTCTTGCCGGCAGCTTGGCGGTGGCGCTCATAGGTGGAGCAACGCCCCTCCCGCTGCGAGCCCAGGCAACGCCGCCAGATACCATTCTGGCACGGCTCACCGCCGAGGCTGTGGCCGCTAATCCATCACTCGAGGCAAGCCGTGCCATGGCCCGCGCCGCGGCACGTCGGGTGCGCCCCGCCGGCGCACTGCCCGACCCGATGCTCTCCGCGGGCGTCATGGATCTGACTCTGCCACGGTTTGCCTTCCACGAGAGCGACTTTACCGAAGTCGACGTGGAGCTGTCGCAGGAATTCCCCTGGCCCGGAACGCTCGGGGCCCGAACCGCTGTTGCCCGAGCCCAGGCTCGCGGTAGCCGGGCTGAAGTCGCAGTCCGGCGCCGGGAAATCGTGGTGCGGAC
>JBBQXQ010000128.1:0-9135 GCA_038209515.1 Gemmatimonadales bacterium
ATATAGGCCGCCACGTTGCCCAGGATGCCGGTAAGATGCCGACCAAGCAAAAGGCCAACGGCCGGCATCGCACCCTCAAAAACCGCAAAGGTCAGTCCAGTTGCAGCCCACCGAGCGCGGGGCAGTCCGAGCACGCCGAGCCCTACCGCGACGGCAAAGGTATCGAGTCCCAGGGAGAGAAAGAGTGCGGTGAGGGGAATCACTGGGCGCGAAAGGGCGGCAGTCTCTGGAGCTTAAGCTAACCGGCTCGACGGAAGGCCAGGACGGCGTTGATCCCCCCGAAGCCGAAGGAGGTCGAAATTATGTGTTCGGGTTGTGCATCGCAGCCGTCGCCCCGGACGTAGCGCAGGTCGCACTCGGGGTCCGGGGATTCCAAGTTCAGCGTAGGTGGCAGCCATCCCGCCATTAGAGATTGGGCACAGATCGCTGCCTCGATGGCGCCGGATGCCCCCAATGCATGCCCATAGTAACCCTTTGTTCCGCTGATCCGCAGGCATTCGGCGTTCGAGCCAAAGACGTGCTTGATCGCTCGAGTCTCGGTCGGGTCGTTCAGTAGTGTCGAACTGCCGTGCGCATTGAGATACTGTACCTCGCCCGGAACCAGCTGTGCATCGGTAAGAGCGAGCGCGATGGCCCGACCAGCCTGGCTCCCATTCTCAAGCGGCGCTGTCATGTGGTAGCCGTCATTCGTCAAGCCATATCCGATTACCTCCGCATATACCTTTGCTCCCCGTGCGAGCGCCCGCTCGCGCTCCTCTAGGACGAGTACTGCCGCTCCCTCGCCCATTACAAAGCCGTCACGAGTACGGTCGAACGGGCGACACGCGTGTTCCGGGTCGTCATTGCGAGTGGACATGGCCCGATTCAGCGCGAATGCGCCATAGCAGAGCGGCGCAAGGGGGGCCTCGGCCCCGCCGCAGAGCATGATATCTGCGTAGCCCCCCCGAATTTGACGGAAGGCTTCACCGATGGCGATTGCGCCGGCCGCGCAGCTCATCCCGTTCGTCATGTTCGGACCGCGGAGCCCGAACTCTATTGCAATGTTGCAGCTGGCCGCTCCACCGAAAACGGTGAGGGCAAGGAGTGGATCGACTGCTCGAACGCCGACCCGAAGAAAGTTGCCGAGTTGCTCTTCCGCGTAGGCGACACCCGCAAGCGCACTCCCCATCATCGAGCCGATGCGTTCTCGGTTCTCCCGCTCGAGTCTGAGCTCAGCGTCCAGCACCGCCAATTGAGCGCTGACCACCGCAAACTGCCCGAATCGGTCGAGCCGTTTCGCCCGTTTGCGGTCAAGGAACTCCTCGGGAACGAAGTCCCGCACCTCGGCGGCAATGTGACTTCGGAACTCGGACGGATCAAACCGTGTGAGAGTGCGCACGGCAGACTTCCGAGCCAGAATGCCATTCCAGAGGCCCCGCTGGGTAATACCCACCGGGGTGATCGCGCCCAGGCCGGTAATGACGACGCGGCGCTGCCTGGTTTTACGTCGGGTTTTGTGTTTCACGACCTCGGCATGAGCACTCTACGCTCGCGGAAGCAGAAAGGTCAGATCTACGTGTACGGTGATATTGGGGTTCATTTTGAAGAGGCCGAAGAACTTGCTGAGCCCTCCGACCTTGTAGTCCTTCACATTGAGCGGAAAGTCGCTGTGCAGCTGGGCCTGGTTCTTTTTCAGCCGGACCCACCCCGGCAGTTCGACCGACCGCTTAACCCCGTGAAGCAGTAAGTCGCCGCTGAGGGTGACCGGGATGCTGTCGCCAGACCCCTGTGTAGGCGTCACGCCAGTCAAATCAAAGCGCATGGTGGGGTACTTGTCGGTCTCCATGGACTTATTGAGATCCCGGTCGCGATGATCGTTGCCAGTCTTGAGTGTCCGCACCGGCGCCTCGACCCAGCCGCGAACCGTGGACAGATCGGTCCCACCGGTCATTTCTCCGGACATCGTGGTAGTCGTGCCCACGAAGGGCCCCTTGGTCGCTCGAGCGTCGAAGCTGAGCTTTCCGGCGCTCAACTTGCCGACCGGTCCTGTTTGCTGGGCTGGGGACACGACAGTCACCATGGCGAGAAGAACGATTGCCAGGTAGCCGGCCATGCTACTGAACCCCGATTCGGGGCGGCTCCTCGCTCGCATTCGTGAGCATGAAAACGGGTTTCTTGCGTCGCATCTCGTCCCCCTTCTTTCCATCATTCGCGAGCCATCGATTTGATGGTCCCTTGGACCGCGTGACTTGTGCTTACGGCCCTGCGCCCGGCAGCGGGACTGACAGCGGTAACCAGGTCTGCTGCCGCAGTCGGCTCCCGGAAACGTCGGGCCAGCGCTCGGCACATGCCGCACATCGAAACCGCGGGGGCGATACTGAGTAACCCTGCCCCCGCGAGGACCAGGAACAGGCCAGGCCCCGCCCTCGGCACCAGCATCGGTGACGCGCCGTGCTGGATGATCTGATGTAGCCCGAGGAGCAGCCAGCCACTGAAAACGACGAGCACCGGGCCGAGTCCTGTGATCATGCGGCGGAGCCACCACGGCGGTCGCCCACGCCGCCACAGCGCGCCCGCCACCACGAGCGCGCCGCTCGCGAAGATGGCGCGCCCGTACCACCCCACCATCCCGCTGTACCGCTGAAGCCCGGCAAAGAGCGTGAGCCATGGGAGCAGCGCACCGGCCATCACGAGCACGCCACCCACGAGTGAGACTACCACGCTCGGGCCATAAGATACTCCGATGCCGGTCCGGCGCTGAGCATCTCGCGAACGAGTGGCCTGTGTCGACAGCTCTTGCGGGCAGACCGTGGCGTAGCTCCCTGCTGTGCCGCTGCGTGGCTAGGGCCGCACGGCGAAGAAGAGATACGCGTTGGTCGGCGTGTCTCCCGTGATGTGAGCGCCATTCGGATCGGCGGCCTGCAATGCCCGAACGGTTGCCAGACTCTTCCCCGCCACGACCTGATTCCAGGTCGCGAGATCTTTCACCCCGACGACCGCCAGCTCCCACCAGTTACCACTGACCCGATCCACGATGTGACTGTGCGCGGGCAGCGGCGCGTTGGCTGTGGTCGGCCCAAAGAGGCGGGAGAGATCGATGGTGGAGGGGTGATTGATGCAGTGGCCGACGACCGGGCACTGAAGCGTGGACTCGTGGGGTCGGAAGCCGAGCGGGGTCATGACGAAGAGCGTCGGGATATTGCCCGGCCGCGGATCGACGGTACCATCCGAGCCCGCCTCACAGTCGGTCGTTGAGCCTACCGGGTTGCCGTCCTCGACCGGCGTGCGGCAAAAGAATGGCTTGTGGTAGAAGAACTGGACCGTCTTGCCAGCGAGCCAGCCGGCCGTGAAGCCAAATTCGGCACCACCGACGGCATTATGTGACTGGCTGGGCGCCGGCTTGCTGTCAGCAGCCTCCGTCGGCGACCGAGAGTCCGAGTCGGTGCAGGCAACGACGAACAGGGCCAGCGGTAGCAGCGTGAAACAACGAGATACTCGATGCATAGGGAGTCTCTCAATAGCTCGATGCGGCGGGAAAGCCGAGCCGAGGCTTAGGGGGGTTCGTGAAGGCCGTTAGCCAACCATGCTACTGAACCACGATCGTTCCGGTCATCTGCTCCCCGTGGACTGCGCAATCATACGTGTACGTGCCGGGCGTAGTGAACGCCAAACTGTAGGTCTTTCCATTGCCGGACATCGTGGCACTGCTGGTAAAAGTCGGAGAGCCCTTGGAAAGCACACTGTGGAGCGTGGACCCCGTGTTCGTCCACGTCCAGGTCACCGTGGTGCCCACCGTCACAGTATCGACCGCGGGGTTTCGCGTCCCATTATGCTCGCTCGAAAAGAAGATGTTTCCAATCGTCACGGTGCCCGGTGCTCCCCCGCCTCCAGGAGTCGGCCCAGTGCTACTGCTGGAGCAACCGACGACCCCAGCGGCCGTGAGCATTAGCAATTTCAGACGGAGGTTCATTGTAGTCTCCTCGCCAGTGACAATACGCAACGATCTGCCCGCTTCATCGATTCCTACCGATGTAGACCGGGCAAGCGAGGAGATTATTCCCTCAGAGACGCATCGCTGCGAGCTCGGCTGCCGTGAACTCGCCAACGAGGAACGAACCGTTGTCCGTACCGGGCCAGGCGATGGCGTGCACCTTCCCCTGACCCGCAGCGTACAGTCCCGCGGCCGCAATGGCTTGACGGACTCGAGGGGGACGGAAGAAGACGTGCTCGGGGATGACGTACTGGACGACTAGGCGGTCGTGACATCGGTATGCGAGAACCGCCGCCTGCACGCCATTAATTTCAGTCGTCCAGCTTCCGATCAGGCGCATGTGTGCCGAGCGGAGCGCGGGGACCGAGAACGACACTTCGGCGCGTACCGCGGCCAGGTGTGGACCCCGGGGCAAGTCCTCAGCAGTCAGCCGGCGGAAATCCTCGATTGCGGCATCGGCGATAGGCTCCGGGATGCTGTCCACGGCTACCGGCGTGAGTGGCCCCATGGACATGCCCATCCCCTGAGTTGCAGGTCTATGCCCCCCGAGGATCCAGAATGCCGCCAGGCCCGCGGCGATGAGCCATCCACCCCAGCTGACAAGGGCATGCATACCAACCGAGAGCCCGGAGAGGACCCCGAGCCCACGTCGCGTCGCAACCTGGTCAGTGTAACTCCCTGTATCTCTTCCGAGCGTCTTCAGATGAGCGCGGAGGCGTTCCACCACAGCGGGAGGCGGCAGGGTGGGGTCCTCGGCTTGGAGCCGCGCTCGGAGCGCAAGCTGGAGCCGCAGCTCGCGGCGGCATTCGTCGCACTGCGTAATGTGCGATTCGACCTCACGCCTCAGGGCGGCGGCGAGCTCCTCGTCAGCGTAGGCCCCCAAGAAGCCAGCTATCGTCTGGTGCCGCGCGTCGGGCCGGATCCCGTCAGTGCCCTCGGTCATGCCCGTCTCTTGTTGAGGTGATGCTCAGCCTGCCCCGATTTCAGGCCCGCGAAATCCCGGAGACCATCATCCATGAGAATAAGTGCGGCCAAAAGCTTTCGCCCCCGGTGGATGCGGCTCATGACAGTGCCGGTAGGCACCCCTGTCGTCTCGGCCACATCGCGGTAGCGAAGACCCTCCAGGTCATGGAGCTCGATCGCCAGAGCGAACTCCTCCGGCAGCATCAGGAGCAGTTCGTGTACTCGCTCGCTCGAGATCGACGCGATCAGGTGCTCGAGTGGACCAGCCTCTCCGCTGCCGGTGGCGTCGTCTCCGACCCGCTCGAGAGCCAGGGTTGGGGCAATTTGCTCGCGGCGGGTCTGCTTATCGACAAAATCGCTAAGCGTCGACCGAAGGATCCGGTACAGCCACGGCAGCGTCAGCGACTCGTCGCGAAGCTGGGCGAAGGCGAGCCAGGCCCGGGTACAAGCGTCCTGGACCACGTCCTCGGCGTCGGCTGCATTGTTCAGTCGCCGGGAGGCGAAGCCGACGAGCCGGCTCAGGTGAGGCTGGACCAGCTCCTGAAAACGATCCTGCGAGGCGGAAGTATGCTCGGTTCGATGCAAAGGCTCTCGCCCTGTCTTTGAGGCCGCGTGCGTCTGGTCATTCTAGTAGACGGTTAGACCCGTCAGGATATTCCCGACGTAACTCTTAAGGAGACGGCTTGCTCGCTTTCCCCCGGAGTGGGGGCGTTCTCCGGTAGTCCTGCATCACCACGATCAGTCCGTGATTCGGCGTGTTCTTGGAGTATCCGGCCACCAGCTGAGCATTGTACTGGTCCAGAAAGAAGTCGAAAGCATCACTGGGTACGGCATCGACGATCAGGAGATCGGCACGTCGCATCGTGAGCTTGCCAAAACGCAGCACACCGCCCTGGTAGTACATGTAGTTTGGAGCCTTTGGGTCGGGTACCGCCAGGGAGCGGGCCGGAACTCTTGATGCCGTGTGGAACACCTGGACGATCTCGCTGTCCCGCACTTCGACGGCAACGATCCGCCCTTTTATCCGGGGCGGGGGCAACAACTCGGTGGGAGAAAGAAGAAAGTCGTTCCCATCGATCCGCACCCCGCGACCCTCTTTCACCTTCACCAGTTTCTCCAGGTGGATGCCGAAGAACTTCATGAGTCCACCCACCCCTATTCCGGCGGCCTTGGTGGAGATCGGATGCAGACGGAGCTCACCCTGCGGTGTAAGGCTGAGATCACCCACGACGCTGAACGAGATCCCCCGCATCTCGCCCTGCTGTTTGAGCCGTCCCTTCTCAATGCTTATGGTCAGCTTACGGAGCGGCGCCCCAGGATAGGCAAACGTGTAGCGGTTCAGCAGATCGCCGAGCCCACGGGGGGTAATTCCGATCTGGGCCGAGTCGATCCCCAGGACGAACGAGTGCTTGTCGTCGAAGTCCGGCGAACGGTCCGGCGCGGTGGGCTGCAGCTCGCCGCGCAGGTAGCCGATGCGGAGCACGATGCTCGAATCCACATGAAAATCGACGTGCCGCATCTGCACTTGCACATTCGCGGCCGTGTCGGCGGGGCGCTGCGGCGACGCCTGGCTCGGGAGAGCGAGGGCAAGGACAGTCATTACTTGACGTGAGCTGAGCGGGGGCATGAAGGCTCGCTGCACTCGTGGGAGGGAGGGTTCGCCGCCTGTATGTGACGACGGCATCACTGCGAGGTTTATTCCCGAAGAACCTCCGCGGGAATAAGCTCGCTGGCCATCCGGTCTACCGTATATGCGTTCGTGGCTTTCGTGGCCGGTGATGCTGACAGCCGCTGTCTTGGCCGGCTGCTTCAGCGAGCATACTGCCCCTTCCACCGGGGGGGAAGGCGTCTCAGTTGGAAACATCTTTTTCAGGGGCAACCGCAATGGGACCGTGGACCCAGCAATCGATACGGCTGGGGTAGGGGCGAGTGTGACGTAGATGTGGGTCAATACCGGACCGACCGCCCACGGCATCGAATCTGAGGGAGCCCCCGGCTTCACCAGCAGCACGATTCTTACCGGCAACGGCACCAGCTATTCGTTCACATTCACGGCGCTCGGCAGTTACCGGTATGACTGTGCAGTCCACGGAGCGGCGATGAGTGGAACCATCGTCGTCCGGTGAAACGTCTCCAGTAGTCTGGGAGCTTCGCTATGTGCTCGCACCGCCGCTCCTCGGTCGCCGTTTTTATCCTGCTAGGACTCTCCAATTACACCACGGGCTGGGCGCAGTCTCTGCTTGACCGGTCTCCAAACTTGTCGGGAGGTTGGGTCGTCAGACAGGGAACGGTGCAGTTCAACTTCTTGCATCGATTCATGCGCAGCGACGCCCCAATCCGAAAAGTCTCCAACTTTCCGACGTTCGTGCTGGCCGCGGGTCTGCCCGGACAGACGCTGGTGGGATTCTACTACTCCACTAATTCGACGCTGGTCCCGCTGTACCCTAACGAATGGGAGTTCTTTGGCCGCATCAGCCCGATCTGGCAACATGACGGCGCGCCGTTGGATCTCAGCGCCCAGCTGGGGTACAACCTGGCCGCTCGAGGGCTGGACGGCGAGGTCTCGTTGGCCCGGCACTTCGGACCGATGCGCGTGATAGGTGTGGGGCGGCTGCTCAAGGCCCCTTCAGGCGGCAAGGCCCAAGTCGCGTTGGGTGCTGGCTCGACCTTACAGCTGACGCGGAACCTCGCGTTAGCCGGCGACGTTGTTTCGCTCACCCAGAGGGATCAGTCCATAGGGGAGAAGATCGCCTGGAGCGGTGGCTTGCAGATTGCCATCCCCAATACTCCCCATACCTTTTCTCTCCAGGCATCAAACACCAACACCGCGACACTCGAGGGCGCCTCCCGGGGCGGCGACCAAGTGCGTTATGGCTTCGAGTTCACCATTCCATTCACGTTGGCGCGTTACTTTGGACGACGCGCGCCCCGTCCGACAGCTGCACGTCCCAGGCCGTCCAACGAGGAGAGACTCGTGCCAACAGCGATGCGCAGCATGGCGTATACGGACTCCAAGCTGGAAGTGGCCACCGGCACCACGATCGCGTGGAGCAATCAAGACCAAGTCCCTCACACCGTGACCGGTGACGACAACAGCTTTGATTCTGGGGTGATCAATTCCGACGCAGTCTGGCGTCACACCTTTGACCGTGCTGGCACCTACACCTATCACTGCACGCTGCACCCGTTCATGAAAGCGACCGTCGTGGTACGGTGACGGGCGGATGGGTGCAAGAGGGTGTTTCCTGCGCCTCATAGTCCCTTCCACGCGCCAGTCGTCCTGGCAGGCACGGCTGACTGATGTGGCGCATCCGCAGCCCTTTGCTAGCTTGACCTGCGGAGCTGCCACGGCAGCGGTCCGCGGGTGACTTCTTCCCTCCGACGAACGAACGATCTGATACGGCCACTATCCACCGTCATGAAACCCAACGACGCCAACGGCAAGCTGCCGCCCAACGACCGACCTTTCCGGGTGTTCATCATCGCCGGCTCAGACCGGCGCCAATACGACTGCCCGGGCATCGACTCCAAGGCCCGGGCCCTGATGTTCCGCATGGGAGACCGTCTACCGCAGGAGTGGGAGATCGACCTGGAGGATTTGGGAAACGTATGGAACCGAGAACAGATCCGGACCTGCAATGCGTGCGTCTCGACTTCGATGGCGCTGTGCGTCTGGCCATGTAACTGCTACAAGAAAGGGAGCCGGGGTCAGCCCGATCTGATGTGGAACCTCGACCTGTACTCCCGCCTCGATTTGGCGGACGCCTGGGCCATTATTGGGCCGGTCAACTGGTATAGCTCCAGCAGCAATCTCAAAGCGATGTTCGACCGACTGGTATGCATGAATGGGGGAAATCCGCAGGAAGACCTCATTGCCCATAAGGACCCGGCGCTCGCGATCCGGCTAGAGCACTCTCCTGAATGGGACCAATTGAGCCAGAACCACCTGGAGGGCAGGTCCGCCGCCTTCTTCTGCTACGGCGACGGGGGCGGCGATGAGCTGGACGAATCGGGTCGGCCCAAAATCCTGCGGCACCGGTCCTATTTCGATCCAGCGAAGGAGCCGTTCGTCAACATGCGTGACACCTATGCCCCGCTGGTTTGGCAATGCCGTTACAGCGGCATTGAGGTACCGGATCCGCTCTGGCGGTACGTCGAGTTTGGCCGGGACAAGAAGTACAGCGATAATCAAGCGGAGCACA
>JBBQXQ010000129.1:0-9121 GCA_038209515.1 Gemmatimonadales bacterium
CGTGACTTCCGAGGCGAAGGAGTTGAGCTTGTCAACCGTGGTGTTGATAGTGTTCTTCAGCTCGAGGATTTCGCCCTTCACGTCCACGGTGATCTTTTTGGATAAGTCGCCGTTAGCGACCGCGGTGGTCACCTGGGCGATGTTGCGCACCTGGGCCGTCAGGTTGCCGGCCATGCTGTTCACGCTATAAGTGAGGACCTTCCAAGTCCCGCCCACGCCCTTCACCTGCGCCTGACCGCCGAGCTTGCCTTCGGTACCCACCTCGCGAGCGACGCGGGTCACTTCGGACGCGAAGGAGTTGAGCTGGTCCACCATCGTGTTGATGGTGTTCTTGAGCTCGAGGATCTCGCCCTTCACGTCCACGGTGATCTTCTTCGACAGGTCGCCGTTCGCCACCGCCGTGGTCACCTGGGCGATGATGCGGACCTGGGCCGTCAGGTTCCCGGCCATCGAGTTTACGTTGTCGGTGAGGTCCTTCCAGGTCCCGCCCACGCCCTTCACCCGGGCTTGACCGCCGAGCTTGCCTTCGGTGCCCACCTCGCGAGCCACCCGGGTCACCTCGGAGGCAAACGAGCTGAGCTGGTCTACCATGGCGTTCACCGTCTTGCCGATCCGGAGGAACTCTCCCATCAGCGGGCGGCCTTCGATCTCGAGCGACATCGTCTGGGAGAGGTCGCCCTTTGCCACCGCCCCGATCACGCGGGCCACCTCGCTGGTCGGTTGGACCAGGTCCCCGATCAAGGCGTTGACGGAAGTGATCGATGCCGCCCATGCACCGGCGGCCCCCTGAAGGTGGGCCCGCTGGGCGATCTTGCCCTCTTTGCCGACTGCCTGGCTTACCCGCTCGAACTCCCGGGAGGTCTCCCGATTCAGGTCGATGATGTCGTTGAGCGTGTCGGAGATTTTTCCGGCTACCCCGACCTTCGACATTGGCATTTTGACGGTGAAGTCGCCCTTGCGGATGGCCGTGAGGACTGCCAGCAGTTGATCGGTATCGAGCGTGTCGGTGGGCGTGGTTACAATACGAGCCCCCGACCGCCGCTTCGACTTGCGACCATTGCTGGTCGACGGTTCAGTCGGCATGAAAACTCCCGAGTAGTGCTAATGCTTGTGGACGGAGACTATCCAACATGAGTTTTGGCAGACAATCGGCTGTGAGACAGATCACAGACCTGTATAAAACGGGTATTCAGGGGGTACCGCTTGACTTACCCGTCGCTTGGGCGACACTTCAGTCTACGGAATCACCTCAATAATAGGGTTGTGCGCAGCTACCCGGCAGGGCGGCCGCCATACCTGACTGGGTCTGCATGTCCGAAAACCCGCTCCGAATCCTGATCCTCGAGGATGTGCCGATGGACGCCGAGCTCATGGAGTACGAGCTCGCGCAGGCCAGTATTCCGTTTCTCTCCCGCAGGGTCGACAGCCGGGACGCATTTCTGCACGAGCTCGACGAATTCCGCCCCGATCTGATCCTCTCCGACTACACCCTTCCCCGCTTCGACGGCATGACCGCGCTCTCTCTGGCCAGGGAGCGGGCGCCGAGCATCCCCTTCCTCATCGTCACCGGCTCGGTGAACGAGGAGACGGCCGTCGGATGCATGAAGGCGGGGGCAACCGACTACCTGCTCAAGAGCAATCTGGCCCGGATCGGTCCGGCCATCGAGGCCGCGCTGGAGCGGGAGCGCGCCCAGGCCGAAAAGGTCCAGGCGGAATCAGCCCTGGCCGCGAGCGAGCGGCGGTTCCGCTCACTGGTACAGAACTCGTCCGATCTGGTGACGGTCCTCGCTCCCAATGGCACGATCACCTACGCCAGCGACTCGGCCGAGCGCATCGTCGGCTATTCCCCTGCCGACCTCGTGGGCACCAGCCTGCTGGAGTACGTCGACAGCAGCCACGTGGAGAAGGTGCGGGGCCTGCTGCACACCAACGGCAAGTCCAGCGTAGCCGGCCCGATCGAGTTCAGCCTGCGCCGCCTCGACGGCTCGGCGGTCTGGCTCGAGGCGGTAGGCAGCAATCTCCTCAGCGACGCTACGATCCGGGGCATCGTGCTCAATGCCCGGGACGTGAGCGAGCGCAAGCGGGCCGACCTGGCGCTGCGAGAGAGTGAGGAGCGCTATCGCGATCTCTTCGACAACGCGACCGATCTGGTGTGCATGGCGGCGCCGGAGGGCTCGCTCCTGTACGTAAACAAGGCCTGGCAACAGGGCACCGGGTACGGCGAGGACGAGATCGGCCGGATGCAGCTCCTCGACATCGTGCATCCCGACAGCCGCGAGTATTACACCGAGGTCGTTGATCGCGTGCTCCGGGGTGAACGCCTCGATCACGTGGAGCTGGTCTTCATGCCCAAGGCCGGCGCTGCGATCACAGTCGAGGGGAACCTGAGCTGCACCTTCAAGGATGGGGTGCCCTCCGCTGTGCGCGGCATTTATCGCGACGTCACGGAGCGGAAGCGGGTGGAGGAGCAGCTCCGGCGGGCGGAGCGCATGCAGGCCGCGGGCAAGCTGGCCGGCGGAGTGGCCCATGAGGTCAATAATATGATGACGGGCGTCATCGGCTTCAGCGAGTTCCTGCTCCGGAGTCTGGAGCCGGGCGACCCCCGCAGGGCGGACGTGGAGGAAGTCATCAGGGCCGGCACCCGCGCGGCCGACGTCACCCGCCAGTTGCTGGCATTCACCCGGCAGCAGGTCCTCCGCCCGCAGATGGTCCAGATCAATACGGTCGTGTCGGAGATGGAAAAGATGCTGCGCCGCTCCCTCGGCGAAGACAAGCTCCTGCAGCTGCGGCTCTCGCCTGAGGCAGGAGAGATTCGCGCCGATCGCGGCCAGCTGGAGCAGGTGCTCATCAATCTGGTTCTCAATGCCCGCGATGCGATGACCGGGCATGGGAGGGTCTCGATCGAGACGGCGCTCGCCGTCTGGGACGAGGTCTACGCCCAGCGTCACGGGGGAGTGGACATCCCGCTGGGACGTTACGTGATGCTCGCGGTGAGCGACAACGGCTGCGGTATGGATGACAACGTGCAGGAGCGGATCTTCGAGCCGTTCTTCACCACCAAGCCGATCGGCCAGGGCACCGGTCTGGGCCTCTCCACAGTCTATGGAATCGTGAAACAGAGCGGCGGGTACGTCTGGGTCTATAGCGAGCCGGGCGAGGGAAGCGTCTTCAAAGTCTACCTGCCCCAGGCCAGGGTGGCCTCCGAGCCGGACCAACCGGCTATCGAGGCTGTCACGGTTCCCGCGGGCGGATCCGAAACCCTCCTCGTCATCGAGGACGAGAACGTCGTGCGAAAACTGGCCTGCCGCGGCCTCCGGGATCACGGTTACAACGTGGTGGAAGCCGCAAATGGGGCCCAGGCGCTACGCTACATCCGGGAGCACCCTCAGGTAGTTGATCTGGTGATCTCGGACGTTGTGATGCCCGAGATAGGTGGGCGTGAGTTAGGCCAGGGCCTTGCAACCCTGGATCCCGATCTGCCGATACTCTACATGTCGGGCTATACGGGAGAGGACGTGGTCCAGCGCGGTCTGCTCGATCCCGGCGCACCGTTTCAGCAGAAACCGTTCACTCCCGCCGGGCTGGCCCTGAAGGTACGGCAGATGCTCGACCAGGATCTCCGCCGGAAGCCCACCGCCTACTCGCCGTAGCCAATCCGGGCTCAGGCACTGGCGTGGGTTTTCGACCCCACCGCGGCGGAACGGAACTCCAGGTGGTCCGCACGCATGGTGACGAAGCCGCGCGAGGTAGCCAGCCGGGCCAGCCGCTCCCCCGCCATGTTGACCATCCGCTGGGTGACCCCGGGAAAGATGGGCATCACTTGGTACCACGTCACCGAATCGAGGTCGCGGTACACTCGCTTGTACTGCTCTCTGAGACGTGCTTCAACACCTGACATTCCTGCTCCTCGTCGATGCCGTCGGCTTTCGGGGTAAGCGGCTACTCAGGGGTGTGCTGGAGTCGAGGCGATGGTCAAGATAAGGACCTCGGGAGCCGGAGGAAAGACGGGAAGGGCGGGAAAGGCGGGAAAGACGGGAAGGAAGCTTTCCCGCCCTTGCTAATACGCCGGAGGATCACTCGCCGGGAACGAGTCGATCGAGCCTTCATCGACCTCACCTCGCGTCGATGGCTTCGGCGCTGGTACGGTGGCAGGGCCGCCACCGATCGCCCGCGCCTTCTGCCGGCCCGAGAGCAGCTGACGCAGGACGTATTGAAGGATGCCGCCGTGCTGGTAGTAGAGGACCTCCTGCGGGGTGTCGATCCGGATGGTCAGGTCGAAGCGAATCTTCGACCCATCCTCCCGCCGCGCTTGGACCGTGAGGGTGCGACCCGCGGCAAACCGGGATGCGATGGCTGCCGAGAGCCCCTCCAGATCGAAGACCTCGCGGCCGCTGAGCCCCAACGTGTCGACCGATTCTCCGGGCGCAAACTGGAGCGGAAGAATCCCCATCCCCACCAGGTTGGAGCGGTGGATGCGCTCATAGCTCTCCGCGATCACGGCGCGGACCCCCTGGAGCGCCGGGCCCTTGGCGGCCCAATCCCTGCTCGAGCCGGAGCCGTACTCTTTCCCGGCAAGCACCAGGAGGGGAGTCCCGTCCGCCTGGTAGCGCATAGCCGCATCATAGATGGACAGGACCTCGCCGGTCGGGAGGTACGTGGTCACACCTCCCTCAGTGTTTGGCGCCAGCCGATTCCGGATCCGGGTATTGGCAAAGGTGCCGCGCACCAGCACCTCATGGTTGCCGCGACGCGAGCCATATGAGTTGAAGTCGGCGAGAGATACGCCTTGAGCCGTCAGATAGCGCCCGGCGGGCGAGTCCTTTTTGATGCTGCCTGCCGGTGAGATGTGGTCGGTCGTAACGCTGTCGCCCAGGACCGCGATGGCCCGGGCGCCCCGGATCTCCTCCACCCTGTCGGGGTTCTCCTTTGACATTCCCTCGAAGTACGGTGGCCGCCTGACATAGGTGGAACCGGGCGACCAATCGAAGCGATCCCCACCCGGCACCTCCAAGGCATTCCAGCGCTCGTCTCCCGCATACACCGCCCCATAGCTCCGCCGGTACATGTCCGATTTGATCGATGACGCGAGCGTCTTTTCGACCTCGGCCGTGGTCGGCCAGATATCGCGGAGATAGACCGGCGCCCCCTGAGGATCGTGTCCCAGCGGCTCATGGAACAGGTCGATATCGATCCGGCCGGCCAGCGCGAACGCCACGACCAGCGGCGGTGACATCAGATAATTCGCCCGCACATCCGAGTTGATCCGGCCCTCGAAGTTGCGGTTCCCGGATAGCACCGCGCACGCCACCAGCCGGCGGCGCTGAATGGCATCGGAGATCTCTATTGGCAATGGGCCGGAATTGCCAATGCAGGTGGTGCAGCCGTAGCCCACGAGGTTGAAGCCCAGCTGATCCAGATAGGGCGTGAGCCCGGCCCGGTCGTAGTAGTCCGTGACAACCTTCGAACCCGGCGCGAGCGACGTCTTTACCCAGGGCTTCCGCTCCAGTCCGCGCTCGACCGCCTTCCTGGCCAGGAGGCCGGCAGCCAGCATGACCGCGGGGTTGGAGGTGTTGGTGCAGCTGGTGATGGCGGCGATCACGACGGAGCCGTGGTCGAGGATCTCCGAGGCGTCCTCCAGCATGACGGCGTGGGCCGCCGGCGATTCCGTTGATCCCTCACCCCAGACCCCGATTGCCGTCGGCCCTTGGGGCGACCCCTTGGATCCGTCCTTACCAGGAGCCTGGGTGCCGGCCGGTAGCAGGCTGGGCAGGGCGTCCCGGAACGACCGCTTTGCGTCCGAGAGCCGGATCCGGTCCTGCGGCCGCCGCGGTCCCGCGATGCTGGGCTCGACGCTGGAGAGATCCAGCGAAAGGGTATCGGTGAACACCGGCTCGGGCGACGCCGCGGTGTGAAAGAGTCCCTGCTCTTTCATATAGGCCTCCACCAGCCGAACGCGCTCCTCCGACCGGCCGGTGAACCGGAGGTACTGGAGGGTCACGTCGTCTACCGGGAAGATGGCGCAAGTGGCACCATACTCGGGCGACATGTTCCCGATGGTGGCCCGATCGGCCAGTGCCAGGCTGCCGAGTCCGGGGCCGTAGAACTCGACGAACTTGCCGACCACGCCCTTGCGCCGGAGCAGCTCGGTGACGGTGAGGACCAGGTCGGTGGCGGTGGCGCCCTCGGGCAGCCGGCCTTCCAGCCGGAATCCGATGACCTCCGGGATGAGCATCGAGACCGGCTGGCCCAGCATTGCGGCCTCGGCTTCGATTCCTCCCACGCCCCAGCCCAGGACGCCGAGTCCGTTGATCATTGGGGTATGCGAGTCGGTACCGACCAGCGTGTCAGGATAGGCCTGGGAGAGCTCACCCGTTCGGCCCTGGGGGTTCTCGTCCGAGGTGAACACCACTCGGGCGAGGTACTCCAGGTTTACCTGGTGCACGATACCGGTATTCGGTGGCACCACCCGGAAGTTCTCGAACGCGCGCTGTCCCCAGCGGAGGAACTGATACCGTTCCCGGTTCCGCTGGTAGTCGAGATCGACGTTCGTGCCGAAGGATTGCGCCGTGCCGAAGGCGTCTACCTGGACCGAGTGGTCCACCACGAGCTCAACCGGCTGCAGCGGGTTGATCCGGCTCGGGTCGCCACCGAGGTCGGCCATCGCGTCGCGCATGGCCGCGAGATCCACGACCGCGGGCACGCCGGTAAAGTCCTGCAACAGCACTCGAGCGGGGGTAAAGGCAATTTCCCGGGTGGGCGGCGTTGCCGGCGACCATCGCGCGAGCGCCTCGATATCGTCCCGGGTGACGGTGACGCCGTCCTCGGTACGCAGCAGATCTTCGAGAAGGATTCTGAGGGAGTACGGGAGCCGCTGGATGTCGCTTCCCGCTGTCGCCATCGCGTCCAGCCGGAAGATCTCGAAAGCTCGACTGCCGACCTTGAGGGTGGACCGCGCGCCGAAGGTGTTGGTCATTGGTGTAAAGTAAGCTCTCTGGCGTATAGCGGCATCGCGAGGGACCGCTGCCATAATACTGCCAACAGGACCGACAGTGGACATTCCGGCCCGATGCACTTACAGTGTTGGTCCGGTGGATGTTCGTGGCATCCATCATCCCTCCTTTTATCGGTATACCGCCGCATGCCACTCGCTCAGGATGCGAGGCCGGTCGTGGCCGGCTCCGCCAACTGTCTTATTGTCGATGACGAACCCAGCGTTCGTCGCTCGCTCGTGCGCATGCTGGCGGCTCAGGGCTTCAACTGTCTCGAGGCCGGCACCGGCAAGGAGGGACTGGAGGTACTCGACCAGACCGGCGAGATCCCCCTGATCATCTCGGATATGCGAATGCCCGAGCTCGACGGGATGGGCTTCCTCGAGGCGGTGCGTGAACGCTTTCCCGATAGCTCGGTCATCATGTTGAGCGGGATTAGCGAGACCACCACCGCAGTGGATTGCCTTCACCTCGGCGCGGCCGACTTCCTGTTGAAGCCCATCTCGCTCGGCGAGCTCCAGGCCCGGGTGACTCGGGCATTGGAGAAGCGCGCGCTGGTGCTCCAGAACCGTTTCTATCAGCAGCACCTCGAGCGCCAGGTGCAGGAACAAGCCCAGCGGATTCAGGAGCTGTTCCTCCAGGGCGTCCAGATGCTGGCCCGGGCCCTCGAGGCTAAGGACGCCTACACCCGGGGCCATTCTATTCGGGTGAGCCGCTACGCCGTGGCCACTGCGGCCAGGCTCGGATTCGTTGGCGTGGGGCTGGACGGGATCCGACTGGGCGGCGAGCTGCATGACATTGGGAAGATCGGCACCCGAGAGGCGGTGCTGCACAAGCCTACCTCGCTCACTGCCGACGAGTTCAGGCAGATCACCGAGCATCCCGCTCTGGGAGAACGGATGCTCTCTCCCCTGGCCCACGAATCGCCCGATGTTCTGCGGATCGTCCGCTCGCACCATGAGCGACTGGATGGAGGGGGATTTCCCGACGGCTTACGGGGAGAGAAGATCCCGATCGAGGCTCGGATCGTCGCGGTGGCCGACTCGTTCGACGCGATGACGACTCGGAGACCCTACCGTGAGGCCAGGCCGCCGGGCGACGCCATGCGCGAGCTGCGCCGGGTGGCCGGCACCCAGCTCGATCCTCAGGCGGTAGAGGCCTTCGTCGCTGCCTTCCCCGACCCTCGGGCCTTGCCGGTTTCGGCCTGATCCTCGCCCACTTCCGATTCCCGGGTCCGCCTTAGGAGCCTGGCGCGCGCCCGTTCGGCCAGCCGGGAATAGTGCGCCTTCATTTGTTCGAGCTCCTCTTCGGTCAGGTCCTCCAAATCCACTAGCTCGTTGTGAGCACCTCTCCCGGCGCGGATCAGCTCGTCGAGCTTGATCTGCATCGCCGTACTATCCCGGTTCTGGGTGTTCTGGATGAGAAAGACCATCAGGAAGGTCACGATGGTTGTACCAGTGTTGATCACGAGCTGCCAGCTATCGCTGAAACCGAAGATTGGGCCGGGTGATGGCCCAGATCACACTGACCTCAACCGCGACCCCAAAGGTGCCGGGATGCCCTGCGGTGCGGTCCTCTTGGCGAAACGGTTGAATGAGTTCGCGATACTCATCGGTGACCCTTGCCGGCTGAAACACGGGACCCGAATACAGTCAACGATATTGACTTGGCGGAGTTAGTGTTGTGCCTCACCGGGCAGGTGCCTGCCCTAGAGCTCCCGCAACATGGTCCGCATCCGAATCGCGAGGGCCTCGATCTCACGCAGGCCCTGGAGCGTCTCGGCATCGATTTTGGACTCATTCAGGAGGAGGAGCTGGGTCTCGGCGAGGAGGGCTGACAGCGGGTTGGACAGGTCGTGCCGCAGCATGCTCAGCCGCTCGGATTCGTTCATAGGGCCCGGGGACAGGAGGTCACGAATCCATCGGTGAAGGGGGCAACCTCCGCAGTGATACGGAGTTGATCAAACATTGTACCTACCCGGGGCTTATGCAATAGAGCCAGCAGGGCCCCGGTAGGTGAGGAACGCACAACCTCTTGACTGGATTCGCGGCGACGTCTACTTTACGGAGCTTCTTGTTGGCCGGAAACTCCCCGTATCACACCGTCTTGGTCTTGCACTTTTCGGCGCCCTC
>JBBQXQ010000130.1:0-9004 GCA_038209515.1 Gemmatimonadales bacterium
CGCCCTCTACGGCGGGCCGTTTCTCGACGGGGTGTACGTCACCGGCTTCGGCTGGAGGGGAAAGACGCCCGACCTTTTGGACTCGCCCGCCTCTCTTCGGCACGCCACGAGTGACACCACCACGAGGAGGGGGGCCGCGGCTGTTCGCACCGTCCAACGGAAGCGATGAGTCATGAAGATCCGGGTGAGCCAGGTGGCGCCGTGCGGCGCATTCTGGCGCCAGCCGAACCGGGCGTTACCTTGACTTAAGGGGCAAGCTAGGCCTGGAGATCAACTGGTTCTCAACATGTCAACACATTGAACGAAAAGCGCTTCCGCCTCCTCACCCTGGGCCGCCTGGCGCTGCTCGGCCCCGCCGGGGAGGAGGACGCGGCACTCGGCAAGCAGCGTCGCAAGCTGGCGCTCCTCGCCGTGCTCGCGCTCGCCCGCCGCCCCATGACCCGGGACGCGCTAGTCGAGATGTTCTGGGGGGATCAGGATGAACTGCGGGCCCGCCACTCCCTGAGCGAGGCGCTTTCCCACCTCCGCCGGGTGCTCGGCCGCGACGCGATCGCCGCGCGGCAGGCGGACGTCGCCCTGGCCGACGAGCTTCCCCTCGACGTGGACGCCCTCGAGCTCACCGACCGGTTCGAGCGACGACTATATGGTGAAGCGGCCGCCCTCTACGGCGGGCCGTTTCTCGACGGGGTGTACGTCACCGGCTCGACCTCCTTCGAGCACTGGGCCGACGGACAGCGGGCCCGTCTCGAGTCGCTCTTCGTCCAGGCATGCGAGCGGCAGTGCGCGCTCCTCGCCCGCGCCCAGCAGTGGCCCGAATGTGCGGAGCTTGCCGGGCGATGGCTCGATGCCTCCCCTCTCTCCGACGCCGCCGCGCTTGCGAGGATCGGCGCGCTCGAGGCACCGGGAACTCCGGAAACCGATCGGCAGGCGTTAAGTGCGTATGAGCGCCTGCGGGCGCGACTCGCGCGGGAGTTCGGAGCGGCGCCCGGGGCAGAGGTGGTGGCATTGGGGGCGAGGATCGAGGCCCGGCGGGCGCCGACGCCCGAGGTTTCGTTGAGCGCTCCCCCCGGCGCGTCAGTCTCGAAACCGGATGTCCCCCGGCGGCCTGAGCGGAGCCGGCACCATCTAGCGCCCTTCGCCACGGCAGTTCTTGCCCTGCTGGTCACCGCGGCCGCGGTCCTCGCGCGCGGGTGGACCCATCCGATTCCCACGGTTTCACCCAGTGCGGTCGCCGTGCTTCCCTTCGCGGTGAGCGGAGGACCACGGGTAGAGTACCTGCGCGAGGGGATGGTGGATCTCTTGAGTACGAACCTCGACGGCGCGGGCGCGCTTCGCACCGTCGATCCCCGCGCCGTGCTCGCGTCCACCGGGGGGAGCAATGGCGTGGCGGATCCCGAGCGGGGGCGGGCAATCGCTCGCCGCTTCGGCGCCGGACTCCTCGTGCTGGGCGACGTCGTCGCGGCCGGCGAGCGGCTCCGGATTTCTGCCGCGCTCTACGATCAGCGTCAGGGCGCGCGGCCCCTCGGGCAGACCGTGGTCGAAGGGAAACCGACGGAGCTGTTCGCGCTGGTGGACCGCCTCGCCGCCCAGCTCCTGGCAGCACAGCCTCAAGGCTCGGCCGACCAGCTCGTGCGCATCGCGGCGGTCACCACACCGTCGCTCCCCGCGCTCAAGGCCTACCTCGACGGCGAGGAGGAGTATCGCGCGGGCCGCTACCCGGCTGCGTTCGACGCCTACCAGCGCGCGGTCGAGCTGGATAGTGCCTTCGCGCTCGCTCACCTCCGCCTGAGCCAGGCCGCAACCTGGGGCGCGATCTGGACCTGGCAGCAGATCATCGATGCCAGTGCCCGCGCCGTGCGCCACGCCGACCGGCTCGGCCGGCGGCCGCGCCTCCTGGTAGAGGCATTCCACGACTACAACCGCGGCGCGTACGATGATGCCGAGCGCCTGTATCGCACCCTCGTCGCGGCGTATCCGGATGACGTCGAGGGCTGGTACCAGCTGGGGGAGGTGCTCTTTCACTGCAATCCGCTCCGGGGCCGTTCTTTCCTGGAGTCACGCGGGGCCTTCGAGCGGGTGCTGGCGCTCGAGCCGAGGCATCGGGGTGCCCTCATTCATCTGGTGCGGGTAGCCGCCGAGGAGAAGCACCGCACCGAGCTCGACACCCTGCTCGCGCATGCGATCGCGCTGACGCACGATGACGGGTTGCTCGAGCTTCGCGCCTTTCACGCCTTCGCCCTGGGCGACCGCGCCGAGCAGGATGACGCGGTCACGGCGCTCCGGCAGGCGCGGGACGAGGTGGTGCACCGGAGCTTCGATCGAGTCGCCGTCCACGCTCACGACCTCGCCGGCGCCGAGCGGATCGCCGCCCTCCTCGCCGACCCCTCACGTGCGCGTGACGTGCGCGCGATGGCGCACGTCTGGCTGGCGCAGCTCGAGCTCGCGCAGGGTCGCTGGCGCTCGGCCCAGACCCAGCTCACCGCCGCCGAGCAGCTCCGTCCCGACATCGCGCGCGAGCAACGCGCGCTGATGGTGGCGGCGCCGTTCTTCAACCGGCCGCGCAGCGAGCTGGAGGCTGCGCGCGGAGCGGTGGCGGCTGCAGGCGCGGAGCCGCCGCGAACTGACTACGTGATTCTCGCGCCACTGAACGGATTACACGGACATCTGCGCGCGTATTTGAAAGGCGTGCTCAGCGCACGGCTCGGTGAGGCCGGTGGGGCCGCGCGGAGCGCAGCAACGCTCGATAGCATCGCGCTCGCCGCCGGCCCGGGCTCAGAGGCGCGCGCTTTCGGGCGGGCGCTGGCGGCCAACGTGCGGGCGCACACGGCCATGGCGCAAGGACAACGGGAGGAGGCGCTGGTTGGCTTCGACCGCGGCCGGCTGACGCTGGTCTCGGAGGGACTCTTGCTCACCGCAGTCGGCACTCAGGCACTTGAACGCTACCTGCGTGGCGAGCTGCTGAGGGAGATCGGACGTGACCGGGAGGCGCTTGCCTGGTACGCCTCGACCAGCCAGACGCAGGTGGACCAGCTGGCGTATCTCGCCCCGGCGCATCTGAGGCAGGCGGAGATTTATGAGAAGCTGGGCGAGAAGCAAAAGGCCGCCGAGCATTACAGGAGATTCGTAGAGCTGTGGAAAGAGTGCGACCCGGAGCTCAGGCCACTAGTAGACGAGGCGAGGAGAAAGGCCGCTGCAATTTGAGCGGCCTCACGCCCTCCCGTCGTTACTCAGGCTCAGCTCGCCGACTTGCCGGAGCCGGACCTTTCCCAGTTGACAAACAGATCGTGAAGGCCGCCCGCGCCCCATGGCTCCCCCTCACCGGCCTGATTGCTTTCACGCTGGTCGGGACCGGCTGCCACCGGGCGGTGCCGAGCAGAGAGACTGTCGCCGTGAACACCGGCTTGTCCGGGTTCTTTGAGGATACGGTGGGGGCAAACTCCCCTGCTCCACCCGAAGGATCTCGAACCTTCAATCTTCGGACCCCCGGCCAGCGGGATTCATTGCACGCGGAGATCCAGAGGCAGCGCCAGATGTGGCGAGCCGGCGGCGCGCGGGACTATCACTTCCTGCTGCGGGCCTCGTGCTTCTGTCCGGGCCAGCAGGGGTGGCTTCTGCTCGAGGTTCGTGATGGTCAGGCAGTGCGGGTCTGGGACAGAGGCGGGAAGCCGGCTCCTCTCACCAGGGACAACAATTACAGCATTGATGGACTGTTCGAGCTCCTCGAGCAGGAAGCCGACCGCGACGACGTGGTTGCCGTCGGCTTCGATGACCGCTGGCATTATCCCGCATATATCCGGACCGACATGCGCCTTGGCCTGCCGGATGATTGGGGGATTTTTCAGGTGCGAGGGTTTAGGCTGCGCGACTAGGGCGATAGAAAAGCGCACCACGGAGACACGGAGAACACGGAGACTCCGTGGTGCGCAGTTGATCATCCCACCGAGTCATACCTAAGTCTCGACCAGCAAGATCGTACAATACCTCTCCCGGCTTCTGCCCAGATTTGGGCGGTCCTTCTCGCCTGGAGCCAGCATGACCAGACTCGATCTTGTCACCTCGGCAGGGGGTGTCTTGAGCCTTGTCCTGCTCGCCACCCCGGGCTACGCCCACACCCCCGTGGAGCTGGAAGTCGCCTTCGAGGTGTCCGACTGATGCCTGCCGCCTGGAATCGGAATCGCCTTACGGCGAAGCTCGGGATCGACTATCCCATCATTCAGGGTCCGCTCGGCGGGCTTTCCTCGCAAAGATTGACGGCAGCGGTCTCCAGCTATGGCGGACTCGGATCGTTCGGTGCGCACACCCTCGCCCCGGCGGCCATCACGGACGTGATCGCACAGATTCGCTCCCTGACATCGCAACCGTTCGCGATGAACCTGTGGGTGTCGATGGAAGACGAAGGCGCCCGCACCTCGGATGAAAGCAGCTTCGACCGGAGCCTGGCGCCGCTGGCGGTCCATTTTGAAGCCTTGGGGGCACCTCGGCCGACTTACCAGCCGTATTCGTCGGCACGATTTGAAGACCAGGCTCGCGCGCTGCTGGACGCGAAGGTGCCGGTATTCAGCTTCATCTTCGGTTATTCCTCCGAGAGACATCCTGGAGGAGTGCCGGGCCAAAGGCATCGTTACGATCGGCACGGCGACCACGCCCGAGGAGGCCGCGGCACTCAAGGAGGCCGGCATAGATGCCATCGTCGCCTCGGGTTTCGAAGCCGGGGGACATCGCGGCTCATTCCTCGGGCCCGCGGAGGATTCGCTCACGGGCACGTTGTCGCTGGTCCCTCAGATCCGCGACATCATCGATGTGCCGGTGATCGCCGCGGGCGGTATCGCCGACGCTCGCGGCGTCATCGCCGCCCTGGCTCTCGGCGCCGAGGCCGTCCAGAGGGGAACGGCATTCCTGGCGTGCGACGAATCCGGCGCCGGCCGCCTTCATCGCGAGGCATTGCGGGGAAGAGCTGCCGGACACACCGCGCTGACGAAGGGGTTTACCGGAAGACTCGCGCGTGGCATCCACAATCGGTTGCTGGAGGAGCTGAACCGCCCAGGAACCGAGATCCTGCCGTATCCCTTGCAACGAGGGCTCGTCAGAAGCCTCTCGGTCGCGGCAGAGGCGGCAGGCCGCTCGGATCTTCTGCCTCTGTGGGCCGGGCAAAGCGCAAGCCTCTCGACGGGTACCGACGTCGTGGCCTTCCTGGACTCCCTGGTCAAGGACGTAGCCGCCATCGCCGGGCCGGTCATGCAGTGGAGCGCCAGGACCTCGCATCACCTGAGATGCATGCACACCTGACCCAACCCAGGAGGCAGCCATGAGCAGCACCGCAATCCGTAGTGAGGACGTGACCACCGACCCGCGCGTCGGGCAGGTCGACATGAAGCTCGAGGTGATCACCATCCCCGTCTCGGACGTCGACCGCGCGAAGGAGTCCTATGGGGGTCTCGGCTGGCGGCTCGACGCCGACTTCAGCGACGGCGGTGAACGCGCGGTCCAGTTCACGCCTCCGGGCTCCCAGTGCTCGATTCACCTGGGAAAGAACGCGCCCGGACCCGCTCAGGGCATCTTCCTGATCGTTTCCGACATCGAGGCGGCGCGCGACGATCTGGTGAGGCGCGGCGTCGAGGTGAGCGAGGTATTCCACTTCGCCAAAGCTCCCTTTCCCTTCGGCGGGCGGGTCAGCGGCGTCGCGCCTGGCCACATCAGCTACGGCTCATACGCGACGTTCAAGGACCCGGACGGCAACGGCTGGGTGCTCCAGGAGATCTCGACGCGGCTCCCCGGCCGGGTGGCCGGCGACACGACCTACGCGTCCATGAGCGACCTGGCGCAGGCCCTCCGCCCCGCGCATGCCGCGCACGGAGAGCACGAGAAGCGGACCGGCGTGCGGGACCAGAACTGGCCGGATTGGTACGCGGAGTACATGAGGCGGGAGCAGAGCGGCCAAGAGCTGCCGCGATGACCGCCACATCCACAATCGCTCCGGCCCGCCATGCGCCGGAGCTGCTCGGGCAAACCGTGGTCGTGATTGGCGGGAGCGCGGGCATCGGGCTGGAGACGGCCCGGCGCGCGCGCGAGGCGGGAGCCGAGGTGATCCTCACCGCGCGCCTAGACCCTGGAGGGATCGCCTGCCAGTCGCCCTGTTATCGGGTCGCCGATCCGGCAGGTTAGGTAATTCGGGCCCATGAAGTCTTCGTCACTCAAGTCGTATTCCCGAAAATCGACGTAGTCCGGATAGATCTTCCCCACCACATAACCGTACGACGCGAAGAGCTGATAGAAATCCCGGAGCAGGAAGTGGGTGAGGATGTTCACCCGGCCGTACTCGAACTGCACGATGCGCACGCGCCTTCGTTGTAAATGGTTTTCCAGGCCCTGGAGGACGAGGTGCTCGGCGCCTTCCACGTCGAGCTTCAGGAAATCGACCTCAGCGATCCCTTCGCGGGCGATAAAGTCATCCCCCCGCATCACCGGGCATTCGATCCGCTCACCGGTCCAGCTGTGGGGATACTCGGTGAACGTGGCGTGGGTGCTCGCCGCCCGATCGTACCGGAGAGAGAGCGTCCCAGTGTGGGCGGCAAGTCCGAGGTTGAATGACTTGATGCGATCCTGCTGTGCCGTGCGGGCCCGGAGCGCGGCTGCGGTCTCCGGCACCACTTCGAGGGAGTAGATGGTGGCCGCAGGAAATAATTCCGCCGCCATAAGGGACCAGGAGCCGACGTTGGCTCCGACGTCGAGCACGGTCCGGATCGGCTCGGTCCGAAGTGTGTCCAACAGCCAGCGCTCGCCATTCCGCGCGGGCTTGTAGCTCGCGTTGCCGAACCATTTGAGGTACTGCCGGCAGAGCTTGGCTCCGGTTCGGAGGACCGGGTTGTGCCGAGCGCGGGCGGTCGGTCTCATCGAGCGCTCCTCAGGATACCAGAAGCCCCAACCCTTATCTCAGGCTTCGAATGGTAAGCTCAGGTTGATCAAATGAGGGGAGCGGGATCACCGAGGGCCTCCATGGCGGCATTGCGGCCATTGATGCCGATGACGCTTCCGCCGGGGTAGGTTCCCGCCCCACAGAGAAAGACGCCGGCCATGGGCGTTCTCGGCTTCAGTCGCTGGTCCCACATGTACTCCGGCAGGCACTCGCCCTGGAAGATGTGCCCACCGGTGAGCCCGGTATGGCGCTCGATATCCGGCGGCCCCATGACCTCGACGTGCAGCACGGCCCCCGGGAGGTTGCTGCAGAACCGCCCGACCGATTCCAGCGCCACTCGGGCCACCTCCGCGCGCCGAGTCTCCCAATCTCCCTGCTGAAAGCGATAAGGCACCGGCTGGGCAAAGATGCTCATGACGTGCTCCCCGTCGGGGGTCACGCTGGGGTCGTGCGAGCTCTGGAAGTAGAGCTCGGTCCAGAGCCGGGAAGGAAGCTCGCCGGCTTGGGCCGCATCGTGGTGTGACCGCCACGCCGATTTGCTGAGGGGCGTGTTGACCTGTCCGAAATGGTGTGGCTCGAGCGACCCGGGACGGGCCCTGAAGTTGGGCAGCTCCTTTAGACCCACGGTGATTTTGACCGTGCAGCCGGTCATGGGGATACGCTCCACCTGGGCTTGCCAGGTGGAGTCGGCTGCATTCCCCAGCAGGCGGAGTGTGGTGCGGGGGTCGGCGTTCGATATGACGACCGGAGCACGCACGGTCTCCCCGCTCTCCAGCTCCACCCCTTCGCCGGGCAGGATCCGGCTCACCGGCACTCCGGCTGCGACTAGAGCGCCGGCATCTCGCGCAATGTCCGCCAGGAGAAATGAGACCCGACCCATTCCGCCCTTGATGTACCCCCACATACCGGGAATTCCGCCCATCCGGCCCGACGCATGGTGAAAATGAATCGATGCCGTACCCGGCTGGTGCGGCGTGGCGTTGGTGCCGATCACGCCTTGCCCCATAAGTGCTTCGTGCAGGCGCTCGTCATCAAGATAGCGTTCCACGAACTCCACCATGGACCACTCGAACAGCAGCGCGATCGCCTCCTTCTCGCCCGAGAGCCGGGACTCGATCTGCGCTCGGCTGGGTGCCGGCCCGATCCAGACGTCGGCCGGACCGGCGGGCCGAAGCGCATCCCGCACCCGCTTCTTCAGAGCCGACATCGCTCGCCAGCCCCGGAGATCTCCCGGCGCAAAGCGGCCGATCTCATCCTCCGCGCGCTCGTCGTCGCCCCAGAGCTGCACGCTGGTTCCGTCCTCGAAAGGGACGAACAGGCCCGGCATGGCCGGATGCCACTCCAGGCCGCGCCCGGCGAGGTCCAGCTCGGCGATCACCAACGGATGGAGCAACCCGCAGACGTAGGCGCAGGGCGAGACTCGGTATCCGGGCCAGAACTCTTCCAGAGTGCAGGCTCCCCCGATCCGTTCCCGGGCCTCCAGCACCAGCACCCGCCGGCCGGCGCGCGCGAGGTAGGCGGCACAGGTGAGTCCATTGTGCCCCGCCCCCACCACGATGACATCCCACGTCGCCGCGGCAAGCTCCTTCACCGGACGAGGTAGGCCGACCAGGCCCAGGTTATCGAGCGCCTGCATCATGGGTGCACCGGGTAGGGTTGAGAGTCGAATGTGAGTACCAGCGCCGCATTGCGCCAGCGGCTACGAGCCCATGACCGAAGTCCCGCCCGGGGAACGCCGTCAACAACAGCGTAAGCCCTTCTCGCTTAATCAGGGTGGCGGGGAGCAGACGACGCGGGTATGGGTTCGAGGGCAAGCTCCCAGGTGGGTGGTGAAGCGGCTGTCATGGAGATTGCCCGAGGGCCCTTGCCCGGGTCGTCTGCGCGGTGAGGTGGGGTCGAACCTGCGGCCACCCCACCCGGCCAGCGCACTGGTCCGATCCCCTCCGGCTTCGAGTATTGCGCCCGTCCGCCCTCACCGCAGGCCGGCCTAGTTGATGCGTTGCACCGTGATCCGCGCGACCGGGAAGCTCCAGCCGTGGAGGGCGACGGACAGGTCGCCGACGCCTTGGATGTTGGGATGGGGGAGGATCA
>JBBQXQ010000131.1:0-8878 GCA_038209515.1 Gemmatimonadales bacterium
CTCGAGGAAGTTCGGGATGAGGGTGAAGTCATAGGTATCGTCGGCATCTCCCATGATCAGAAACTGCCCCCGGGCGCTGGCAAAGCCCTTGAGGTAGGCGTTGCCATACCCGCGCACCGGCTGGTGCACCACCCGGGCGCCGAGGCGCTCGGCAATCGGGACGGACTGATCGGTGGACCCGTTGTCACAGACCACGATCTCTCCGGCGATGTTTGCCTTTGCGAACGTGCTCTGAATCTTCTCAATACAGCTGCCGATCGCCGCTTCCTCATTGAGACAGGGAAGCACGACCGAGACCAGCGGCTCAGCGGACGATGCGATCACGAGGCTCCTCTGCTTCGGTATAGTGAGTCATTGGCCCGGTAGGCCGCGAGCACCTGGTCCACGTCGCCGTCCATCCGCATCACCCCGTGCTCCAGCCAGACGGCTCGGGAACAGAGCTCCCGGATCTGATCCACCTCATGGGACACGAGGATCAGCGTGCCGCCGGCGGCATGGTAAGCCCGGAGGCGGGCCAGGCAGCGATCCCGGAACGCCTGATCTCCGACCGCGAGCACCTCGTCGAGGAGCAGGACGTCCGGCTGGAGGCACACGGCAACGGAGAAGGCGAGCCGCGCCTCCATGCCGGAGGAGTAGTACTTGAGCGGGGTGTCCATGAATTCCCGCATCTCCGCGAAGTCCACCACCTCGTCGAAGCGGGCCATCAGCTCCCTGCGTCCGAGGCCGAGGACTGCGGCATAGAGCGCCACGTTGTCCGCACCAGTGAGCTCCGGGTGGAACCCCGCTCCCAGCTCGATGACTGCAGTGAGGCGGCCGCAGGTCCGGACCGATCCGCTGGAGGGCTGGTAGATCCCGGCGATCAGACGCAGCGCCGTGCTCTTGCCGGAGCCGTTGGAGCCGATCAACGCCACCGCTTCGCCGTGCCCGACCCGGAGATCGAAGCTGCGGAGAGTAAACTCGGCCCGCCGGACGTTGAGCGGCCGGTGTAGGATTCGGCGGATGAACCACTCTCGCAGGCTGCTCGTGCGGTGCTCGTAATAGTAGAACCGCTTCGAGACTCCCCGAAGCTCAACCGCGGCCTCAACGGCGCGGTCAGACGATTTCGGAGAAGACGCTGCAGTAGCGGTTGAAAATGGCATAGCCGATCACGTAGACCAGCAGCGCCGCGGCGATCATCCCGAAGAGCAGGGTGAACGACGGCATCCGGCCGGCGTAGAGGATCTCGTGGTAGAGCGTGAGCAGGCCCGCAATCGGGTTCAGGAAGTAGAACGGGCGGGCCGCCTCCGGCACCATCTGGGCCGGATAGAAGACAGGGGAGAGGTAGAACAGCGTCGTCAGGGCGATCGGCAGCGCGTGCTGCACGTCGTAATAGAAGACCGACAGAGTCGCGATCGGGAGCGCTAAACCGATCACCAGCAGGACCTGGATGGCCAGCAGAATCGGGAGCAGCGCAAAGCTGGCCGGTACATGATGATGATGGAACGCGACCAGCAGCACGAGAATGAGCGTGATCTCGGCCACGAATTCCAGGAGGCGCGAACCGACCGCCCCCAGAACCAGGATCTCGCTCGGGAAGGCGACGCTGCGAGTGAGCCGTGAGTGCTCGGCGAAGATGTACGTCCCAGTATTGAGCGTCTGGAGGATGCAGTTCCACACGAAATAGCCGCTCAGCACGAACGCCCAGTAATCCGGCAGCGGAATGCGCACCACGTGGCTGAACACCAGCACGAGGATCGCCACGGTGAGCAGCGGATTGAGGAAGGTCCAGACGAAACCCAGCAGCGATCGCTGGTACTTGACCTTGAGATTCCGGAGGATGAGCTGGCGCAACAGCTCTCGGAAGCGCCATACCTGATTGGCCCGGCTCGGGGAGGCGGCCCATCCGGGGGCCGGATGCACGGCGCTCATGCCGCGTACATCTGGCGGCGCGAGCGGGCCACCCGCCGGGCCAGAGGATAGGCACTCAGACCAGCCCAGCAGTTCCACCACATTCGCAGCAGGACGGCGATCGGCAGCGGATCGCGGCCGAATCCCCTCCGCACCAGTCGCACGCCTGGCTTCAGCAATCGCCAGCTCAGGTAGACCAGGAGCGGGAGTCCGGACCTCAACGGTGCGCGGGCCACGTGCTTGCTGAGGAAGGCAAGTAGCGCGCGTTGGTGACCCACAATCTGGGTGTGGACCGCCGCCAGCTCCCGCCGATGCTCGTGCCACGCCAACGCTGCAGGCTGATACTCGACCAACCACCCGGATTCCAGCGCCCGCCAGAGCAGATCGTGGTCGCCGCCTCCGGCCAGCGGCGCTCCCAGATCGAGCGCCTCGTCGAAGCCCCCGAGCTGCAGGGCTACTGCACGCCGGACCGCGTAGCTGCAGCCGCTCCCCACGCTCACCGCCCACGCGATGAGCGGCGCGGGCCATCCGCGCAGGGGTCGGGCGGCGTCGTCCGGCAGGCGGATCCGCCGGTTACCTCGGCCGAACCCGCCGTTTACCTCGAAGAGGAGCTGGCCCGGAGATTCCAGGATCAGAGGCTCGACCTGGCCGGTGCATACGGCCACTTTCGGTTCGCCCTCGAACACGAGCCTCAACGCCTCGGACCAGCCGGGCCCGGCCACCGCGTCGTCGTCGAGGAATGCCACGATGTCACCCACCGCCGCATGGAGCGCCCGATTGCGGGCGAAGTCGAGCCCGGGGACCGGCTCTCTCAGGTAGCGCACGCCGGGGAAACGCTCGGCGATGAGCACGGCCGCGACGGGGTCGCCGGGGGCGTTGTCGATGACCAGGACCTCTGCCGGAGCCGGACACTGGGTGACCAGCGACTGGAGGGCACGCGCAAGCTGCCCCGGGCGGTTGCGAGTACAGACGGCGGCCGTGATGCTCAGCGGCGTACTCATTCCCAGCGCGGCCTGGTCACGGGAGCGAGGGCACCGTGGCGGATCCAGCGGATCCCGCCTGCGGCAAGTCCTGCCGAGTAGGCCAATCGGGCGGCAAGCACCGCGGGGAACATGACGAGCGGCTCCACCACGCCGGCGCGCAGCCAGCAGGCGATGACATAGCCCGTGCTGGCGATAGCGAGAGGGACGCTGGCGGCTACCAGGAAGGCGGGATGGCGATATGCCCACGCTTGACGGGCGGCGCCGGTCGCAGCCTTGCTCTCGATCGCGCTATAGCCCCAGCGGTAGTTCCGCTTGAGCAGGTTCTTGAAGCCGGGTCGATTGTGGTGATGGACGATCGCCCTGGGCTCGAAGGCGATCCTACCTCCCGAACGCTGCACTTCTCCCTGCCATGCCAGCTCCTCGTGCGCGTAGGCAATGGGCTGCTGCTCGGTGAACCCGGCGCTGGTTGCGAAGACTCGGCGCCGGACGCTCAGGTTGCCTGGCGGGTGGTTGGGTACCGTGCCGGCGCGGCGGCCGGAATGCACGTGATACCAACCGCAGTAATAGTCGCAGCGGGCGGTGATCGGTAAGCGCTGGGGCAGGTCCAGCGCGCCGCCTACTACTGCGGCCCCGGTATCGTGGGCTGCCAGTAATCGGGTGAGCCATGCGGTAGCGGGAGTGCAATCGGCATCGAGAAAGATGATGGGATCACCCGTGGCCATCGCAGCCCCACGATTCCTCGCCCTGGCTGGATTCCCCCCGTCCGTCCTCGGCTCGAGCTCAAGCACCAGCGCGCCAGCGAGTCGAGCGACCGCCGCGGTGTCATCGTCTGACCCGTCATCCACAACGATGATCTCCAGGGCCGCAGCCGCATGGCTCTGTGCCTGCACGGCATGGATCACCGCCGCAATCGCGCGAGCTTCGTTGCGGGCGGGGATGACTACGGAAACCAGACGAGATCCGGGGATGGTGGGCTCAGGCTCGACGGGCAGGCGCATGCCGGTGCACGTCCTCGTAGAGATCGCCCAGGGATTCAACGAACCCCGACCACCCGAGATGCTGCTCGGCGTATCTGCGGCTGGCACGGGCGAGCCGGTCGGCGCGCTTGGGATCGCGAAGAAGGCTCACGATTCCCCGCGCGAGGTCGTTGGCATGGGGTGGAACGAGCACCGCCCGCTCTTCATTGAGGACAGTGCGGTGGGTCGGGATGTCGGTCGCAACGATGGCGCGTCCGGCCGCCAGGTAGTCGAACACCTTGAGGGGGAGATTGCCCCCGTGCAGCCGCGGCGAGACCAGTACATCGGCGAGACCGAGATAGCCGGGTATCTCGTGCCGGGGCTGGCGATCGATGATTCGCACGGCGCCTGACTGGAGCAGCGCCGCCGCCTGAGCGCGAACGGCCGTGCCGCTGCCGTTCTCGGCCCCCACCAGAACAAACGTGGCGTCAGGCACCTGGGACCGCACCAGCGGAATGGCGTTAATCAGCTGGCTTAATCCCTGATAGCTCTCGAAGGTTCCTCCATAGAGCACCACTGGTACACCCGGCGGGATGGCTAGGCGCCGCCTGAGCCTGTCCGCGTCGCTTTTTTCCGCCGGCACCATGACACTGGGGTAGTGCCACTCGCGTAGCTTGGTCTGGGAAGCAACCTGTCGTACCCGATTCGCCAGACCGGCACTGCAGACCACAAAGTCAGCGCGTCTCAGGAGCCAGGTCTCCAGCCAGTGTAACAGGTACCGAATGGGTGTGGTGCGCAGGCCCTTACATGTGGCAAGCTGCTCCGGAAGACTGGACTGCATGTCGTAAATAACCGGCAACTTGTAGTGCCGACCCAACAATACGGCGGGAAACGCGGCCTCCTCCACGGCGTGAACGCAGGTATATGCACCCTGACGCAGCCGGGCTCGAAGCGCCAGCGTGAGCGGGATATCGAGCAGGATCTTCCTCACTGAGAGGCCGACCGGCACGTGTTTGAAGCGAAACGGGTTTGCCGCCCGAACCAGGCGCACCCCGGGAACCTGGATGTCGACTCCCACCGGATAGGTAAGGAGATCGACGGAGTACCCCAGTTGGCTAAGCCCCTCCAGCACTTGGCGAACGGCTATCGGGGTGCCACGATCCTGATAAAAAGGCTGGGGTGCAACGACTAACACCCGCCGGTAGGCAGGTGCGGATAAATGGCTGGGTGAGGCGGCAATGCCGGGCTCGGGCACCGCTACCTCACGGCGGGCAATAGCTTGTCCGCTGATCAGCTTGACGGCTCGCGTTTTAAAGTCGAGGGAAGGTAAACCTAACCAGCGGCGCCGGGTGCAAGAACCCTGCCCGTGAGGTGCGCCGGTTACAGCCTCGCCGAGGGACAGAGTCGGGCCAGGACACACTCCGCGCATCTCGGCCGGCGGGCGATGCAGACTTGCCGGCCATGGAAGATGAGGAGGTGCGACAGGAGTCCCCAATCTGCCTGGGGGAAGAGCTTCATGAGGTCCTGCTCAACCTTGACGGGATCCTGCTCTGCGCTCAGACCAAGGAGTCCGCTGAGCCGGCCAACGTGAGTATCTACGGTCACCCCTTCATTGATGTCATACGCATTCCCCAACACCACGTTCGCCGTCTTGCGACCGACCCCGGGTAGCCGGCGCAGCTCGTCCATGGTCCGGGGAATCTCGCCGTTGTGATCGGCTACCACTGCCTGAGCCATCCCGATAAGGCTTTTCGTCTTGTTGCGGAAGAAGCCGGTGGACTTGATGATCTCCTCCACATCGGCTGGGTCTGCCCGGGCCAGCTCAAACGGCGTCGGGTACCGCGAGAACAGGGTGGGAGTGACCAGATTGACCCGCACGTCGGTGCATTGCGCCGAGAGGATCGTAGCACAGAGCAGCTCGTAGGCGTTTCGGTATTCGAGGGCGCAGCGCGCGTCGGGGTAGAGCTCCTTGAGGAGGGAGAGGACCTCGGGGGCGGACGGGCGGACAGGCGGACGGGCGGACTTTTTAGCGCGTCCGCGGGCGGGCTTGCCGAGGACTTCTTGGACGACCTTTCTCACCGCCCCCTCCGTGCGTATGCCACGAACTGGTCCACCGGCCTCGCGTTCAGGATGTCATCCGCCGCCAGCCAACCTTTCCGGGCCATGCCGATGCCGTACTCGACGTATCCGATGCCGGCGACGTTGTGGGCGTCGGCACCGATGGAAATCGCCACGCCCTTATCGCGCGCCTGGCGAACCACCCGCCAATCGAGGTCGAGCCGGTGCGGATCGGCGTTGATCTCGAGGGCGACACCGGTGGCCGCGGCCTTCTCGATGACGGCATCCAGGTCGATCGGATAGGGATCCCGGGAGAGGAGAAGCCGCCCGGTTGGATGACCGATGATGGTCAGGTGGGGGTTGTCCATGGCGGTGAGCATCCGAGCGGTCATTTCTCGCTGCCCCATATTGAACCGGCTGTGCACCGACGCAATCACGAAATCGAGCCGCTCCAGCACCTGCTCGTCGTAATCGATCCGGCCATCCTGGAGGATGTCGGCCTCGACGCCCTTCAGCACCCTGAACCCGGTCAGCCGGCTGTTCACCTCATCGATCTCATCGCCCTGCCGGGCAAGATCCTCCGGCCGGAGTCCGCCGGCGTACGCGGCCGCCTGACTGTGGTCGGTCACGCCGAGATAGTCGTATCCCGCTGCCTGGCAAGCCAGCGCCAGCTCCTCCACGGTATTGGACCCATCCGAGTAGCGGGTGTGACAGTGCAGGAACCCCCGGATATCCTTGCTCTCCACCAGCCGGGGAAGTTGCTGCCGCTCGGCAGCCGCCACCTCCCCCCTGCCTTCACGCAGTTCGGGCGGAATGAAGCTCAGCCCCAGAGCGTGGTAGAAGGCGTTCTCGTCGGCGGTAGGGACGAATTGGCTTCCCCGCCAGAGCGCCGCCCCATTCAGGCCGAATCCTCGTGCGCCGGCGTAGGCGGCCAGCTCTCGCAGGTGCCCCTCACTCCCGGTGGCCTGCACCAGGACCGCGCCAGCGTTGACCGGTGTCGTGGCGACCACCTGGGCGCTGGCACCGCCGGCAAACCTGAGTGTCAGCCGCCGCTCATCCTGGCCGGCGTACTCGTGGACCCCCGGCAACTGGCTCAGCCGGCGAAACAGTTCGGCAGGAGACGATTCGGCCACTAGTACAATGATGAGGTCCCGTACGACTTCCGATCGTCGCCTCACGTCGCCGGCGATGATCGCGTTCGTCACTCCGGGCAGGCGCTCGAGTGCGGATCGCAGGCCTTCGGCCTCGTCGGCGGCGTGGTGAGAGAGCCGGTAGGCGCTGGCCTGGCGGAGATAGGCGATGGCCTTAAGCAGGTTCTCCGAGGTCCTCGGCCCGAAGCGAGGCAGCTTCGCCAGCCGGCCGTCGAGAGCGGCAGCCTCGAGGTCGGGAAGCGAGTCTATGCCGAGCACCTCGTGGATCTGCCGGATCTTGGCCACGCCGAGGCCCGAGATCTCCAGCATCTCTACCAGCCCCGGCGGAATTTTCTCGCGCAGCTCCTCCAGCATGCTCGCTCGCCCGGTCCCCACCAACTCGGTGACGATCTGCAACGTGGCTGGACCGACGCCCTTGGCCGACGCGAGCGACCCGTCTTCGAGCGACTGGCGCAGGTCACGCGGAAAGGTGCTGATGGCCCGGGCCGCGGTCCGAAATGCCCGGATCCGAAAGGGGTTCTCGCTCTTGAGCTCCAGAAACGCGGCGATCTGCTCCAGCACCTGGGCGACCGCCTTCTTGTCCATGTAGTCCTTTACGCTCTCCATCGGCTCCCCTCCGCCGATGACGGCACCAGCAGTGTCCGGGTACGCCAACCGAGCTCCAGCAGCTCCTCCCCGCCGGCAAGGGAGAACAGTCGTGCCGCCGCTCCCCCTGGCAGGGTTGGCGAGAAGAGCTGGCTACCATCGGGTCTGACCAGCGCGACTGGGCGGGTTCCGGCCACCTCGACCACGGTAAACCCGGCGCGCACGCGGTGTAAACCGAACACGCCGAGGACTCTGAGCGATGTCCCATCGGGGGAGGGATGCACAAAGCAGCCGTCCAGGGGCTCAGGAGGCACTTCGGTCACGGCTTGCGCCCAGATTCGTCGGTCCGGAAGCTGGACGTAATACGCGGGCGGCTCCTGTAGCTGGTCGGCGTCTGGTGGCGAGGTGCCGAGCAGGTCGCCCAGGTGCTCGGTGGGCAGCTCGACCACCTGGCAGCCCGCGGCCCAGAACAGAAACGAGTGGTGGACCAGGGCCGCGAGCTGGTCGATGGCTTCGCCCAGGCCCTCCTCCGGCCGAAGCTCGCGCAGCAGGGTCACTACCTCCCGCACCATCAGAAAGGCATCGCGGTCGCGCGGCTCGGTGCCGGCCCGGCCCAGCGCAGTGCTGATGTCGGGGAAGATGCTGCGGGCCGTATCACCGAAGACGAGGTCGAACGGGGTGGAGCGGGGGGAGGACATGGGTGGAATTTAGCTGGGAGCTGGGAGCCACGAGCCGGGTGTCAGGCCGGTACATCCAAGCTCCCGGCCCCCAGCTCCTAGCTGGTAATAACATACTTGACACACCAAGGTGAGTGTAGTACCTTTGGTGTATGAACAAGTCCATCGCTGCTCCGACCAGTCTCGTTAGCGCCGTCCGCTACTTCTCCGATCCCGACGTGAGTCTCGCCTTCCTGGCTGGCTTGCGCTGGCCGGAGGGCGTCACCTGCCCCATCTGTGGGTCTACCGCCAATTCCTTCCTCAAGACCCGCCGCATCTGGAAGTGCAAGGGCTGCGGCAAGCAGTTCTCCGTGAAGCTCGGGACGATCTTTGAGGATTCGCCTATCGGCTTGGAGAAGTGGCTGCCCGCGATCTGGCTGTTGGTCAATGCCAAGAACGGTATCAGTAGCTACGAGCTGCACCGGGCCCTTGGCGTAACCCAAAAGACCGCGTGGTTCATGCTCCACCGTATCCGGCTGGCGATGCAGACCAAGACCTTTGAGAAGTTCAAGGGCGACGTTGAGGTGGACGAGTCCTTCATC
>JBBQXQ010000132.1:0-8831 GCA_038209515.1 Gemmatimonadales bacterium
TGCGGTCTGGGGTCTGGTCTGGTGGGTGCTCGGCGCGCTCATCCTGATGCCGCTCCTGCTCGGCATGCCCGCGTTCGCCGCGCTCCGGATGCCGCCGATGCGGCCGGTGGCCCTGGGAAGCCTGGCCGGCCACCTGATCTACGGCGGCATTCTGGGAGTGGCCTACGGGCGGCTACGCCGATCGGGCATCGAGCGGGTTCCCGGGTGAGGAGGATCCTCTGCTCGGCCCTCGCTTGGCTCGCCGCCATTCTCCTGCCCTGCGCGAGCGGTGCGCACGCCCAACTGGCTCAGACGACCGGCACAACCGACGTCCCCCGGCCGGCGCCGGCCTGGGACAACACCAGCTGGCTCAATGCAGAAGCTCCGGTGCGGCTCGAACAGCTCCGGGGACGCGTAGTCCTGCTCAACTTCTGGGTATTCACCTGTGGAAACTGTACTCGGACCGTTCCGTCGCTGGTGGAGTTCGACAGCCGGTACCGGCGGGAGGGGCTGACCCTCATCGGGATCCACACCCCCGAGTTTCCGCCCTACGCCGGCGAGCACGACAGGAGCAACGTCGCCAGGGCGCTAGCCCAATACGGGATCACTTATCCCAATGCCCAGGACAACGACAGCCGGACGTGGGATCGCTACGCCATCCGCTATTGGCCGAGCTTCGTGCTGATCGATAGGCGCGGCCGGATCCGGTATGAGGGTGCCGGAGAGTTTCACCTGGGTGACCCCACCTATCGGACCTGGGAGCAGCGCATTCGAACGCTGCTGGCCGAGTAGAGGCGGGGATGCGCTTGCTCCTCGCGAGCCTCGTCGCCGCCGCCGCGTGTGAATCAGGGCCGGCGCCGGCTCCGGTGCGGTTGCAGGCGGGGTCGCTCGCAGGTGTGGCGATCTTGGCCGTCGTCCCATCCAAGGACCTGCGCATCAATGCTCGGGTGCCGCCCGCGATCGAGCTCGCCGCCGGTGGGGTCATCCGCCTGGCGCGGGGACGTGTCTCCATGGACTCGAGCTATTTTCTGGAGCCGCCCTGGGACGTCCGCCCGCCGGGCATACCCATACGCGGCGCGCTGCGAGTCAGCTTCTGCCGGGCCGACGAGACGGTGTGCCGGTCAGTAATGCTTCCGGTCGATCTTCAGGAGTAGCCGCGACCACGCCTTATGCCCGACTGAGTGTGCCTAGACCGGAGAGCTCGGGGAAGCGTCCCCGGCACGAGTCGTTCGACCCGGGGAGCAAGGGTGGTCTGGTCGCGGAGCGAGAGGCTTCACTCCGGCTGCGGCTTGTCGCCCGCGATGAGCAGGCGCTGGTCGAGCTGGTCGAGCTCGCGAGCCCCTGGCTCCTCAGTGTCGCTCAGGCCATGCTGCAGGACCGCGACGAGGCGGAGGAAGTCGTGATGCACACGTTTCGCATCCTCTGGGAGAATGTCACGCCCGTGACCGGAGGTCATGCCGGCCTGATGCCGTATCTGCTCCGAGTCGCGCGCCACCGGGCGATCGACCGGTTGCGGGGCCGGCGACGGAGTGAGCGAAAGGTCGCCGCGGCGGCGCTGGAATGGGGGCGGCAGAGCGTCGCTCCCGCGGAGCCGGACGAGGCGGGGCATCCGGGCTGGCAGGTACACGCACAGGTGCACGCGGCCTTCGAGGCGCTACCGGCCGAACAGCGCACGGCCGTGCAGCTGGCCTACTTCGAAGGGCTCACCCAGTCCGAAATCGCCGCGCGGCTCGGTATTCCCCTTGGCACCGTGAAGACCCGCTTACGACTCGCCTTTGATCGGCTGCGTACGGCGTTGGCCGGCCTCAAGGACTGGGTGCTGTGAAAGCGCACGATTGGTTCCTCGAGCATCGCGTGGAGTACGCCACCCGCATCCTGGATGGCGATGACATCGCCACGTTCGAAGCCCACCTGGTCAACTGCGAGGATTGCCGGCGTGAGGTCTCCCGGATCGAGACGGAGCTGGCGTGGCTGCCCATGAGCTTGCCCCCGGCCGCTCCCCGTCCCGGGCTGCGGCGGCGCATCATCCAGTACGCCCTCGACGGCACCAGGGCCCCCGGACCCCGGTGGCTTCTGCCGACTGCGTTAGCCGCCTCTGTGTTGCTCGCCTTTGGTGGGTGGGCCGCCGGACGCCAGCGGGCGCAGGGGCTGGAGGCCGAGGTCACCGCATTGCAAGCCCGGGCGGTAGCACTTGAGGACACGCTGTCCGTGATGCGCCGTGCTGCACGGATACTCCAGACCAGCGTGGAAGTGGGAGACCGGCGTGGTGGCCTCGTCATCTTTGCCGACGAGACGACGCACCGTTGGAGCGTGGTGGTCCACGGCCTTCCGCCTGCTCCCGCTGGCACCGGCTACCAGTTCTGGTTCATCTGCGCGGACGGAATGGTGCGCGGCTCAGGGATCCTCGTTGCCGGCGCAGGATCGACCATGTTCACGACCGGGATGCCGAAGACCGGAGGCGCCGTGCTCGGGGCGGCGCTCACCATGGAGCCGCTCGGTGCCGCAACGGGTCCACCGCAGGGCAAGGAACTCGCCCACCTGATGCTGTGAGCTGACGCTCCGCCCGGGCCATGATCGAGCGGCCGCGAGGGGATGGTCCACTGTCACGTAGCCGCGCCGGTCGCGCAGGATGGCTCTGGATACGGGCGATCCGGAAGCGTGGGATTGTGTTCTACAAGGGGTACCCCTCGACTGCTTGGCTATTTTGAAGAAAGAGCGCTTCGGCAGTTTGGTACCACAGGAGGGTGTCCGGACGATACCGACTGGTTCGATGGGGCAATTCGGCAGCGGCTCGAGGCAGCGGCGCCACGACTGCCGATCACGGTACGCCATCATGGTAAACAAACCATTATCACCGTCGACGCGGATCCACCTCAGCAGGTGGCGGTACCGTGATCGTCCGGGACGGTGGTGGGTTGCCGCCTAACCAGCAGCGGACCCAACTGATATCCACCTCACTAGGAGGGCGCTATGCGCGCGTATCTGGCTCTCGGTCCCCTGTCGTTGATCCTCCTCACCGGCGCTATCGCTTCCCCGAAACCACCGAGCATCAAAGGGACCTATCGACTGGTTTCGCGGGATCTGCCCGACGGCACGAAGCAAGTCCCCCCCAGTATCGTGGGCCTGATCACGTTCACGAAGCACTACCGCAACTTCAACATCTACTGGAAAGACCCCCGCGGAAAGGCGGTGTCCATCTCGAACATCGCGACCTACCAGCTCACCGATAAGGAATACCGGGAGACGAGCCTCTACTATCTGATGAACGACGAGAGCGGCGGGAAGGGGCTGAGCTATGACCTGTCGGCGACGAGCGGCACTTCCCCCGTCGTTATCAAGGGCACCCGCATCGAGATGAAGCTCCCGCTCCACGGTGAGCCAAAGCTGGTCTTTGAGGGAGACCGAATGACGGCGACGAGGGAGGGTGCCTTCGTTGACCATTGGGAACGGGTTCACTAGACGGCGAGGGGCTCAATCTCACCGCCCAAAAGCAGCAAGGCGGAATGGACGTCGCTCAGAAGCAACGTCTACTCCGCCTCACCATTTCAGATCTATCGACGAAACAACTTGACTGCTACTGCACCACCACTGGCTCGACGGTGTTCCGGATGCTCAGCTTGAGGCGTGAGCCGAAAAGACCCCCAGCGATGTTAACCTGATTATACCGCCACACCCGTATCCGCTGATCCGGTCGCGCAGGATTGTTGGCCGCCGGAATGGTGTACGTCGCCGCATCGGGGACACCGGCCGCGGTATAGTCACGAGTCTCGAGATCCGCAGCGACAGCCTCGGAAGGCCGGGTCCACGTGATCGTCATCGGTTGGTTCGCGGTGGCCGTGGCATTCGCTATCGGGCTACTAATCCGGTGGGCCGAGATGCCACCAATTACAACCCCTTGGACGTTATCGGTACCCCTAACCGCCGCGAGGCGGTAGTCGCCAGGTGCGAAGGTGTTGAGCGACGCCGCGTAGTCGCCGGATCCGGCTGTCATTTCGAGCAGGTTGACGGTGCCAAGGGTGTTGTTCTGAACGGTGACCGTCGCACCCGAGATCGGAGTACCGGCAACATCGCGCAGGCTCACGTCGAAGGCAGTAACGAAGCCGCCGGTTACGTCCTGTCCCTCGATATCCGCAGTCACCATCATGGTATTCGTGCCCGTGCCGGGTTGATTCCGACTGGCAGCCGGACCGGTCGAGTCACTGCAGGCGAACGTCAACATCGCGAGCGTTGAGCAGAGAACGGAGCCCCACAATTTGGAACTTTGGAGAGCGCGCACGATCGAATCTCCTAGTGAGTGTGTGCTATATCCAGGGGGCAAGCCGCATGCCATTGCTATTTATTCCAAGCTATTGGGCGCTGGACGCTTAGCCGGTGTTTGTCGGTGACTGCGTCACACATTCGCGTCGACTTTATTGCCAGCTGAGACCGCTGTACTGCAAGTTTCTGCACTACCTGAGCAGGCACCGTGAAGCCGTGGCAATAATGGGGTCATTCGGGGCGCTACTAATCGGCGTCCCGTTCCTCGTCGTCCCGCTGTTCTGGTTGCCGAATGCGAGCCAACATGCGGGTTGCGTGCCCCGCGGTCAGACCTATGCCGACCTCATGCAAGCCGTGTGGGAGTGAAAGCTCAATTCGGTCCCGATCGCCGAGGAAGGCACCAGGCAGGTGCACGGTCGTATCGCGGGTCGCAGTGAACGCTCGCCAATCGGCGGCCTGCCCGTCTACCGTCAGCGCGACCACATACCGGAGGCTGTCTGCCGTGAACCCCGGTAACACGAGCCGCACGTCCACCACAGCCGTAGGTCCGGCGACTTGAGCGCGGACAGCACTGTCCTGAGCGACCAGCCACCACCGCTGAGTCTCCCCATTGCGCTCGATGCGGACCATTTCGCCGCCGGTGAGTGGCACCGTTTCCCAGTTGATGCTGGCCGGACCGAGGTGGGTGTTGGTCGACCAGCCCGCGAGCGCCAGGCCGGCTGCAAGCGCCGCAGCGGCTACCCAGCGCGTACGCCTCCAATAGAGATGCTTTCGCCAGCGGCCTCGGTAGATCGTCGGCCAGACCTCCCGCCGGGCGACATCGAGATCATAGGGAAAATCAATCTCGGCCCATGCCTGGCCAGCTACGTTGACCCCGTAAATGGGAATCTGACCGCACACCGCCCGCGTAGCCTCGATGACCCAGGCGTTTTCCTCTCCACCGCCGCGCACGAGCGAGTCTGCCATTTGTACCATGGCCCTGGCCCCGTCCTCGTCGAACTTCAGTAACCCCAGGCTTTCACCCCGAGCAGAGCTGGCGGGAAGGTCTTTGCCCAGGTCAACCACGCGCCGCTCCTTGATGGCGACCTTGGTCTGCTCGCGACCCCGCGATGAGGTCGAGTCGTAGGCCAGTACGTTACCGGAATCCTCCAGGACCTGAGCCAGGATCTGCGGATCGAAGAAGAGGTCGCAGTTGAGCAGCACGAACGGCCCCTTGATCCATTTGCGCGCCAGCCAGAGCGAGTAGAGGCTGTTGGTTTCCGCATACCGGTCATTGACCAGGGTCTCGGCCCGGTCGCGGATCTCCGCCTGCACTTGCTCCGCCTGGTAGCCCACAATCACGAGTACCGGGCCGACTCCGTGGTCGGCCAGCGCCTCGAGTTGATGCAGGATCAGCGACCGCCCTCCAACCTCCAGCAGGGCCTTGGCCTTCCCGCCGGTCACGGCCTTGAGCCGGCTGCCCATACCCGCCGCCAGAATAACGGCCTGCATATTGAGTTCCTCCTAGGCGACGGTTGAACCGCTAAAGAACTGGGAGAGCCACGCGTGGTAGACATCGGGGGGGCCGCTGAACGCCGTTTTTCCATGATCGAGCACGAGAACCCAGTCGAGCCGGGGCACCAGCTCAGGATCGTGAGTCACCCACAGGGTGGTGCGATGCTGGGTGATTTCCAGCAGTAAGCTCATCAGCTCCTCTGCCGTTGCGTGGTCGAGTCCGGCAGTGGGCTCATCGAGGAGCCAGATACTTCCGTCGCGCAGAATCGCGCGGGCAATCGCCAGTCGTTGGCGCTCGCCGCCGGAGAACAGATCGCCGCCCCGACGGACTTTGGTGTCGTATCCCTGGGGCAGCTGCTCGATGAAGTGTCGGGCCTGCGCGGTGGTCGCAGCGGCTTTCACCGTCTCCTCGCTCACGTCGGAAAGCCCGAACGCGATGTTCTCCCGTACCGAGAGGCCGGCGAGGACACTGTCCTGAAAGACCACGCTCATCTGTCGGCGAACCGCCTCAACCGTGTACTGGCGGAGATCCCGGCCATCCAGGAGTACGCGTCCCTTTGCCGGATCTGCGAGACGAAGCGCGAGCCGAAGCAGAGTTGACTTGCCGGCACCATTCGCCCCCACGACGGCGATACGCTTGCCCGCCGGGAGCCGACAGGTCATCTCGTCCAGAGTCCACTTCCGCCCACCGCGTGCCTGTTTCGGAGCCTTGACCGACACCGCGTCGAAGACCAGCTCGCCTCGAAGAGGAGCCGTGAGGGTGAGTGAGCCGTCCACCATCTCAGACTGCCGCTCTGCGAGCTTGGCCAATCGCTCGGCGCAAGCGTACGTACGCCCCAAGCGGGCCGTTTGGTGAGCGAACGCGGTGAAGGGGCCGCGTAAGGACATGGCGTAGGAGACGAACAACCACAGGTCTCCGGCGGTGAGGTGCCCGGTCCCGACCGCTCTGAAGCCGAGCGCCACCGCGAGAGCGACCGTCACCGCCAGGATCGCATCGACCCGAAAGGTGAGGCCCGCCGCCAACCGGCGGACCTTCTGTTCCTGCTGAAGGCTCCCGAGATTGCGGCGCCCGAATCGCGCCAGGAGGGCGCTTCCGGTGAGGCCGAAAGTCTGGAGCTCGCGAATGCTCCTCAGCTCGTCCGCGACCAGGGCAGCGAGGTTCCCCTCCTTTCGACGCTGTTTCTTCGCGGCTCGAGCAATGCGCCGTCCCCGCCGCTGCATCGCCAGCAGGGCAAAGAGCCCACCGGCCGCCAGCGCAATTCCGAGGGGCCGGTTGTGCCACAAGAGCACGCCGAGGGTGGCCAGGAACAACGCGATCGTTTGGACGACCTGGATCAGGAACCCATTCAATCCACGACGCAGCCGGGAGGTGTCGTACACGACGCGGGTGAGCAGCTCTCCCACGTCCTGGGTCTCGTGGAAGGCGAGCGGCTGCCGGAGAATGTGGCCGAAGAGGGCGGCACGAAATCGGAACACGATCCGGTTCCCCAGCCCGTTGAGCACCATCACCTGCCCGTACTCCGCACCGGCCTCTGCCGATGCCAGCATCACGAAAACAAGGCTCAGCGCGAGCACTCCCAAAGCAGGGGAGCCGACGACCCACTCTACCACTCTTGCCCGGGCATGAGTGCCCGCCAGATAGTCCAGGATCCACTTGAGCGGCCAAGGACGGAGGACGTGCAGCCCGACGACACATATGCCCAGGAGCACGCCAGCGGCGAGCGGTGAAGCTTCGCTCGTGGCATGGGGCGCCAACATAGCCCAAACGCGGCGGAGCTTAGCGAAGGGCCGGCCGGGAGCCATTCACGCCCTCTCTGGCCAAGCCCAGTCTGTCTTCAGTCCAGCGGAGAGCCACCTCGGTTGCCTGGCCGGGGTTATAGAACAGGTCGCGCGCCATGGCCCGGCGTACGCCCGCACCGTCGCGAGGATGGGCCAGCGACCAAGCGACCGCCTCGACGGCCTCGTCCGGCCACCGGGTGGTCAGTCCACCCTTCCGGCCCCAGGTGTCGAGATCGAGGGCGACGCCCTTGGTCTGCATGCTCGCGAGCAGCTGGGGAACGTCGAGGAAGACCATCGGTCGGTTCATCAGGGCATACTCATTGGACACCGATGAGGCATCGCTGATGAGGAGATCGGCAACGAACAGGTACGGCACTACGTCGTAATCGGTGACCAGCTTGGTGTGGCGGTCGAGCAGCGGCCGAAGCCGGCGGGGCCAGTCGGTGATACGGTCCCGGGGGTGGTCATGCAGCTTGATCAGGATGTCGTACTTCCGGGTGGCCTGCAGCCGCTGAATCACGGCCTCCCCGGTATGCTCCAGCGAGTTGTCCTTTTGGCCGGTAGGCGCATAAAGCACCACCGGCCGTCGTCCCGAGAGGCCCAGTCCAGTGAGGATCGCCCGTCGATTGAGGGTCCCATCGACCAGCCGATCGAGCTTGGGAAACCCGATGTTCACCAGCCGCGGGTCGTTGTCACGCAGAAGCTGTTGATCGGTAAACAACCGGCGCATGTACGGGCCGACCAGGAACAAGCGATCGTACACCAGGACATCCCGGCGCACGGCCATGTTGCGGAACGACACCCCGTGGAAGAGCTGAATTCGCTCCTTGTCCTCCTTGGGGAAGTCGCCCGATACGTGGGCGCAGAACACCAGGTCGAACGACCGGGTTTTTATCTGATCCAGCTCGAGAACCCTCGCCCGCGGAACTCGGAAGGGTGCATAGAGCTGGGCGGCGGTCATTGCCCGAGCACCGGTGACCGGATCGGCGTTGCGGCCCCCCGACAGGAAGACTTCCACGCCCTTGAGCAGACGGAGCCGCTGATACAGCGACCGGAAACACACGAAATGGACCGGCGCGTACCCGGAGAAGAGAACGCGCCTGGTCCCGTTGGTTGAGTGCCTCACAGTGCGTAGGACAGTCCCAGACGGCCTTGGGACCTGGTGTAGTCATCGATCTCACCAGCAGCCCCCGGATCGCCGGTACGGTTGAGCTTCTGGCCGGAATAGATCCCGCCGAGGCGCATGCGAAGGTCCTTCGTCAGCCGGAAGCGGAGGTCCGCGGAAGTCTGGTCCCGATGGTCCTCGCGCCCGCGATCCACCA
>JBBQXQ010000133.1:0-8825 GCA_038209515.1 Gemmatimonadales bacterium
GGAGCGGGACAACGGCTGCTGCTGAGCCGAGTTTTTTTCCTCAATTCATCAACAAATCTTGATTATGGAGGTCCGAATGAGCTCGGAGGACGTGAAGGCAACGGTTCGTGAGCGGTACGGTCAGGCGGCCCGGCAGGTGACGGAGGGTGCGAAATCTTCCTGTTGCTCGACCACGTGCTGTGGTGGGGCTGACGGCGATTCCATCAGCTCGAACCTCTACACCGAGGCCGAAACCGTGGTCCTGCCCGAGAAGGCGGTGCTCGCCTCGCTGGGATGCGGAAATCCCACGGCCCTGGCCGAGCTGCATCCGGGAGAGGTGGTCCTCGACCTGGGCTCGGGTGGCGGGATCGACGTTCTGCTCTCGGCCCGGCGGGTTGGCCCTACTGGCAGGGCATATGGCCTCGACATGACCGACGAGATGCTCTCGCTCGCCCGGGAGAATCAGCGTAAGGCCGGGGTGGACAACGTCGAATTCCTGAGAGGGGAGATCGAGGCCATCCCACTTCCGGACGACTCGGTGGACGTGATCATCTCCAACTGCGTCATCAATCTCTCGACCGATAAGGGACAGGTTCTGAAGGAGGCATTCCGGGTGCTCAAGCCCGGTGGCCGTTTTGCCGTATCAGATGTCGTGGTTCGGGGTGAAGTGCCCTCCGATGTGCGGCGGAGCATGGAGCTGTGGGTAGGGTGCGTTGCCGGCGCTTTGACGGAACAGGAGTACCATCAGCGCCTCTGGGAGGCAGGGTTTCAGGAGATCGGTATCGAGCCGACCCGGATCTATGAGTTCGAGGACGCGAAGGCGTTCCTCGCCGGTACGGGACTCGACACCGAGGTCCTGGCCCGGGAGGTGGGAGGTCGGATCATGGGTGCCTTTGTTCGCGCCCGTAAGCCGCTGTAGGAGGCAGCAATGATCACCGAAGTCAAGAATGGCCAGTGCGTGGAGGTTCGCACCGCCGAGGCGGAGGATCTGCCCGCGGTGCTCTCCCTGCTCGGCCGAGCGGAATTGCCATCCGCGGGAGTAGCCGACGCCTTCTCCCACTTCATTGTTGCCGAGAGTGAGGGCCGGCCGAGCACTACTTCCCCAGGTTCGGCTTCGCCTGTGTGAGCCGGGATGCGGTGGCGGAGGAGGTACAATCTTCGGTCGAGTTCCAGACCGCCTGCCCCGCATCGGCAGTCGTCATGCGGAAGACCTTGAGAGGATAAGACCTCATGAAGTACGCACTAATCTCCGACGTGCACGCCAACCTGCCGGCGCTCGAGGCTGTGCTCGCCGACATCGGCACACACTCGGACGTCACCACGACCTATCATCTGGGCGATCTGGTGGGATACGCGCCCTGGCCGAATGAGACAGTGGAGCTCATCCAGAATCGGGGGATCGCCGGCGTGGCCGGTAATTATGACTCGACGGTCGGAACCGACTACAAGCACTGCGGCTGTCGCTACGAAGACCCGCGACAGGCAGAGCTGTCTCATATCAGCTATAGCTGGACTCGGCAGCGTGTCTCCCCCAGTACCAAGCAGTTCTTGGCAGGGCTCCCCTTCCGGATCGACCTGCTGCCGAAGGGTGGGCACGTAACCGGCCCGCGAGTGGTCCTGGTCCACGGTACTCCAACCCTGAACACCTTGTACTGGACGGCGGACCGGCCAGATGATTTCTGCCTCAAGATGGCGAAGCGCGCTGGAGCGAAGGCGGGAGACGTGATTGCATTCGGCCACACCCATATCCCATGGCACCGGGAGGTGGACGGCATCCACTTCGTCAACACCGGTAGCGTGGGGCGACCCAAGGACGGCGACTGGCGGGCCGGGTATACGCTGCTCGAGGTCGGTTTAGACGCGGTACAGGTGGATGTTATCCGAGTCGAGTACGATCTGGATAAGGCGGTGACCGCGGTCCGAAGGAGTGAGTTGCCTGACGACTTCGCGGAGTACCTGCGGGTGGGCGGACAGCCGGCGGCGGCTCCGGTGCAGCCCTAATGATTGCCGCTCGATGACAACCGCTGCCGCGCGCCGAGCGGCCGCCGAGGCACTCGGTACCTTCTTTCTCGTCCTCATTGGGCCGGGTGCGGTGATGGTGGATGCCTACAGCGGAGGTGCTGTCTCGCACGTGGGAGTCGCTCTTGCTTTCGCCTTCGTCGTGCTCGCAATGATCTACGCTCTAGGTCACCTCTCGGGGGCTCACATTAATCCCGCGGTGACGCTGGCCTTCTGGTCGGTGAAGCGATTCCCGTCAAACGAGGTCGTCCCCTACGTGGCGGCCCAATGCGGGGGGGCCGTAGCCGCCTCCTTCCTTCCCCGCTGGGCGCTTGGGACGGTTGGGGCAGTCGCCAATGGGTACTAGAGTCGCCGGAGCCCGCGGCGGCGCTGCCGAACGTAGGGGATCGGCATCACATCGCTCCAGATTCTGCCGACTTATTGTGGCGAACAGAGTCCCGGCGCCGGGCGAGGGTGGGATCAACCAGGCGGCAGCCGCAGCTAGGGGAGAAATCGAGGCGTAGTCCAACGATTGGCGCTTACAGAGATCGGAGACCTATATGAGACGGGTGCTGCTTGCTGCAATGTTCGCCGCGGCGCTGGGGTGCGCCAGGAACCGTAGCTCGGACACCGCGGGTGCGCGGATCCACGATACCACGCTCACGGCGAGCGACACGACGAATCCGAACGACACGCTTGCGCGGATTCGAGATTCGGTACCGGATTCCACGGGGCACTAGCGGACCGGGGGTCCACCGGCAGCGGAGTCTTCTTCACCGAGCTCAAGTTTCCTCTCCCTTGGTCCGAGACTCTGACTTCGTGACTACCGATGAGGACGTCAGTGCCGGATCAGGCAAAGGACTTTCGGTGAGTGTACGCGAGGCGCGACTCAAGGGCGAGTACGCGGACGAGTATCCCGGCCTCACTCCGGGCGTCTGGATCCCCGCTACCGAGCTCGCTCGGGAGCTGATCGCACGAGCGCACGCCCGTCGCCGGGAAGGGCGGCATACCCGCACATTCGACCCGACCCATTTCGAATTCCGCGGGGGACCCACTGGAGCCCGTCCGCGCGGCTCCCACACGAGGAAGACCGACCGCTCGACAGTGGGCCGGGAAGAGCCGACCACCTCAGAACAGCAGTCTGGACCCTAGCCACCAATCGGGCAGAACCGCCGTCCCCGATTTCGTTCGACCCCCTACGAAAACAGCCTGCAGCCGCTTCACCGGCGTGCCCTCTTTAGAGCGCGCCTGAAGAGTAGACCATGCCTCAGGGAACACGGCTTGGGCTGCAGTGTTGACGCGCTGGGTGGATCGGGCGACTGTGAAGGAAAGGAGACACCGCGATGCTGAATTATCCGGTCTGCTGGTGCGGTTCAGCCGGTGGATCGGGCGGGAGCGTGCTGCGGCGGAGGCGGCGCGGGAGCTTCTCGGAGCCTGAACCGGTGATCTAGCGGAAATCTGGGCGAGGAGCATTGGCGATCCCGATCCCTGGTCCCCGGCCACGACCTCGACACCCGCCTCCGCCGTGTACCACCTTAGTGCGGCCTCGTGTTGCCGGGAGCTCATCGGTCCCGTCCGAGCCGGTCGAGGGGGTACTGCTCGCCGGAATCACCGTGACGGTCTTGCCTGGCAGGAGCTCCCGATCGTTGGCCGGCGTCGCCGGCATGCTGACGGGCTGGGCTACCGGCTCGGTGGCCGCAAGAGCGGGCGCGGGAGCGGTCACCGATGCGAGGCTCACTTTGGGCTCGAGGGCACCGGAGCCAAAAGCGGGACGAACGGTTCTGTGTTGGATCCGAAGCTGCTGCCTCTCCACCGGGGAGACGATCTCCACCGCAGGAGTCTGTGGCACCAGGGTGAGATCACGCTGCACAACGGAGCGGGTCGCCTGCTCCCTTCCCGCGGACCCACACCCCGCCGCGACTGCCGCCAGCGCCGTCAGGGGGAACAGAACGATTGCACGCATGAATCCTCCAGGGGTGGAACGCCGACTTCTCCGAATATAGACGAGGAGACGGACCTCACGCACACGTCCTGGCCGCCGTTGCAGTCCGGGACAGGGAGGCTCCCACGTTCGTTCTCATTCGTGCAATCACCTACATGGTGAACACTCCCATCCTCGCGCTGGCGCTCCCGGCGGCTGCCGGGTTCGCCGTCCCGGTGTACGGCCAGGCGTCGGCGAGCCCGGATACAGTCGTGGTGAAGAGCGGCGCACTCCGGTTGCGCGCACTGCTATGGCGCCCGCACGGTCGTGGACCATTCCCGGCCGTGCTGTTCAACCACGGCAGCTATGGAAGTACGGTTCCTATGCAGCCAGATGAGCCGGGCGTGCTCGGACCGGTCTTCGCCGAGCATGGGTACGTGTTCCTCTTCCCGTTCCGCCGCGGCATCGGGCTCTCCGCCGATCAGGGCGTCGCCGACGGTGACCTCATGGCCCACGCCTTTGCCGCGGATGGGCAGGAAGGTCGTAACCAGGTCCAGCTAGAGTTGCTGACGGGCGAGGAGCTGGACGAGGCAGCCGCGGGGCTCGCGTTCCTGCGGGCGCTCCCCGAGGTTGACCCTGATCGCATCGCCGTCGCCGGGCATTCATTCGGTGGCTCACTCACCCTTCTCCTCGCCGCGCGCGATGCGATGCTCCGGGCAGCCGTGGTCTTCTCCGGTGCGGCTTACAGCTGGGACCTCTCGCCCGAACTCCGAGCCCGCCTCCTTGCCGCAGTGCGTCACACAGCACCGGTGTTCTTCCTCCACGCGGCGAACGATTACTCGACCTCATCAGGAAAGGCGCTGGCTGCGGAAATGCAGCGGCTCGGGCGGCCGCACCGGCTGAAGGTCTATCCAGCCGCCGGCCAGAGCGCTCGTGAGGGGCACAACCTCGTCTTCCGAAACGTGGCCACATGGGAGCCTGACGTGTTTGCCTTCCTGGACTCACGCCTGCGGCACTGAGCAAGGCTCACGGCTCATGGAACAGCAGGTGATAGAGCACCAGACCCTGACGCACGGTGGCCGCGATCACCTGAGCCTCGAAATACGGCATCTGGCCGATCTTCCCTGGCGACAGCGGCTCGAGGGCCCGCTTCACGTCGTCGCCGTATCGCATACCTTGGAACCGCTTCAATAGGCCGGCCGCCACCGCTTCCTCGACCCAGGGCCGGGTCTCGACCGTCGCCTTGGTGACGACCGCGCTGGTGATGCTGCCGTCGGGACCCAGGGTCAGCCCGACCTCGATCGGTCCATGGATCGTGTTCACCTGGGGAAAGAGGACCACGCCCGCGAGAGTTCCCTCTGCGGTCTTGCCCAGGTAGAAAGGCAGGCTGGGATCCTCAGGTGAGAAATCCACCTCCCGCCGGATTCGGGCGAGATCGTCCTTCCCGATGGTGACCTTTCGGACAAAGAACTGCGTCGCGCCCGCCAGCGTGGTGCGGATCAGGTCGGTCTGCTTGACCAGGACCACGCTCGGCGTGGGATGGCGCGCCCCCGCCAGGAGCAGCGCCAGAGGGAGGGCCCACAGGTATCGAGAGTGCATGACATCCTCCTTCATATCGTTCGGCGAGGGGCGATGGCGCGGAGGGTTCCGCCCAGGACGAAGAGATAGACCAGCGCCATCCCCCAACCGGAGACGAGCGTAAGCCAGGCGAACCCGGGGAGGTGCGCCTTCATCAGCCACTGGCCGGCGAAGTCGAGCGCGCCAAACCCGAAGGCGGCGACGATCATCCAATCGCGGAACCAGCCGGGCCAGCCCAGGCCGAAGATGATCAGCGACTCGAGCGCGGCCACGATGGCGTAGATCATGATATGAATGTGGCTGTCCTGAATCAGCAGGTTGGTATCCACAGTGTGCTTCATCTCCGGCACGGTGCCCAGGTCGAGCGGCTGCTCCGAGCTGGTGGAGTGCTCGGGCATCGCCTCCATGTTCATCGCCGGCGCCGGCACGTAGGTCGCCTGCACCTGCGACGGGGTGAGTCCGCTCCAGGTCTTCACCATCAGGAAGGCGAAGATGTAGGCGTAGCCCAGAAGCAGCAGGAAGAGCACCGCCGCCAGCTTGACTGGGCGGGGGGCATCTCGTAGGCGGTAGAGGTCCATAGCGCCTCAGAAGATGGTGACGACCTGGAGCCGGTACTCGATGTTCCAAGTGTCCGGTCCGCCGTCGGTGTCGAAGAACGGTTCGCTCGAGTGATTGACCCGGACCTCGCCCCGAAGCTGGAGCCGGGGGATCCGGACCGTGGTGTGCTGCACGTTGGCGAAGATTCCTTCCCGCCCCACTCCCAGCGAGTACAGCGGGGCGATGCTGTAGGACTCGAGAGTCTGGGTTGCCCCGGTGCGCGCACCATCGGCGTCGCGGAACACCTCGGCGCGCGCCGCGACGCCCCAGTGCCGGGTGAACCGGTGAAGAAGAATCACCGTTCCCCCACCCCAGGTCGCGTCGCTCCCGCCGGGCATGACGCCGCGATCGCCCCCGAGGTTGGCCTCGCCCGCCAGCACCCAGTCCCAGGAGGGCTGCACCGCGTAGTCCACATTCAACAGGTAGCGGTTGTTGGTCGCTCCCTGGTCGCCTTCCACGCCGTAGAGCCCACTCAGTCCCAGGGTCACGCCTGACCGCGGGAGAAACTCCAGCCGCGCGCCACCACTCTTTCCGTGATTGGGATCCAGGTCGGTGTCCCACCCGTTGAAGAGGAACGCGTCCACGCCGAGTCTCGGGCTCGGCCTCCAGCTGCCCTCCAGTCCCACCATCTTCACCGGCCGGGCCAACTCGAAATTGAAGCTGGGGCTCACCAGGAGGTTGAGCGGCTCGTCGTCCCGCTCGAATCCGACCGGGAGATCGAGCCTCCCGAAGTTGAGCCCGACGTTGGAGGCGCCCGGCGGCACCACGGAGAGGAGCAGGTTATCGATCTCGACCTCGGTGCCGGGCTCACCGCCGCCCTCGGGCGCGACCAGCGCCGTCGTGAGCTGGCCGAAGACGTAGGCTCGGCTGGTGATCTCGCGAAAGAGCGCGACGCCGACCTTGCTCGCCGAGAAGCTGTTGTCGCCGGTGCGGCCGGCATAGCTGTAGTCGCCCACACCAAAGCCGGTGATCTGGAGCGGAAGGCGATCGATCTCGCCCAGATCCTCCGCCTGACTCCCGAGATCGATGGCCTGATCCAGCGTGTCGGCGGGCTGCTGCGCCACGGCCGGCTTGATTCCCAGTAATCCGCCGAGCAGCCACAGCATCGTCGCCATCCTGCTCTTCATTCGCGGGGTTCGCCTCATGAGCCTCCTCCAAGGGTCGAAGCAGTTGGACGCCGGCGACACGGCAAAGCCGAACGCAGACGACTCCAAGTGGGCCGAATGCCGACGACCGCCGGCGGTGGCCGGCGCCGTCAATCACCCGGCGTTGCTGTTGACTTGGGGCTTAGACCGGACGGGGCGGAGGCGGATCTGCGGGAGGAACCTGCTGGAGGTGGATCGGAGCGGGTGGGGCAAAGTGGATGGCCACGACCCGAAACGGCAGCAGCGGCGGAGCCACTCGAGCCGGGAGCATGTTGCCGAGAGACTGGGCCGTGGGCAGCTGGCTCACCACCACATTATCGGAGTGGCAGTGCATGACGTGGCCCTGGTACTGCGAGGCGGCGAGGGCCACCCTTGCGTGTCCCTGTAACAGGCAGAGCGGTGCGCACACCATCCAGGATTGCGCCAGGAGAAACGCCGCCACGGTCAGGAGCCCAACCAGGCGGACCAGTCGGTTGCGCCGCGTCATGAGGTCGAAGGTAGCAGCGAGCGGCCGGTGGCGACAGGCGCTTACGCCGGCTGATCGGCCGGCAGCGGAATCTGGTCCTTGTGCTCCGCCAGCCACTCCTCGAAGGTCTGCAGCTCCGGATTCAGCGTTCGAGTGAACCCAAGGTCCCGCGCGCCACGAAAATATTCATTGAAGTCACGCTTGAACTGGAACATGTTGCCCAGATCGTCCGCGCCGGGGAAGCCGAAACTGCGGTAGACCTCGGGCGGTACATTGTTGTATCGGACCTCCTGCCCCAAGGCCCGGGTCAGGGCACCGGCCATCTCCTCACCGGTGAGGTGGTCACCGGCGATCCCCACGGTCTTATTGATGAACTCCCTCCCCCGCTTGAAGATGCCGTACGCGGCCTTGCCGATGTCCTCTACCGCGATGCTGGGCAGCTTCTTGTCGTCCATCGGAAAGGTGATCGCCAGGGTGCCATCCGGCCCCCGCTGGGGACCCGCACCGAAGTAGATCAGGTTCTCCCAGTAGAACGCGGTCAGCAGGAAGGTGGTCGGCACGCCGAGGTCGCGGAAGAACTGATCCGCTTCTCCCTTGCCATCGAAGTGCGGCACCTTGTACTTGCCCATCAGCGTCGGCATGCGGTCGTCCTCGAGCGGCACCCACTTGCGGGTGTCTTCCAGGGTGGACCAGATCACGTGCTGCAGGCCGGCGGCCTTGACCGCTCGGGCGATGTTCTGGGCCTGAGTCAGCTCCCGCTCGGGTGAGAAATGCTCCCAGAAGTTGGTGACACAGAAGGCGCCGTAGGCACCCGCGAACGCCTTGCCGAGGGTCTCGGGTTTATCGATATCGGCGGCGACGACTTCGGCTCCGGCCGCCCGAAGCGCCTGCGCCTTCTCCGAGTTCGGGTTCCGGGTGATGGCGCGAACCGCAAACGAGCCGCTCTGGTCCGCCTGGATGGCGCGAGCCATCCCTCCACCCTGCGCCCCGGTGGCCCCTACCACCGCAATGATCTTCCTATCTGGCATGACGAAATCTCCAATGAGTAAGTGATGCTAGCCCGCGTGTGCCATGGCCCCGCTGAAGGACACCTACCACAGTGGCAAGGTGAAGGCGGGCACCAGGCGGGTCAAGTCACCCC
>JBBQXQ010000134.1:0-8653 GCA_038209515.1 Gemmatimonadales bacterium
GCCTTGTATCTCTAGTTCAGTTGTGCAGTAGCTTGACGATAGGGTGGTAACCCGTTGCGCCTCAGGGCCTCGAGCCCGTTCGTTAGCCTGGGTGCCACCTGCTTTGGATCGCCGAGAGCCCGAACAGTTGCCCGGGGCAGCACCCCGCATCACGCAAGGTTGGGCCACGCCGATCGTTTCCCGGCACGGAGCCACTCATGGACTGCTACATCGGCATCGATGTCTCGAAGGCGACGCTCGACATCGCCTCACTTCCCGACGGCGAGAACTGGACGGTCACCAACGACGACCCAGGCCTCGCCGACCTGACGCCTCGACTCGTAGCCCTCGCGCCGGCGCTGGTGGTCCTGGAAGCTACCGGCGGGTTCGAGTTGCTCGCGGCCATCACGCTCGCCAAGGTCGGACTGCCCGTCGCGGTGGTGAACCCGCGCCAGGTGCGTGACTTCGCCAAGGCGCTGGGGCGGCTCGCCAAGACCGACGCGCTCGATGCGGGGATCCTGGCCGACTTCGCCCAGCGGATTCGCCCTGAGCCCCGGCCGCTGCCCGACGAAGCCGCCCAGCTCCTCGAAAGCCTGCTCACCCGCCGCCGGCAGATCGTCGACATGCTCACCGCCGAGAAGAATCGCCTCGGCTTCGCGCGGGGGCCGGTCAAGCGCGACATCCGTCAGCACATCCGCTGGCTCGAGAAGCGCCTCGCCGATGTCGACGGCGACCTGCAGGACGCCGTCACCGCGAGCCCGCTCTACCACGCGAAGGCGGTTCTGCTGCGGAGCGTGCCCGGGGTCGGCCAGGTCACCACGCTCACGCTGCTCGCCACCCTCCCCGAGCTGGGCCACCTCTCGCGCCACCAGATCGCGGCCCTCGTCGGCGTGGCCCCGATGAATCGGGACAGTGGCACGATGCGCGGCAAACGGATGGTCTGGGGTGGCCGCGCGCCGGTCCGGGCCGTGCTCTACATGGCGACCCTCGTGGGACTGAAGCACAACCCCGTGCTGCGCCGCTTCTATGAGCGCCTGCGGGCCGCCGGCAAACCGTTCAAAGTCGCCGCCACCGCCTGCATGCGGAAGCTGCTCACGATCCTGAACGCGATGCTCCATCAGCACCGTCGCTGGGATCCCCAACACGCTTGACTTTCAAGACAGTTGCTAATGAATCGTCAGTCCGACTCCGAACTGCCACAGGTCCGTCCTCAAGTGATTGCTCCCATCGCGAGTCCGGATTGCCGAGCCGTTGGCGAAAGGCGTGAAGCTGACATTGGGAATGATGCGAAAATCGCATCCGGCACCGCCGAGGAGCGCGTAGCCGGTTGTAGTGAAGGGTTTCCTTGTCCCAAATGCTGTTCAGTCATGCAGCCGAAACAACAAGCGCGCCCAGCCCGGCAAGGTCCCACCACCGAGGTAGGGGGACAGGTTCTCGGGCTTCAGTCAAACGGGCCTTGTAAGCGCGCGAGGCCTCGTGCCAGCCGGCGTTCTCGGCCTCACGCGCTGCCCTCCGAGCAGCCGTGCCTGCTCCTGCGCGACTTCTGTGTCGAGCCGATCCCTCCACATCCGGGGGAGTGGGTGCTCGTTCATGGCCCAGACTTACCCCACCGTCCGGAGGCCGTCAATTGGCCATCGCCGGCTGAATCAGTGCCGCCGTTTGCCGGCGTCGGTGGATCCACTCTGCCGGTAGCCGCCTCGTAAGAAGCCGCCTCTCCAGGCCGTCCCCCGGGCAGATGCCATCCCCCGTGACCCGCGAAATGGATCAGGAATGGGGCTTATCTTCTACCCATGCCTCTCCGCCTTGGCATCCTGACCATCTCCGACGCCGGCAGCCGCGGCGAGCGCAGCGACTCCTCGGGCGATCTCATCGCCTCCTGGGCCAAGGAGCGAGGCTACAGTATCGTCGAGCGCGCGCTGATCCCCGATGAAACAGCCCGGATCGCGAGCCAGCTGGCCGCCTGGTGCGACACCGACCGGGTCGACCTGATCCTCACCACCGGCGGCACTGGCCTCACCGACCGCGACGTCACCCCTGAAGCCACCCGCGCCGTTCTCCAGAAGGAAGCACCCGGCATCGCCGAGGCGCTCCGGATGAGCGCCTTCCCCCGGTTCCCTCGGGCCGCCCTTTCCCGCGGCCTCGCCGGCGTCCGCGCCAGGACCCTCATCGTGAATCTCCCCGGCAGCCCCGGCGGCGTCCGGGACGGGCTCGTCGTGTTGGCGGCGCTGGTGGAGCATGCGGTGGAGTTGGTGCGAGGGGTGAAGACGGGGCATTAGTGGACCCTCGACCTAGACCTTGACGGAGTTTCTGTACAACTGTACTGTTCACCCATGAACGATAGGTCTGGACCGGCCCCCACCGTCACCCCTCCCGAAACCAATTCGGTGATGGTCTCGTTGCTCGCAGCCGCTCATGCCATCGAGGCTCGGCTCGAACAGGGGCTTGCCGCCGTAGGGCTTTCGTCGGCCAAGCACGCCGTCCTCTCCCAGCTCGCGCAGGCCGGGGAACCGCTCACGTTGAGTGAGCTGGCCAGCCGAGTGTGCTGTGTCCGATCGAACATGACCCAGCTGGTTGACCGCCTGGAAGCGGAGGGACTGGTTCGCAGAATCGACGATTCGGGCGATCGCCGGGTCGTTCGCGCCTCGATCACCTCGCTCGGCGAGGAGCGGCAAGCTGCAGGGGCAGATCGGGTACGCCAGATCCAAAGCGAATTCGCGGCGGGACTGCGCGAGGGTGACCGCGCCGCTCTGGAGCGGGCACTGGCAGCGCTGAAGTAGGGGTTTTTTGGAGATGTAGTTAAGGCATGCACTATCAGGAGCAGTACAATGCAGTGGTGACGCGACCCAGCTTCGGTCGCGGCGGAGCGTGGCCGAACCACGCGCAACAGAACGGCAACGTCCGTTCGACAGTAAGGAGATGCTGATCATGTCTATCACCCAGCGGCTAGGTGGTGCGCTCCTCGCACTGGCCCTGGCGACGCCTGTGGTCGCGCAGGATCGCGGAGTCACCCAGGATCACGCGCATTCTTCTCTGCTCGAGGCGGCGGCTTCAATGGACTGTCAGACCTCAACGACGCGGGACCCACATCAGACTTCAAGAAGGTTGGCTTCAACGTCGGTGGCGGCGTCGGGGTGCAGCTCCACCGCTACGTCAGCGTGCGCGGCGACTTCACCTTTGCCAGAAACGAGCGGCGCAACGACCAGATCGCGACCGGCGCCAAGCTGGACCGGTATTTCTACGATGCGGCCTTGCAGCTGCAGTATCCCACCGCGAGCGGGCTCGAGCCCTACATCTTCGCCGGCGGGGGCGGGGTCACCCTGAACGAGGCGAATTCCTCGAGTCCGAGCAAGACCAAGGGAGCCGGAACGTTCGGTCTGGGCTTCAATTATCAGATACCGAACTCGCCGCTGGCTCTGTTCGCCGAGGGTAAGAGCTGGGTCTACAAGCTGAACGGCATGGGCGGCAACCTCTCAGGGTTCGACAAGACTCAATTCGACGTCGCCTGGAGTGGTGGCGCCTCATACAAATTGCCGTTTTAAGGGGGGTCAATGACTGCCACGGTCGCTGCATCCAGGCTCCAGGAACGCGCGAGCGGCAAGCTCGGTACAGGCGTACTGGCCTATGTGGGTCTGTTAGGGCGCATTTTCTACAGCGCCATCTTCATCCTGTCGGGGTCCAATCATTTCAAGGCCCAAACCATAGGGTACGCCGCCGCCCAAGGTGTACCCCTCGCCTCCATCGCGGTCCCCTTGTCGGGGATCATCGCTCTGCTGGGAGGTCTGAGCATTGCCCTGGGCTACCGGGCCAGGCTTGGCGCCTGGCTGATCGTGTTGTTCCTGGTTCCCGTGAGTCTAATGCTGCACCGCTTCTGGGGACTGAGCGATCCCCAAGCCGCCGGGCTTCAGCTAGCCATGTTCATGAAGAACCTGTCCATGCTGGGAGCGGCCCTGATAATCGCCCGGGTGGGCTCGGGACCGCTCAGCCTCAAACAGGACTGAAGGAACTGCTGGGAGCGAAGAAGGGAATTAGGTGGTTTAGAGTCGAGGGTCTAGGGTGGAGGGTCAACCGACTCTAGACCCTAGACTCGTCCAGCTCGTCCACTGGTGCACACTACTCTCAGCGTCATTCCTGTTTCCTCCACTCCCCCGAGCGCCTCGAAACAATGGACACGCGGTATCCATCGCCCCGCTCCTGGATGTGCATCTTGAAGCTGATTCGGATCTCCTCTGCCATGCCTTCGCTGTCCAGCACGTCGACGAGTTGTTCGGCGGAGAGATGGCTGACCATGGAGTCGGCGATCCACAGCGCGTGGGATTTCCCCGCGCTTGCGTTGGTCTCCTGCCAGACGTGAAACCCGGCCTCCGGCTCCATTTCCCAGCGAGCGGGGGCCACCTTCCAGCCCTGATTTCCCATCCAGGCGATGATCGCCGTGTCGCTCTCAGGAGGGACCTGCGGATTTGGCGTGGACATGGGTAGGGCAATCTACCGCTGCCCGCCGCCGTTGGAAGTCGAGCATCTGAGTCGAGGGTCAAGTAGTCTAGCCCCCTAGACTCTAGACCCCCGTCCACTTCGTTAGTTTCTACTCCATGTCGAGCCAGATCCTCATCACCATGGACGACCTCGAGACCGCCGTCCGGCTGAACGCGGCGTTCGAGGCGGCCAAGCTCACCACGGCGATGTTCTCGTCGGTGGACGACGTGCGGGCGACGGTGCGGCGGGAGAACCCTGAGCTGGTCATCCTCACCGGCGCGGTGCACGACCCCCACGCCCAGCAGCTCGCCGCCCTGGCGCATGACGCCGAGATCTCGACGCTCGCGCTGCTGGAGCCGACCGACTCGGAGCGGGCCGAGCGGGTGAGCCGGCTCCATGCCACCGAGGTGATGACCAAGCCGGTCGCGCCCGACGACGCGGTGGCCACCGCTCGGCGGCTGATCGAGCGGCGCCGGCTGCAGGAGCGCACCGGGATCGTGGGAGAGAGCGCCCCGATCCAGGAGGTGCTGGTCAAGATCGAGCAGATGGCGCCGGTGTCGAGCACGGTGCTGATCCAGGGCGAGAGCGGAACGGGGAAGGAGCTGGTGGCCAAGGCGCTCCACGACTTCTCCCCTCGGCGGGGCCAGGCGTTCATCACGGTCAACTGCGCCGCGCTGCCGGAGACGCTGCTGGAGTCGGAGCTGTTCGGCCACGAGAAGGGGGCGTTCACCGGGGCCGCGGAGCGCCGGCTGGGCCGGTTCGAGCTGGCCGACGGCGGGACGATCTTCCTCGACGAGATCGGGGAGATCCCGCTCTCCACCCAGGTGAAGCTGCTCCGAGTGCTGGAGAGCCAGACCTTCTTCCGGGTGGGCGGGGTCCAGCCGATCAAGGTGAACGTCCGGGTGATCGCCGCGACCAATCGCGCGTTGCGGGACGCGGTGGCGCTGGGCGAGTTCCGCGACGACCTCTACTACCGGCTCAACGTCCTCAACATCTATCTTCCGCCGCTGCGCGAGCGGCGCGGCGACATCCCGCTGCTGGTGCGCCGGTTCATCCGCGAGTTCGCCAAGACCCACGACCGCCAGTTTCGGGGGATGGAGCCCGAGGCGCTCCAGCGGCTGGTGAACGCCCCATGGCCGGGCAACGTCCGCCAGCTGCGGAACCTGATCGAGTCGATGGTGGTGCTGGCGCCGGGCACGGAGATCCGCGCCGCAGACATTCCGGCCGATGTGCTGGAGGGGGCGGGGACGCTGCTGCCGATGCGGCTCCAGCAGCTGGGACGGGACGTGCCGGTGCAGGAGCTGGAGTTCATCCTCCGGAGCCTGGTGGATCTCCGGCTGCAGATCGAGGAGCTGCGCCGCCGGCTCGACGATCATCCCCAGCGAGTCCAGGTGATCGACATCGGCGAGCACGCCCAGATCACCGATGTGATGTCCGACGTGGACCACGACGGGAACCAACCGGTACTGTATCGGCCGGGAATGACGATGGCCGAAGTGGAACGAGCGACCATCGACGCGGCATTGCACGAGTACAAGGGAAACCGCCGCCGCGCGGCCGAGGTGCTCGGCATCGGCGAGCGCACGCTGTATCGGAAGATCAAGGCGTATCATTTGGAGTAGTCGCGAGTCACGAGTCACGAGTCACGAGTCACGAGTCACGAGTCCCGCGCCCGGGTGACTAACTCGATTAGATAAGCAGGGATAGCTCGCGACTCGCGACTCGTGACTCCCGACTCGTTGCAAGACGATGCACTCTGCTAAGTTCTACTGTATAGCTACTTTGCACCTCTCAGTGTCTTGACACCCTGATGCCGTGCCGTCAAATTGCAAAGATCCTCCCCTGACGGGCCTGATCCTTGAATTTCGTCATTGATGCCGAGCTTTGCGTCGCATGCTTGGCGTGTGTACGGGTCTGCCCGACCGACGCGATCGCGGTGGCGGTGGACGAGCCGCTGCTGCTCCGGATCGACGACGAAGCGTGTATCCGCTGCGGCCAATGTCTGCCGGCCTGCCCCCACGGGGCGGTCAAGGTAAACGGCGAGATCGGGCGGGCTCTTGCCATCGCCGCCGAGGGCGATGGGGTGCTCATCCTGAGCCCGGAGTCGGTGGCGCACTTCTACCCGGCCACGCCGGAGCAGGTGATCAACGCCTGCTACCTGGCCGGCTTCCGGGCCGTTACCCGCGGTGTCATAGGCGACGAACTCGTTGCCGCGGAATATCTTAAGCTCTGGGAAGAGGAGCCATGGGGGACCCTCATCCGCTCCACCGATCCGGTGGTGGTGGACACGGTCCGGCTCCGGTACCCGGAGCTTGTGCCGTATCTGGCCCCGGTGACGGTGCCCGCGGTGGCGGAGGCCCGATACCTGCGAGCGCAGTACGGTCCCGGCCTCAAGATTGCCTATGCGGGGGTCTGTCTGCCAATCGACAGCCCCGAGCTCGACGCGGCCATTACGTTCAGCGACCTGGACCAGATCTTCCGGATCCGCGGCGCCAACGTCCTGAGCCAGCCGATCTTCTTCGAGCGGGTACCGGAAGAGCGACGGCGCCACCTGAGCGCGGCGGGCGGGCTGCCGCTGGCTCTGCTGGAAGAGGCCCGCTACTCCAGCCGCCGGTTCCGGAAGCTTCGGGGGCTGGACGCGCTCAAGGCGGTGGCCCGGGCGGTGGCGGTGGACCGGCTCGACCTCGGCTTCGTGGATATCCTGGCGACCGAGGGGTCGCTGGACCACCCGCTGTCGGGCCCGCGGGAGGAGCTGTTCTGGCGGCGCGAGCTGCTGGCCAGCACCGAGCCGCCCCGGAGCCGCTTTCCGGTGGTGGACACGGCGGTGATGGCGAGCTACGGCGCCACCTTCGAGATCAAGCAGCGGCCGGTCTGCGCCGATCCCGGGGCGGTGGTGGCGATCCTGGAGCAGATCGGGAAGGGACCCAACGGCCGGCCGTGGGACTGCCGGGCCTGCGGGTTCGACACCTGCCAGCGGTTCGCCGAGGCGGCGGCGCTGGGCCGGGCCTCGCTCCGGCAGTGCACGCCGTTCCAGGAGCGACGAGCGGAGGAGGCCCAGCGGTCGGCCGCGGCCGACGCGCTGACCGGGCTGTCGACCTACCGGGTGCTGCGGGAGCGGCTCGCCTTCGAGATCGAGCGGAGCAAGCGGAGCAACGAAGGATTCGCGCTCCTGTTTCTCGACCTCGATCTCTTCAAGCAGGTGAACGACCAGTACGGGCACGAGGCGGGGAACGAGGTCCTCAAGGCGGTGGCGGAGCAGATCAGGAACGCGGTCCGCGGGTCGGACATCGCGGCCCGCTACGGGGGCGACGAGTTCGTGGTGATCCTGACCCGGACCGATCTCCAGGGCGGGATGCGGGTGGCCGAGGCGCTCCGGGCCGGCATCGAGGGGATCGGGCGCAGGCTGGGATATCCGGCGGGGCTGGTCACGGTGAGCATCGGGCTGGCCGAGTTCGATCCGCACGTGCCGGAGATGGCCGACCTCCTGGTGGCGGCCGACCGGGCGTTGTATAGAGCAAAGGCCGCGGGCCGAAATGTGGTTGCGTGAGGGAGCTGGGAGCCAGGAGCTGGGAGCCAAAGGATGAGACCTTGAGCGAACCGTTCAGTCCCAGGCAGGGGCCACCGCCGGCGGGTCGTCCCGCCGTGGCCGAGGCCATCCCCGATCCCTGGGGCGTGCGGCGGGCCGAGAACCTGCTGACCAGCCTCGAGGGCATCCTCTCGGCGCGGGTGGTCACCACGCCGCTGGGCGAGGTGAGCGAGGTCCACGTGCTGGCCCAGGCCGGCCTTGCGCCCAAGCAGCTGGTGCGGAACATCGAGTCGGCGCTGCTGGCCCAGCTCGGCCTCAAGATCGACCACCGCAAGATCAGCATCGCGCAGACCGCCGACGTCAAGCCGATCGAGGCGCTGGAGCGGGAGGCGGTCCGGGAGAAGGTGATGCAGCGGTCCGTGCTGTTCGAGGCGCTGACGGTCTCACCCGGCCGCCGGCAGCACCGGATCATGATCACGGTGACACTGTCGTATCACGGGCGGACCGAGTCGGCGGAGGAGGAGAGCTCCGACACCCCGCGGAACCGGGTGGAGGCAGCGGCCAAGGCGGCGGTGACGGTGCTGGACCGGCTCCTGTCGGACTCGTCGCTGGCACTTGAGGGCGCCAAGATCGTGGAGGGGTTCGACCGGGAGTTCGCCTTCGTGGCGGTACAGGGGC
>JBBQXQ010000135.1:0-8417 GCA_038209515.1 Gemmatimonadales bacterium
ATGCACACCGGCACCTCGCCCTCTCGCTCCAGCGCTGAGAGGGCTTCGGCACCGGAAGAGGCCTCGATCGGGGACAACCCGTGCGTCGCGATGACGCGCGCTAGCACGTGCCGGACCTGCGCGTCATCATCGACGATGAGACAGCGAGCGGTGGCCCCGTTGGGTGAAGCAGAATTCACACAGCGAAACTAAATAAGGCTGGGGGCCAGGAGCTAGGAGCTAGGGGCTATTGCTCCCGGCCCCAGCTCCTAGCTCCCAGCTCTTAGCGCCATTACGCTTCCTTCATCTCATAAACTCAGAACTATGACCCGGATTCTCCCGCAGGACCAAGACCACGGCTTCGCCACGCGCTCCGTGCATGCCGGGCAGATCATCGAGCCGCTGGCGGGGGCCGTGATGACTCCCATCTACCAGACGTCCACCTATGTCCAGGCCGGCCTCGGGAAGCACAAGGGTTATGAGTACGGTCGGACCCAGAACCCCACCCGGGAGGCATTGGAGCGAAATGTGGCCAGCCTCGAGGGCGCCACGCACGGGATAGCCTTCGGCTCCGGCCTGGCCGCACTCGACGCGGTGCTGAAGCTGTTCCAGTCCGGAGATCACATCGTGTGCGGCGAGAACGTATACGGCGGAAGCCACCGGCTCATGGAGCGGATCTACAGCAACCTGGGCGTCCACGCCACCTTCGTGGACACGCGCGACACCGGCAACATCGAGCGGGCGCTCACCCCGACCACCCGCATGATCTATTGCGAGACGCCCACCAACCCAATGATGAACTTGACGGATCTGGGCGCCGTGGGAGATCTGGCTCAGGCCCGGGGCCTTCTGTACGTGGTGGACAATACCTTCGCTACACCCTACTTCCAGCGGCCGCTGGAGCATGGGGCCGACGTGGTCCTGCACTCTACCACCAAGTACCTGAACGGGCACAGCGACATGGTCGGGGGCCTGCTGGTGACCTCGCGCGACGACGTGGCCGAGCGCCTGGCGTTCATCCAGAATGCATCCGGGGCCGTGCCCGGACCGATGGACTGCTGGTTGGCGCTCCGGGGGATCAAGACCCTGCCGCTTCGCATGCGGCAGCACGATTCGAGTGGCCGCCGCATCGCCGAGTGGCTCACCCGGCAACCGATGGTCCGCAAGGTGTACTACCCCGGTCTCCCCTCCCATCCGCAGCACGAGCTCGCGTGCCGCCAGATGAGCGGATTCGGGGGTATGATCTCGCTGGATCTGGGCGAGCCGGGATTGGCCCGGCGGTTCGTGGAGCACACCCGCATATTCGTGCTGGCGGAATCGCTCGGGGGAGTGGAGAGCCTCATCGGCCACCCGGCCACGATGACGCACGCGTCGGTTCCACCCGATATGCGTCAAGCGATGGGTCTGACCGAGAGCCTGATCCGGCTGAGCTGCGGGGTGGAGGACACCGACGACTTGATCGAGGACCTGGACCGGGCGATGAGGGCAAGCATGCGGTAACAGCGTCACAACTTGAAACCATCATCTTCCAAGTCCGTAGAGTGCCGCATCCCCAACCGTTGAGTCTCCATGAGCACCAGCATCGCCCCTCGTTCCCGCCAGCGCTTCCCCGAGATCGCCGCCGTATCCTGGGAGCATCCGGCGGACCGCGCGGCGCTGCAAACCCTCAGGGCCGTCCCCGGAGTCGATGAGTTGATCCGGAAGTTGCTGGCGATGCTAGGCGGCGAGCGGGGTATCCGGCTCCTGTTTCAGGGCAATGCAATCCGGATTGGTCCCACGCAGTTTCCCAAGCTCTGTCACCTCCACACCGAGGTATGCACTACCTTCGATTGGCCGACGGTGCCGGAGCTCTATGTCACCCAGACTCCAATCTTCAATGCGGGTGCATACGGGATCGATACTCCCTTCATCGTGGTGCACTCGGCAGCCATCGAGCTGCTCGACGACGACGAGCTTCGTGTGTTGCTCTCCCATGAGCTGGGGCATGTCATCAGCGGACACGCCCTGTATCGCACCATCGCAGCCATTCTGGCGCTGGTCAGCCTGGGTGTCCTCCCGGTGCTGGGGGAGCTCGTCGTGCTTCCCATCCGCCTGGCATTCCTCGAGTGGTCCCGGAAGTCGGAGCTGTCCGCTGACCGGGCCGGGCTCCTGGGCAGTCAGGACATTGTCGCCGCCCAGCGGCTCGACATGAAGATGGCGGGCGGTGGCCGCGGTCCCGGGTTTGCCGGCCAGCTCAACGTCGAGGCCTTTATGGAGCAGGCCCACGAGTACGCCAGCAGCAGCGAAGGACTCGATGTGGTCTACAAGCTCCTCAGCACCCTGGCACTGACCCATCCGATGCATACCGTGCGGGCCGCGGAGCTGCAGCGTTGGGTCGCGAGCGGAGAGTACGACCGCATTCTTCGCAGCGAGTATGTGCGGCGGGGCGCCGAGGCCGGCGAGCGCCCGTGGCGCGACGACATGGCGGCGGCTGGGAGCTACTACGCCGGCGAGGTCCGGGAGCTGGCTGGGCATCTGGCGGACGCCGCCCGCCGCGCGGCAGCTCGGGCACGCGAGGCCTTCAGGAACGCACAGAAACCGTGAGAGCACTGGTTGTGGGCGGGGGCGGACGAGAGCACGCCCTCTGCTGGTCGCTCCGCCGCGAGAACCCTCAGGCCGATCTCTACTGTGCGCCGGGCAACCCCGGCACCGCCGACATCGCCCACAATCTGCCAATCGCCTCTGACAACCTCGACCGGCTGGCCGACGCAGCGGATATGTACGCCATCGACCTCACCGTGATCGGACCCGAGGTTCCTCTGGCCCGTGGGCTGGCGGACCGGCTCAGAGCCGAGGGCCGGGCCGTACTGGGACCGAGTGCCGCGGCGGCCCAGCTCGAGGCGTCGAAGGCCTTCGCCAAGCAGGTGATGGCCACCGCCAGGGTTCGTACCGCCGCCAGCGAGAGCTTCAGCGACCTGAAGCAGGCGTTGGCGTATGTCGATCGGCACTCCGAGCCATTGGTGGTGAAGGCATCGGGCCTCGCCGCGGGGAAGGGAGCGATCGTATGCGCCACCCGCCAGGAGGCCGCGCGCGCCGTGCGGTCGATGCTGGAGGCTGGAGATTTCGGGGACGCCGGGCGCACCGTCGTGGTCGAGGCGTTCCTCGAGGGCGAGGAGGTCTCGGTCCTCGCCATCACCGACGGACGGGAGTTGGAGCTGTTGCCGGTATCCCAGGACCACAAGCGCTTGCTGGCTGGGGACCGCGGGCCCAATACCGGCGGGATGGGCGCCTACAGCCCGGTGTCCCTGGCGAGTCCGGCCCTGCTCGAACGGATCAAGCGCGACGTGCTGTTCCCCACGCTCGAGGCCATGCGCCGGCTCGGAAGCCCGTTTACCGGGGTGTTGTATGCCGGATTGATGATAGATCCGGCGGGTGTACCGTCGGTGGTCGAGTTCAACTGTCGGCTCGGCGATCCCGAGGCGCAGGTCATACTTCCACTGATCTCTGGCGGTTTGACCGACTGCTTGTGGCGCGTGGCTAAGGGTGAGCGGCCGTCCCGGATGGATACCAGCCGGGCAGCGGCGGTGACGACGGTACTCGCCTCTCGGGGTTATCCGGAGCATCCCGAAAGGGGAGCGGCGATCACGCTGCCCGGGAGTCTGCCGGAAGGCGTCACGATCTTCCACGCCGGAACCCAGCGGAGCGGTGACGATATGCTCCGGGTCGAGGGAGGCAGAGTGCTGACGGTCACCGCCGTCGCCACGACGTTTCGGGAAGCCCAACAACTGAGCCGCGACACGGCAGAAGCCATCGAGTTCGACGGAAAGCTCTTCCGCGCTGACATCGGATGGCGAGAAGCGGCTCGGCTCGCCGAGCGGCGGCCGGTTACCGTGCGCCGCGGGTAGGTCCCCGGCATTGCCTGAGCTTCCCGAAGTCGAAACCATCGTTCGAGACATCCGGCCTGCGCTGGTCGGCCGCCGCATCCGCAGGGTCACCCTGAGCCACGATGACGTGTTGCGCGGCGTCACCCGGCGCCGTCTGATCCGCCGGCTCACCGGTGCCACCATCAAATCGGTCTCCCGCCGAGCCAAACACGCCGTGCTCGAACTCGACTCGGGCCGCCTCGTGATTCAGCCCGGCATGACCGGCTCCCTCATGGTCCATCGTCGTCCGCTCGAGGCCGAGGAGGCCAAGTATGCCGTCCTCCGGGCCGAGCTCGATGGCGGCGGTGAGCTGGTGTACGAGGACGTGCGCCGTTTAGGTACCCTGCTCTTCCTGGACGAAAAGGGGTGGCAGCGGTACAGCGCGGCGATCGGACCCGAGCCGCTCGAGGACGACTTCTCGGCCGAGCAGCTCGGCACCGCGCTCCGGCGCAGCCGCCAGGCAATCAAAAAGGTGATCATGGATCAGCGAAACCTTGCAGGTGTCGGGAACATCTACGCCAACGAGGCGCTCTTCGCGGCCGGCATCGATCCATCGAAGCCGGCCAGCAGCCTCAAGCCGGAGGACTATCGCCGGCTGCACGGGGAGATTCGGCGGATCCTGGGGGCCGCCATCGCATCCAACGGGACGACGTTCCGGGACTACCGGACCGGCACCGGCGAATCGGGAAACTTTCAGCTCGAGCTGCTGGTGTACGGCCGCGAGGGTGAACCCTGCCGAGCCTGCGGTACCCGGCTGACCGGGACACACGAGATCGATGCCCGCATCTCCGTGTTCTGTCACCGCTGCCAATCGTGAGGCGTGGGGGCGGCAAGGCCCAGCGGCTGGCGCCGCTACCGTCCACCGACCTGAATCAGTTGCTGTGCCGGGTACGCGCCCTGGCGGAGAACCGGCCGGCGGTCTACCGGATGTTCGACGCTACCGGCCGAGTTCTATATGTCGGCAAGGCCAAGCGGCTCCGAACCCGACTGCTGACCTATTTCCGCGCCAGTTTCCCGGATGACAAGGCGGCGCGGATTCTCTATGCCGCGAGCGAGATCCAGTGGGACTATGTGCCGAGCGAGTTCGCCGCCTACCTCGGCGAGCTGCGGCAGATCCGGAAGTTCCGCCCCTACTTCAATCACAAGGCCAACCGTACCCGGCGCTCCGTTCTCATCAAGATCGCGGGTGGGCCGGCGCCCAGGGTGTACGGTGGTGGAAGGGTGACCAGTGGGGATATCCGCTGCTACGGTCCGTTCCACTCCATGACGCGAATGCTGGAGGCGGTGCGGACCCTGAACGACCTCCTGGGGCTCCGCGACTGCGCCGCCACGATGCCGGTCGTCTTTGCCGGCCAGGGAGATCTCTTCGAGGCTCCGCGCCAGGCGGGGTGTATGCGGCACGAGTTCGGGTTCTGTACTGGACCGTGCGCCGGATTGGTGGCCGAATGGGATTACCGGCGCCGGGTGGAGACCGCCATGGCGTTTCTCGAGGGCCGGACTATTCAACCGATCGATCGGGTGGTTGCCGCCATGCAGGAAGCGGCCGGGAAGGCGGATTTCGAGATCGCGGCGCGCTGGCGGGAGAAGTTCGAGCAGCTCGAGTGGCTGCTGGCCGCCACCAGCCGGGCGCGTACGGCGGTGGACCTGTTGACGTTCGTGTACCGCGATCCCGGCGACTTCGGCGACGACCGGGTCTATCTCCTGAGGCGAGGGGTGGTCCAGGCTTCGTTCCCGTATCCGGCAACGCCCATCGAGCACGAGGCGTTCCGTGGCGTGGTGGCCGAGGCGACGCGCAAGCCCGATACGCCGGTGGGTCCGCTGCCGCTGGATTCGATTGACGAGGTGCTGCTGATGATGGCGTGGTTCCGGGCGCATCCGGATGCGCTGAGGAGGACTAGTAAGTACGAGCAGTGGATGTAGCGTGACACCACCCCATCTCGGCCAGCCGCACTGGGCCGCCCCTCCGGTCAGCCCGCGTCGAGCTCCAGCAGCGTCAGCAGTCTACCTCGCGGCGGTATTCCGGCTTCGAGCTCGAGGATTCCAACGGAAGGGGGGATTTTGAAGCGGCGGGGTCCGGCGCTGCCGGGATTCATCACGGTAACGACCACGTCCACGATGGTGAGCAACTGCCGGTGAGTGTGCCCGTACACGAGGATCTGTGCTTCGGGAAACGCGGCGTTGAGCATCTCCGGCGTGGGCGAGCCGAACTGGTCACCGTGCGTCACCACGATATCGAAGCCGTCGAGCTCGACCCGGGCAACCCGTGGCACTCGATTCCTGAGGTCAAACCCGTCGGTGTTGCCGTAGACCGCGGTGACCGGGGCGAGCGCCTCGAGCTCGGCCAGCAGCTCGAGCGATCCGATATCGCCGGCATGGAGGATGTGGTCCACTTCGGCAAACGCGTCAAAGACCTCCGGCCGGAGGAGACCATGGGTGTCGGAGATGACACCCAAACGCATCAGGGCCGGCCCTCAGCGATCACCTTTCCATCGTCGCGCAATGTCGATCTCGATCCCCAGCTGGTCGAGCACCCGCTGCACCATGAAGTCCACCAGCTCACTGACCTTGGTGGGCCGGTGGTAGAAGCCCGGCGCCGCCGGCACTACCGTGGCACCCGCCTCGGTGACCGCGACCAGGTTCCTGAGATGCACCAGCGACAGCGGCGTTTCCCTCGGCACCAGAATGAGCTTCCGCCGCTCCTTGAGGGTCACGTCCGCAGCCCGCTCCACCAGCGAGCGGCTGGTTCCCATGGCGATGGCCGCTACCGTGCCCATGGAGCAGGGGCAGATCACCATGCCGCTGGTTTGCTGGGAACCGGAGGCGGGCAAGGCCCCGCGGTCCTCGTCGGGGAACAGGGTCACCGAGGCCCAGTCGCCGCCGGTCGCCTCGCGTAGCCCATCCAGCGACTTGATCCCGCACTCATCGCGCAGCAGCCGGAGCCCGTGCTCCGAGGTGATCAGCCACACCGGCACCCGCTGGCGGGCGAGGACCTCGAGCAGGCGGACACCATAGGGAGCACCCGATGCACCGGTCAGGGCGAGCACGACGGGATGCTGGGTCATCTACCGCGGGTGTTGGGAGTCGGAGTGTGGTGCGGATGTTTAGGCGGTACGGCGGTACGGCGGTACGGCGGTAGGGGCTTAGGCGCTGGGACCTTTCCCTTCCGGTCACGCTTAGCTTTTTCCGACCTTTCCGCATCCTTCACGGACGTCTCCTCAATTACTGAGCATTGTCATCCTGAGCGCCGCGAAGGAGCCGAAACCTTTCGATCAGACCAACTTTTCGGCGGTCGCTACACTTCGGCCCCTTCGCTTCGCTCAGGGTGACAACTCAAGCTACTTGTCCGCCCTACCGCCGTACCGCCGTCAAACGATCCTATCCAGCAACGCGAACCCAAATACCGTCAGCGACATCACTCCATTCATCGTAAAAAACGCCGCGTCGAGCCGGGACAGGTCGCCCGGGCGCACCAGCTGGTGCTCGTAGATCAGGATGCCGGCGGCCACGACGAGCCCCGCGAAATACCAGGCGCCGAACCCGGCCCCGTAGCCGAAGAGGGCGAGCGCCGGAACGGTGACGCCGTGGAGCAGCTTGGCCAGTCGTATCGCCCGGGATTCCCCCAGCCGGACGACCGCGCTGCGAAGCCCCTCCGCCCGGTCGAACCCCGCGTCCGGCAAGGCGTAGAAGATGTCGAACCCCGCGACCCACGTCGCTACCGCGAGCGTCACGGTGAGCAGCACCCAGGCCGGGTGGCTCCATCCGCCGGTGACGGCGAGATAGCCGCCGACCGGCGCGATGGCGAGACTCACGCCCAGCCAAAGGTGCGGCCACCAGGTGAACCGCTTGGACAGACTGTAGAGCAGGATCCAGCTGAGGGCCAAGGGGCTCAACCAGAGGCACAAAGTGTTGAGCTGGGCTGCCGCGATCACGAAGAGCCCGGCCGCGCCGAGCACCGAGACCCAGGCTTGAGTCAGCGACAGCTTTCCTTGCGGCAGCTCACGATTGAGAGTCCGCGGGTTGCGAGCGTCGAAGTGCCGGTCCGCGATCCGGTTGAAGGCCATCGCGGCCCACCGCGCGGCGGAGAATGCGAGCACCACCAGGGCCACCACGCGCGCCGTGATATGGTTAGTCCGTGATGCCGCCAGCACACCGAGCAAGGCAAACGGCAGAGCAAAGAGGGTGTGCGGCAGCTTCACCAGGTTGACGTAGCGGACCAGGAGAGACTCGCCGGCGAAGGTCTGGGCTTCGCGGTCGAGCGGACAGGCGGTCAGGCGGTCAGGCGGTCGAGAACTCACTTCTGACCGCCCGACCGGCCGACCGCCAGATCTATCCCAAGCCGATCCCACATCTCATCCACCCGCCGCTTCGTCTCCGCATCCATCGCCATCAGCTCGGGCCACTCCCGGTCGAAGCCCTCTTCCTTCCACTTCCGGGTGCCATCGATGCCCATCTTGCTCCCGTAGGTAAAGGCGCGGCTGGCGTGGTCCAGCACATCGGCGGGCCCCATGGTGAAGCGGACGTCGCGCTCGGGATCGA
>JBBQXQ010000136.1:0-8416 GCA_038209515.1 Gemmatimonadales bacterium
CTCAGGGGACAACCCTCGCGCGGTGACGATTAGCTCGGGACAAACTGCCACGGTCCAGTTTGCCATCGCCTGCGTGACGCCTCCGCCGGGCAGCGGCAGCGTGCAGGTCACTGCCGCCACTTCCGGCAGTTCCCCGGACCCGAATGGGTACACGCTCCGGATCGACGGCGGTTCCCCCCAGGCCCTCACCGTCAATGGCAGCCGCACCGTGGGGAACCTCACGGCAGGCACACACACGGTGCTGCTCGGTGGAATCGCAGCCAACTGCACGGTCGCGGGAGAAAACCCTCGCGCGGTGACGATCAGCTCGGGACAAACTGCCGCTATCCAGTTTGTCATCGCTTGCGTGGCACCTCCGCCAGGCACCGGCAGCGTGCAGGTCTCTGCCGCCACCACGGGCAGCTCCCCGGACCCAGACGGGTACACGCTCCAGACCGACGGCGGTTCCCCCCAGGCTCTCACCATCAACGGCACCCGGACCGTGGGGAACCTCACGGCAGGCACGCACACGGTGCTGCTCGGTGGAATCGCGGCCAACTGCACGGTCGCGGGACAGAACCCGAGGTCCGTCACGGTGGCGGCGGGACAGACTACGACGGTCTCCTTTGCCATTGCATGCGCCGCCACCGGTCCAACGGTCAACCTGCGCATTCAAGCCCTGTACATCACGCAGAGCACTCAGAGTCTGGACGATACGGTGCCGCTGGTGCAGGATCGAGCAGGATTCATTCGAGTCTTCGCCCTTGCCGACCGGGACAATACCGCAAGGCCCGCCGTCCGGGTGCGCTTCTTCAGCGGCGGCAGCGTAATCGGCACCCTTACCCTCACTCGTTCCGTGTCCTCGACGCCCACGGCAGTCAAGGAAGGAACGCTTAACAGCTCGTGGAACGGAGCGGTCTCTGCTTCGCTCGTCCAGCCTGGCGTATCAATCCTGGCCGACGTCGACCCCGCAAACACAATCGCGGAGAGCAACGAGAACGACAACAGCTTCCCGTCCTCCGGGACGCCGCAGCCGTTGACCGTGCACGCCGCGGCGGTGGCCAAGATCCGGTTCGTCCCCGTCCAACAGGGCAGCGGGGCACCGGGCAATGTCACCACGGCTAACAAGGATGCGCTCCTTGAGACCGCCCGGCGGATCTACCCGCTGCACTCGATCGACACCGACGTTCGGGCGGTCTACACGACGAGCACCGTGCTGGAAGCGGGCGGCGGTGGATGGGATCAGCTCCTGGGCGAGATCGAGGAGCTGCGCGTAGCGGCAGGCACCGACCGGACCTACTTTGGGATCGCCAAGCTCGACTATCAGGTTGGGCAGGTCGGCACTGCGTTCCTGGCCACCCCCTCTGCCCTCGGTGGCGACGAGCCGACGGATGTAAGGAGAGTGGTCGCACACGAGCTGGGCCACACCTGGAATCAGCTTCATACCCCGTGCGGAACCCCAGGTAGCATCGATCCTGGCTATCCCTATGGCACCGGCATCGGAGTGTACGGCTTCGACGTGGCCGCGGGCACGCTCAAGCCTCCGTCAACGCCGGATATCATGGGTTACTGCTCCAGCCCCTGGATCAGTGACTACATCTACCAGCGGGTCATGACTTTTCGAGAGGCGAGTGCCTCAATCACGCAGGCTTCCGCCGCCGCCAAGCAGCCGACCCTCCTCATCTGGGGCCGCATCGTCAACGGCCAGCCGGTGCTCGAGCCGGCCTTCCAGGTCGTGACCCGACCCAACCTACCCGCTCGCCCCGGTCCGTATACGGTCGAGGGGATCGCCACCGACGGCACGTCGCTGTTCAGGCTGTCCTTTGAGGCGGCGCAGGTGGCAGACGATCCGCGCGGGAGCCGCCACTTCGCCTTCGCCGTGCCACTGGATGCCGCGGGCGCGGCGAAGCTGAGCGACCTGCGCCTCACTGGGCCGGGGGCTACCGTGGCGTCGACTTCCCTCTCGCTTCAGGCGGCCCGGAAGCAGGGCGGGCCGGTGTCGGATGCCATCGTCGCCCGGCGAGAAGCCGGCGCCGTCGCACTCGAGTGGGACCCGTCGGTCCACCCGATGATCATGGTCCGCGATCCCGATAGCGGAGAGGTCCTGTCATTTGCCCGGGGCGGCAAGGCGCGAATCGCGACCGCGAAAGGAAGGCTGGAGCTGGTGGTCTCGGACCAGGTCCGGAGTCAGACGCGAAGGATCACCGTACAGTAGCCTGGGTCTACGGGCGGGCGCGGGCGCTCATCTCAGCGATGGGCGCTCGCTTTTTTCTGCTCCACCGGCCGGTTCGATCGCCACACCCGGCTCCGCCCCGCCGCAATCTCTTCCATGCTCCGTCCTGTGGCGACCGAGGTCTGGTTATCGGCCGCCACATCCGAATCGGGCACGGCATGCTCGTCCCGGTGCTTGATCAACAGCCACTGCGCCTTTCCCGGCCGATCTCGCCGCATGCGCACCAGGACCCAGGACCCATTCAGCCGCTTCCCGTTGAGCACGAACTTGAGATCGCCCTTCGCGTAGCCCCGCCGTAGCCCCTCCATGGGATCGGGATCGCTCCCGCCATAGCCGTAGGTGCCGCGATCCCAAAGCATGACCGTTCCACCGCCGTATTCGCCATGAGGAATAGTCCCCTCGAATTTGTTGTATTCGATCGGATGATCCTCGACTTCCATGGCAAGACGCTTGACCGCAGGGTCCAGACTGGCGCCCTTGGGAACCGCCCAGCTCTTCATCACCCCATCAAGCTCCAGGCGAAGATCGTAATGCAGGTTCCTAGCCGCGTGCTTCTGAATGATAAAGGCAAGCTTTTGCTTGGAGCTTGCACCCCCACCTCTCGGCTCCGCGGTCCGGGTGAAGTCGCGCTTGCGCCGGTACTCGGTCAGCTGACCGGCCGGACTGCTGGCCGGTTGGACCGGCTTCGTCGCTCCGGGTCCAGCGCTGGCGGTTCGAGCACGGGTCGCTTTCTTGGGCATCAGGATTTCTTCCGTTTTCGCGCTACTCGCTTAGCGTGGCGGGAGAGGGCGCTTCGCGAAACGGTGGACTTCGGCTCACGCTTCAGGCGCTGGCGGCTTGCGGTGCTGCGTTTGCGAGAAGTGGTGCCGCGCTTTCGCGAAGCGATACGAGCCGATCGGCGGGTGCTCTTCTTGGCTCGGCCCTTTTTGGGGGGCTTCAGCGGTATCCCTGCCCTGCGGGCCTTCGACAGGCCGATGGCGATGGCCTGCTCTGGCGACCGGGCACCGTGTTTACCCTCACGCACGTGCTCGATTTCCTCGCGAACGAACTCGCCTGCGGCAGTTGTCGGGCTTTTCCCGGCACGAAGGTCTGCGCGAGCCTTCTCTACTGTGGTCTTCTCCGGCATCTGGAATCACCTCCCAACGCTAACCTGGAGCGGCTCGACCCGGCTTGCTGTGCTTGCAGTCACGTTTGACGCATCACTGCGGGCCTACCTTCGCGGCCCGCCGGCCATGCCGGATTGCACCCGCCACCGGCTCGTAGGCAAGCTCCTTCCCCTCTCGCACGGCTCGGAGCAGGAGAGCACCCCGGCTCATGTCGCCCCGCCCGACGAATTCGCGGGGGAAAAGGAGCCGTTCACCCATGAACTCGAGCAGCACGTCCACATACTTGCTGGTTGCCACGCTGCCGAGCAGCACCACGTCGGCATCGGCGTCCCGGCTGAGCCGCGCCAGGTCCCGCTCGAGCGGGTCGCGGTACCGCGGATGGTCCGGCCGGATGTCTACGGTCCCGAATTCCCGTAGCTCGCGCGGCCCCACCGGTGCATCTGCGGCTAGCAGTCCTCTGTCGGTGGTAATCACCAGAACCCCGCGGTGGTCCACCGGGGGCTGGCTGAATCGGTCGGCGTACGCCAGCTTGCCTCGGAAATAGAGTCCGCTCAGGAAGCTGAACGCTTCCCCGAGCGGCACACCCGAGCTCGAGTGGAATCGCTGAGCCAGGGGAAACGTGGCGCGTTCGTTGAGCAGGATCGCGGCGCGCTTCCCGCCGCAATGGGCTGGAGAGAGGAGGAAGATCCGGCGATGGGACATCGAAGAATCAACTGGACTGCCTCGTGCGGTCCCGGTACCGGATGCGATCTATCGCCCGCCGGTCTTTCGCCCGCGCGGGAGGTCCGAGTAGCGGGGTCAGCACGCGATGGAGCGACTCCGTGGTAAAGGGCTTCTCGAGAAAGGGGAGCTCGGGATAGGCCGCCACCAATTCGGCGATTTCCCCCACCGGATAGGCCGACATGAGCACGATCGCCAGGCGCGGGTGCAGGTCACGCACGCGTTCGGACAACTCGCCACCATCCATGTAGGGCATGATCACATCGGTGAGCACAAGGCGAATCTCGCCCGGATGCTGCTGGATGTACCGCAGGGCCTCCCGGCCGTCGCGGGCCGCCCGGGTCGGGTAGCCGAGGGCTCGGACCATACGGCAGGTGGTGGATCTAGGGGTTTCCTCATCGTCGACCACCAGGACGGTGGGTTCGGCAGTGAAGCGAGACCGGCGGTCTCTGCGTGCGGGCATATGGGCTCCTGGCAGCGATGGTCGCTGCCACGGCCCTCCCCACGAAGAGGGATCTATGGAATTGCATCCGCACGCCAAGATCGGGCGGAGGGTGATCCAGCTCGCATTCTACATCAAATGGACGGGTGAAGCCATAGCAGGTCGGCGACTTACGGCTTCCAAGTCATTCAGCCTGGTTCGCCAGCCCCTCTTTCACCATGGCCACCATGTCTTCCAGGGAAAACGGCTTCGCGATGGTCCGAACAGAACCAAGGACTTCGGAATAGCTCAGGGGATTGAGGTTCTGGTTTCGTCCGCCGTCCGACATCGCGATAACGGGGATGGTGGAGTTATCGGCCCGTAGCTCCATGATAAGCTGAAGGCCGCTCTTATTCGGCATATAGATATCGGCTATGATCAGGTCCGCTCCGGTCTCGCGCCCAGAGGCGGGTGGCCTCCTCACCGTCCCGGGCCTCAATGACCTCGTACCCAGCCTTACCGAGCCCGATCTGAAGCGTTCGACGGATACTCGGATCATCATCAGCTACCAGAATCCGCCGCTTTGGCATCGGCTGTCCTTTCGGAAGTGCTCTGGGGGCCACGTGGCGAGGCTTCAGGGGATAGCAGGGGCGGGACTCGAACCCGCGACCCCGGCATTATGAGTTCGGACACCCCCGAGGGAAAACCCACTCCACAGAGAGAAGATGCGCCATAGTGCGCCACGCTGCGCTACGCCAGCGCGTGGTTGCTATTGCCACCAGTGTTGCCATGGCCAGAGCCGTTTAGCCCAGGAGCTCGACCCACATGAGTGAAGAGCAAGTTGACGCCTTAGTCCTGCAGGCGCGCTTCGACAACGCCTCGCTGGAGCAGAGCAGCCGGGATATGGTCCGCCAGGTCCAGGGCGCGACCCGGGCCGCCCAGCAGGCCGTCAGTAGCGTCTCATTCAAGAGCATCGGCGGCGACGTGCGACTCGCGGCGGCCGATTTCAAGGCCGGGAAGCTGTCGCTCGATGACTATAGGGTCGCTCTCGCCCAAGCCAAAAACGAGTTCGCTAGTCTCCGGGCGAGAGGCCTCGAGCCGTCACGTGCCGCCCTGCTGGAGCTGGACGGTGCATTGGGCCGTGCCACGGGCCGAGTTGGGGAGTTCGGTACTGGCACCGCCCGCGTGCGGTCAGGCTTGGCGCAACTGGCTGTCACGTCCATTGGCACGTCCAACGCGCTGGGCCAGGTCGCGCAGGCCTGCTCCTCTTCGCTGGCGGCACGGGTGCGGCCATCCTCGCGGCGGGGGCCGTGCTCGTCGCCGCCAAGGCGTGGGATGCTTTTACAAAGGGCCAGCATGAGGCCGCCGAGGCGGCGAAGAAGAACGCTGAAGCCCTCGACCGCCTGCGGGACCAGCAAAAGGGTCCTGTCAATCTGGCCAAGGAATCATTTGAGACTCAGCGCAAGGTTGTCGATGATCTGAGCCGCTCCCTGGCAGAGCTCACCGTCCGGCAACGCCAGGCCGCCAACCCCGAGGGCCGTTTCGGCCGGCTCGCAGTGCCCTCATTGGACTCCGCAGCGTTGTCGGCCGAACGCGAGGGCCTGATCGGGGAACTCGCTAAAGCGAGCGATAGGCTCGCAACAGCAGCTCGGGGTGTGGGTGACGCCGAGACTGAGGCAGGAGCGAAGGCCAAGCGTGCGCATGAGGAAGCGGCCGCGGCCGCGCGGCATCACCTCGAGGACGTGCTGGAGCTGCAGAAGGCGCTCCGAGTCACGGCGGCTGGTGGGGGCAACCTCACCCAGGGCGGTGCTGGTGTTCCCGCTGCGGCGCTCGGGCTTCCGGCGATCAACCAGGGCGCACGGCAAGCGGGGATCTTGTCGGGTGAGGGCGACGCAATCCAGCGGGTGCGAGAGGAAACGCAGGCGTGGGACCGGGCACTGGACGAGGCGATCCGGGACTCCGAGCGGGCTTTCAGAGAGGACCGACCCCGCAAGCTCGCTCGAGCCCTGCACGACGTCACTGCGGCCGGCCGGGAAGTCCTCGGCGCCGCCACGAATGTGGGGCTGATCGGAGAGAAAGCCGCGGGTGCAATCGGCTCAGTCCTCGATCTCGGTGATGCGCTTGGGAATCTCAAAAACACGGCGGGTGATATCACCCTCGGCGGTGTGGCTGGCTTGGTGGGAGCCGGCATCGGCCTCATCGGCAGCATATTCGGCGGGGGACCAAGCGAACGCGAGCGGCTTCTCCAGGAAAACAATCAGCGACTCGCCGAGCTTAAAGCCTCCCTGGATGACTCGCTAAGAACAGCCGCCGGCCTCGGCGCCACCGCCGCGCAAGTTGCGGCGGCCGGGGAGTTCCCGCGCATCAGGACAGGTCCGCGTCCGGGTCAGTTCTCCTTTGACCAAGATGCCTTTGCGGCGCAACTGGCCAGGGCTGGCCTCACGGTGGAGGAATGGGGCGCGCGGATCCAAGCCCTGACTGGCTTTGATGTGGTGGACGAAAAGGGGCGCATCGTCGCGGCGTCTCTTGCCGCTGCGGACGCGGCTATCCGGCAGCTCACCGAGGATATCACCCACTTCGGCACATCGCTTAGTGACCGGGATGCCGTTGAGCGAGCGCGTGACGAGTTGGGGATCTCGGGCCGCTCGGACGATCCCCGTATCGCCGCGATTCAGCGGGCCCGGGATCTTCAGCTCGGCGGGCCAGGCGCACAGGGCCCCGGCCTCCATCTGAGCGAGGAAGAGGAGGCGCGGATACGAGCCCTGGACCTGACGACCAAGGCCGGCCGCGATGCCTTCCTCGCATGGGAGCGGGAACTGTTCCAGAGGGCGGAAGCCGGCGGGCTCTCCCCAGAGGAGCTAGGAACCTTCACCGGCGTTACCGAGTTGGCGGGCTCAATCGGCGATGCAGCCTCGGGCATCAATGCCTTCGATGATGCAATGAAGGCAGCAACGCAGAGCCTTGGAGATTTCAACCTGCCCCCGGGGTTCAAGAGAAATCTGTTCGCATTTAATGCGTCCGATTTCGGCCCTCCGCCAGACATGGGGCCGTGGCCCTGGCAACCCGACCCCTGGCACGACCCGACCCGGCGGGTGCCTGGGCCTGGTGACGGCGCGTCGCTGCCCGTGCCAGGGGACCGCGGGCGCGAGCGGACGTCAATGACCATCACGGGCCCAATCTACATCACCGTTGATGGCTCGAGGAGCCCAACCGAGACCGCTGAGACCATTCTTGCGAAGCTGAGAAGTATCGCGCTCTCGCAGTCAGGCGATAGCATGAACTTCCACTTCACCTGAGATGGCCTAGCCCTGGCGCCATGGGAACGGGACATAGGCCAGTGACGGTCGATGAGCTGGAGCTGCGGGCTATGGGGTCCTTCGGGCTGGCGCCCCCGCCATAGCGTACCCCTTAGCTCCGCTCTTACAGCCCAGGGTTGGTGGTGTATTCTTGGTTTATGTCGGAAACTCGTCCCACCCGCTCGGAGAGTAGCGAAGGCTGGATTCGTCGCGCAATTGCATCTGGCGCACTCAAGGCAATTGTCCAGCACTTTGTGGCCACCACAGTCATCCCACTCGGGGTTCCAGTGTTGACGGGTTATCTCGCTTACATGGAGGGTCAGCCCTGGTCGTACATTGTGCTGTTCGCCAGTGTCGCGTTCGGAGGGGTCACGACTGGGCTGGTCAAGTTCGACGACTGGCGTGAGCGGCGGCGAGTGAACGGCAAACTCCACCTCGTTTCTGCCTATGCGGGGCCAAGTCTCACTGATCCCGCAGTCGCACCTGACGAATCCTGCTATTCAGCTGTGCCAGAGCTTGTCTCTCCTCTCATTGGCTACGCTTTGGGGTCAGTGGTTCGGGTGCGGGAGTCCTGGGTCGGGGTCGCAGAAGCAGGTCTGCCGTGCTAAGAATCTTGGTCGTCTGTGGTGTCTGGCAGTGATGTGGACGGCGGAGTCACGCT
>JBBQXQ010000137.1:0-8166 GCA_038209515.1 Gemmatimonadales bacterium
ACCGCCTCGAGCATCAGCCCCTCGACCGCGCCCTGGCGCAGCTCGCCGGTGACCAGCCGGAAGAGAAAGCTCTGCTCGTCGTGAGTAGCGCGAGCGAGCAACTCGCGGAGGATCCGCTGCCGCTCTCCGGTCGAGCCCTTGCCGGCGGCTACCTGAGCGATCCTCTCAAAGGCGGTGTCTACTTCGGCAAGCTCCAGCGATGGCGACTCCGCCGGTTGCTCCGGCATCGCTGCCTGAAGTGCAGCGTAGCCGATGCCCAGCTTGGATTGGCGGACCGACCCGGAGAGGAACGCGACCGCGATCTCGATTTCCTCCGGCGGCACGCTCGCCAGCAACGAGGCGATCAGGCCGATCTTCTCCAGCCGCCCACTCGCTTCGGTGACCCGGCGAGAAGTCTCCACCAGCTGTGCGAGCCTCAATTTTCTCGTGCCATTCCTTCGGTGTTCAACTCGGCCCAGTCCAGCTCCTCCTCCACCCGATGAAACGCGTCGTCGCCGATCACGCCATCGGTGCGCAGGTCGGAGAGGGTTCGACGCTCCGCTGCCTGGGCCTTGCGGTGCAGCGCGGTGTAATCCAAGCCTCTCTCGCCATCTGAAGCCTCAGAGGTCCCGGTCTCGGCGCGTTGAAGTCGGGTTTCGTACTTGCGCCGAAGCAGCGGAGCGAACTCGGCTTTGTTCTCCGTATCCTGGACGGCAGCGAGCGCCGCCCGCGCTGTCTCTGCTCTCGCCAGGCGAACCTCACGTTCCACCGAGCCGTCGTCATGAATCTTGAGCACGCGCATCATCGGGCTCACCGTCAGGCCCTGTACAACCAGGGTGACGAGTACGACACAGAACGCGGTGAATAGAATGAGGTCGCGATAGGGGAACCGGCCTGTTCCTCCGTCCGGCAAGGCGAGGGCAGCCGCAAGCGTGACTATTCCGCGCATGCCGCACCAGGCGATCACGGCGCCTATCCGGAACGATGGCCTGGGATGATTCGGAGACGCGGATTCCCTGGTGAGCCACCTCGCAACCGCTACGTAGCCCATCACCCATGCGATTCGGATCAGGATCACCGTTGCGCAGACCGCCGCCGCAACCACCGTGTAGGTGATAAGCTCGGTGCCATGGAGTCGCTGCAGGATGGGCTTGAGCTGGAGGCCAACCAGAATAAAAGCTAGAACGTTCAACACGAATACCACGACTTCCCAGACCGCATAGGACGGAATTCGGATCCGCGCCGGTATCAGGTCCGGTGCCGTGCGGGCGATCAGGATCGCGAAGACGACCACGGTAATGATTCCCGAAAGACCCAGGCGCTCGGCAATGATCCACACGGCGAACGTCGACAGAAACTGCACGATGACTGCCGTGGCGATGTCCTGGATCCCGGCCAGGGCCCTCGGCACGATTCGCGAGAGTATGGCGCCGAGCACTACGCTGCCGACCGCCACCGCAGCGAGCAGCGGTACTGCGCTCCATCCGGAGACGGTACCGGTCACCGCCGCCGCTACGGCCAGCCGGTAGATCAGGAGCGCGGTCGCGTCGTTAAAGAGGCTCTCGCCTTGCAGAATGACCAGGACTCGATGCGGCGGATGCAGTTGCTTGAGCACCGCGGTGGCAGCCGCCGCGTCGGGCGGTGCCACGATCGCGCCGAGCGCAATTGCCGCCGGCCAGGGCAGCTCCGGCACGGCCCATCGCGCCACGATGGCCACGGCAACTACCGTGACTCCTACGGTCACCAGCGCCAGGCTCGCGACGGGTCGCCAGTATTGCTTCAGGTCTCTGGGCGAAGCATCGAAGGCAGCATCGAGCAGAACCGGCGCGACGAAGAGGGTCAGCGCGAGCCGAGGATCGAGCGTCACGCTCGGCGCGCCAGGAAGGAGCGCCAAGGCCGCGCCGGCCAGCGCGAGTAGTGCCGGATAGGGCGCGTTCAGCCGACGGGCCACGGCCGCAAGCACGGCGCCGACAAAGAGCAGCGTGATGATCAGCTCGAAGACGGCCATGTTACGCTATTTCGTCCCCTCGATGAGCCACAAGTCTCCACCCTTAGGCGCAGCCCGGTCGAACAGCACCCAGCTGCCGTCCGGCGACCAGACCGGATAGTCAATGCGGACGTCAGGGTCGGCGAAGGCGAAGACCTGGTAGGCTGGCTGGTCGTTGAGCGGATAGACCCAGAGGGCCTTGTGGCCCTTTACGTCGAGGATGAGCGACTCATCCGGCGAGAAGGACATGTGTGCCCCGCTCGCGATCTCGGGGAGCCGGGTGAGCGATCCGTCGTCCACCGCGACCCGAAAGATTCGAATCTGGGTTCCGCTCTCGGCCCGAAACACGATGCTCTTGCCGTCCCGCGTCCAGCGGAGGAAGTGCCCCCCGGCCCCGATCGAGGTGAGCCGGCGCGGCGATGAGCCGTCGGAGCGCATGACCCATACTTCAGAGCGTCCCCCGCGATCGGAGAGGAACGCGATCTGCTGGCCGTCCGGCGAGTAGAACGGGTTGGTGTCGGTCGCGGGATTGGTGGTCAACTGGGTGAGACGTCTACCGCTCAACTGCACCGACCAGATATCGGGGTTCCCATCGCGGGCGGAAAAGAACACGATGTTCCGGCCGTCGGGGTCCCAGTTGGGCTGGTAGTCACCTCCGGGGCCGCCGGTGAGCTGACGCTCCGAGCTGTCGGCCACGCTGTGGAGCCAGATGTTCATCTCGCCCAACCGGTCCGAATTGAACGCGATGCTGCGGCCGTCGGGCGACCAGGCGCCCCGGCTTTCGACCCGCGTGGTCATCACCACCGGCTCCGGTGCGCCCCGCGGCTGGCCCGTCGTCGGGACCACGGGCAGGCGCCAGAGATCGGAGTTAATACCGCGAACCGCGAAAGCGACCCGGCTTCCATCGGGCGCCACGGTAGGCTCCACATCGTCGCCCGCGCCGGTGGTGAGCTGCTCCGGCTGGCCGGTCGGCTGCCCCCCGCTCCCGACTCCAGTCCGCCAGAGGTTCAGTCCGCCGCCCCGGGATGAGGCGAAGTAGATGTGCTGTCCGTCCGCCGCCCACACCGGGTCCATGTCCAGCACGTTGTCGTTGGTTACCCGGGTCACCGCCTGCGTCGACAGGTCCACGACCTCGATGTCGGATTTGATCTTTTCCACCCGGCGGAAAGCCAGCCTGGTTCCATCGGGAGACCAGCGGGGAGTGGTATGCACCACGGCCTCGCTCGAGTCTGACGTGGCCTGCCGCGGGTTGCGTCCGCCGGCATCGGCAATCCAGATCCGCCGCGCTCCGGCCCACGGCGCATCGAACGCGATTCGGCGCCCGTCCGGCGAGTACGCGGGGTTGAAGGCATCATCGATCAGCTTGGTCTCCCGTCCGTTCGCGAGCTCGAGACTCCAGATCTCACTGTTCTCCTGGTACCAGCCGTTAATGTCGGTCGGCTCCAGCTTCCCACCACTGGTCCTCGACTGCACGAACGCCAGGCGCTGTCCGTGGGGGGACCAGGCTGGCTGGATATGGTCTCGCGAGTCACGGGAAAGCTGCCGCTCGGCGCCGCCCGCGACGGTCCGGAGAAAGAGTTGGCGGACGCCATCGACTTCCGCCACATAGGCGAGCCGAGCCCCATCGGGCGACCAGGCAGGCCATTCCTCCACGCCCTCGCCGAAGGTGAGCTGAGTCAGCTTACGGTTGAACCCCGAGGCGACCGTGCCGCCGGTCTTGGCTCGTCGCGGTGCGATTCGCCCGGCGTAAAAGGTGAGCCCAAGCAGCACCAGCGCAGCCAGCGCGGCGAGAGCAATTCGACGCCCGCCCCAGGGCGTGCTGGCCTCCTTGCCGGTGCCAAGCGCCGCAGCGAACGCGGCCGCATTGTCGAACCGATCGCTCGGCGACTTGGCCAGCGCCTTGTCCAGCGCTTGGACCACTGATGGCGGCACCGACCCGTCGGCTGAGGTGACCGGTGGCGGTGGCGCGGTCAGATGCTTTGCGATGATCGATTGGGGATTGGGGCCGGTGAACGGCGGCTGGCCGGTGATGCACTCGTACAAGACGCAGGCGAGCGAGTAGAGATCGCTACGTCCGTCGATCGCCTCCTCACCGCCGGCCTGCTCCGGACTCATGTAGGTGAGGGTACCGACGGCCACTCCGGTACGGGTCAGCCGCTCGCTTCCCGCGGCACTCACGGCATGGGCGATCCCGAAGTCCGCGAGGACCGCCTCGCCTCCTTCCAGCAGGATGTTCTCCGGCTTGATATCCCGGTGCACAATGCCGTGCTCGTGGGCATAGGCCAGGGCGGCGAGCACGTCGCCGCCGACCCGGAGGACCTCGTTCAGGGGGAGTCGCTTCTCCCGCAGCAGCCGTTGCCGCAGCGACTCTCCCTCGACATAGGGCATGGTGTACCAGAGCTGGCCGCCCGCCTCACCGGAATCGAAGAGCGGCAGGATGTGCGGATGGCGGAGGTTGGCGGTGAGCTTGATCTCGCGGAGGAAGCGCTCAGGGCCGAGCGTGGCGGTCAGCTCCGGGTGGATCACCTTCAGCGCGACCAGGCGCTCCTGCCGGAGGTCGTGGGCCAGGTAGACCGTGGCCATGCCCCCGCGTCCGAGCTCGCGCTCGATGCGGTAGCGGTCGGCGAGGGCCGTCGTCAGGCGCGTCCTGTCGGTGCTCACCTGGAGATCATCTCCGCGACGAACACATCGCTCTGGCGATCCTCGATGGCGAAGTACAGTCGGTGGCCATCCACCGCGAAGTCCTTCCGGCTGGACTGCCGGTCGGGATTGGGGAAGCGCACCAGCAGCCGCGGCGCGCCGCCCGTGGCGCTCACGGCCCAAAACGAGGTGCGGCCCTCGGTATCGTGTGCCTTGTAGTAGACCGTCCGCCCGTCGGGACTCCACAGGACCTGCCCCGCCTCCGGAGCGGCCGGTCCGGGCTCGAAGAGCCGACGCGGAACACCTCCCGCGGCCGGAACCACCATGACCGGCCCGGCGCTCACGTCGGACTCCGAGGCCGCGTAGGCGACCCACGCGCCGTCAGGCGACCAGTCGGCGCCGAGTCCGGGCGACACGAGCAACGACAGCGGAGACGACCAGTGCCCGTCGGATCCGCGGCGCGCTACGTAGACCGCGAACGGTGCGACCTGGTTGTAGAACAGGATCGCCCGGCCGTCCGGCGACCAGACCGGATAGCTCTCTTGGGCCGGCGTATCGGTCACGCGCTCGACGGGCCCGCCGTCGAGGGGCTTGACCTCGATGTCCCGCGTCCCCGTCCGCCACGAGTGATAGGTGATGGCGCGGCCGTCCGGCGACAGATCCGGCGCGAACTCGTCGGCGGGGTCGCTGGTCAGCTGCTCGGGCTGGCCGCCGGACACCGGCACGCGATAGATGTCCGCGTTGCCCCGGAGATCGGAATCGAACAGCAGCCAGCGCCCGCCGCGCGACACCCGCATGGCCTCGATAACCTGGCTGCCATTGGTGACCGGAGTTGCCGCTTCGGCGCTGGTGGGCGCGCCGGACGGGATCGGCAGCGACCAGATATTGGCGCGCGCCGAGTAGGCAGCGTACGCGAGCCGCCGCCCGTCCCCTGAGAGTGAAATGGAGCTGGCACCTAGGCCGGTCGTCAGGCGCGCCGGCTCGCCGCGCGGGCGGCCGGACGACGACAGCGTTAGCGCGTAGATGTCGCGCGGGCCGTCGCGATTAGAGAGGAAGAACAGCCGCCGTCCGTCCGGCGACCAGACCGGGCTCTGGTTGAAGTCCCGCGGCTTGAGCAGGCGGACCGGCTCGCCCCCGACGGCCGGCACCAGAACGATCGTACTGGGCGCGAGGTTGCCGAACGTCGATCCGGGCCGCACCGATATTTGGTTGAGCGACACGCACGCGATCCACCGGCCGTCGGGGGACCAGCTGCACGAATGCAGGTCGCTGCCGCTCGTGAGCCAACGGGCGGGACCGCCGGCGAGCGGCACCACCTGGAGCGAGTCGCCACGCACGAAGGCGATTCGCTGGCCGTCGGGGGACCAGGCGGCCGCCGTCACGCCGTAGGCGGAAGCCGGTGCCACGACGGGGCGCGAGTTCCCGCCCAGCGCCGGCGCGACTGACACGCCCCCGCGGGTGAGGAACAGCAGGCTGCTGCCGTCCGGCGACCAGCGCGCCTGAGTCTCCACGGCCGTGCTGTCATCGGAGAGCGGGATGGTGCGACCGCCGCCGGCCGGCCGGATGAAGATGCGCATGCGCGAGCTGTTCCCGGCGGAATAGGCGACCAGCCGGCCGTCGGGAGAAATGGCAGGCTGGATCTCGAGTCCGGGATCGCTGGTGAGCTGCTGGGAGCGGCCGATCACCAGCGCGGGTGAGCCGCCGCGCGTCAGGCGCCAGGTGCTGAAGGCGAGGAGACCCACGACGGCGGCGGCGCCCACCCCGATCCAGAGCCGCTGCGGGCGCCAGAGCGCTTTCGGACGAGGCCCCGCGACGCCCGCCTGTAGCGCCGACGCGAAGTCGCCGGCGCCCGGGAACCGATCTGCGGGCGCTTTGGCCAGGGCCCTCGCGACGGCGGCGTCCACGCCCTCGGGCACCGTGTCGCGCGCCACGCGCAGGCGCGTGGGCCGCTCCGTTATCAGCTTGGCGATCATCGCCTGCGCATTGGGGCCTGTCACCGGCGGTTCGCCCGCCAGCATCTCGTACAGCACTGCGCCGAGGCTGTAGACGTCACTTCGCGCGTCGAGGGTGCGGTCACCCGTGGCTGCTCGGGGCTCATGTACTGCGGCGTCCCCAATGACAAACCAGTCTCCGTGAGCCGGTTGCCGCCCGCCTCCTTCACTGCGAGCGCGATGCCGAAGTCGGCCAGCATCGCTTCACCCTCCTGAATGAGAATGTTCTCGGGCTTGATGTCGCGGTGAACGACGCCCTGGCGGTGGGCGTAGTCGAGTGCGCTCGCCACCTGCCTGGCGATCGTGAGAGCTTCGTCGAGGCCGAGTTGCTTCTCGCGGTTGAGTCTGTCGCGCAGCGACTCACCGCGGACGAACGGCAGCACATAGTAGAGGAAGCCGTCACTCGCGCCGGAATCGATGAGCGTCAGGATATGGGGATGGTCGAGCCGAGCGGTGATCTTGATCTCGGCCAGGAACCGCTCCGAGCCGATCACAGCGGCGAGATCGGGTCGGAGGACCTTGATGGCCACCTTTCGGTCATGCCTGACGTCATGAGCGAGATAGACCGTGGCCATCCCGCCCGCGCCGAGTTCCCTCTCGATGCGGTAGCGGTCGGCCAGGGCGTTCTGGAGACGGGCGGTGGGATCGCTCACTGGGATGTCACCCTGAGGAAGCGTAGCGACCGAGGGGGCCGAAACTGGGTACTGGTACAGTTTGAATCCTAGGCCAGCTTATGGGCTAGCTGCTCCTCAAGGATCTCTCGTACCGTCAGGGGAATGACGACTTTCCCTGACTTCCGAAAGAACGCGCTGATTTCGGTCAGGGCGTCGGACGAGAAGGCGAAGGCGACAAAGAACCCCTTGGTCCTGTCGGTTCGGGTCATCACGGCCTCGAAGGAGTCAACGTCGGGACGCCCCGCCTTGTCCTTCTGCTTGACCTGGATCGGGTACCAAATGTCCATGAAATCGAAGGAAGGCTCTTTCACCACATTCTTGGCCGGCACCGCCGAGACAGGGTAAATCCGCCCGTCTATCCCCATATCCCCCACCCGGGCCTTGTTCGGGATACCGCCCAGAGCAATCACCGCCCAATTCTCAAACTCGAAGGGCGGAATCTTCCGTAGCTGCTCCTCGGTCCAAGGCAGGTCACGAATGACAAACCCGCCCTCGTCTTCACGAAGGCCCGTATCCTTTTGCAGCCGTTTCGCCACGACCCGGCAGGCGGTCGGGGAGATATCAATACCGATCCACCGGCGCTTGAGGATTTGGGAGGCGACTAGTGCGGTGCCACAGCCGCAGAACGCGTCGAGCACGATATCACCCGGGTTGCTGCTGACCTTCACGATCCGCTCCAGCAACGCGAGTGGCTTCTGCGTTGGATAGCCGAGACTCTCATCCGATCTGTTATTGATGACGGGAATATCTGTCCAGATATTCTGAACGGGGATGCCCGGCATTTCATCGAGGTACCGTTTGTACTGCGGAACAGCTCCAGGCTTTGTCTGTATGACACGCCCCTGCTTGATTAATTCTTCCATCTTCTCCTTCGTGAAGCGCCAATGGCGCTTTA
>JBBQXQ010000138.1:0-8128 GCA_038209515.1 Gemmatimonadales bacterium
TGCACATCAAACACGACGCCGACGGTCTGGTCGGAGCCGGGGCTGACCGTGCGGGGGTTCGGAGCCGAGACCCGGCAGCCATCCGGCGAGAGTAGCGTAAGCTCTACGGTGCTCCCCGCCGCCCCGCTCAGGGTCAGGGGACCGGATGCTGGCACGTCCATGACTCGAGTGGTGCCGTCGGGCTGGCGGACCCGCACGCGGAAGCGGTCCTGGGGCTGGGAGCCGTCGCTGAAGATCGAGACGGAAAGCACCCCGTCGCTGTTGACGAAGAGGGCCCACTGGTCGCACGCGGTGAGCAGGAGCAGTGCCGCCAGGGCGAGGGGTACGGGTGGGAAAAGCAGGGGTCGGGTGGACATGGGTGCTCGGACTAAAGATAGGTGTCCGACCGATCAGCGTGGGAGTCGGGCATCTATCACGGTGACGATCAAGGTGTCGGCTAATCCGCGGAAGGTGGCAATGACCGGGCGGCGACCGGTCACCCGAAACTCAGCCGGATACGGCTTTGTCGCCAGCGTGCCCAGACGGTGACCAATGTCGACCACGATCTCGATGGGAACGTCCGGAACGACTCGCCCTGCCCTGTCGAATGCCCGCGCCCGGAAGGTATAGGGCTGGCCGAGCAGGACCGTATCAGGGCGGGGTAGGATGGCTACTTGCGCTACCGGTCTCCCAACAGTGATCCTCCGATCGATCCGGTGTTCCGGCGGCTTGTAGCTGGGCATCGTGTCGGAAGGCCCGTGCAGTCCTCGCACGCTGATCATCGTCTTTCCAGTCCGATGAGCGTACGCAAAGACACAGCCTTCGCCGCAGTTCGGCCGGATCCGGACGATGCTGCTGTCCCTCACGCTCCAGCCGGAGTCGCTCACCTGTCGGCCCTCCCCGCAGGAATCGTAATGGCAGTTCATCTCCACGAGATTTAGCCGGATGGAGTCGCCCACGGGGACCCAGAGGTCGTCGATGCCCCACCAGCCCTCCCCGCCGCGGATGTTTCGGCTGATCGAGGTGATGCTTGCCTCATGTCGGCGCCGGCCACGCTCCGCCTCGGCCAGGAGAGCGGAATCGGGCTGAGGAATTTGCGGGGCGACGTATCGAATGGGAACGGAATCACTCTCGTAGGTGGGCGCGAGATTCGGGGTCTGCCGCGCAACGCGCACGTACTTGGGGCGGGTCCCAAAGAGCCGGGCAATCACTGCCGGGTTGTCCAGCGTCAAGATGATGCGGTTGTTCTCCAGCGTCTTGGTGACGCTGTCAGGACAACTCTGAACCATACCGGGCAAGCATAGCTTCGAGTACCCGGCGGCGATAAGCTGTTCCAGCGACGAGAACGTGAGAGCGGTCGTGTCGCGGTGGTACACCCAGAGCCCGATCGAGACCGGGCCATCCATGCCGTCCACCACGGCGCTCCATACGTAGCCCTGATACGCTCCCTCACCGCGAGCGGGCCAGCTCCAGGCACCGCTGGTATCGACCGGAAAGGCGATGCGTACTCGGCGGGTGCTCATCTCGACCGACGTCGCCGACAGGGGGCCGCGCCTGGACTCCTGGGCGTGCGCGGAGGCCAGGCTCGCCAGCAGGAATAGCGCGCTCAAGAGGGACGTGGGACCTCCCGGTCGGCGGGTTAGCATGCTGTAAGGTATCTACTGGAATGTGCCGTGAGCAACCAAGGGGTTGCGCATCGAGGTCGCGATGTTTAGCTTGTCAGGCAACCAGAAGGTTGCGCTTGCACACTTAGGAGGTCGTCATGAGGACCAGCACGTCGCCCCAGAGTCCCAGCAGCACCGACCGGATCGAGAAAACCATCGTGTTGCGCGCGCCCCGGTCGAAGGTCTGGCGCGCCCTCACCGATTCCGCCCAGTTCGGAGAATGGTTTCAAGCCAGACTGGAAGGACCGTTCACCGCGGGCCGCAAGGTTCGGGGGCCCATCACCTACCCCGGCTACGAGCACCTGACCTTCGAAGTCACGGTCGAGCAGATGGAGCCCGAGCGGGTCTTCTCCTGGCGCTGGCAGCCGGGCGGCGATCCGGACATCGATCCCGCCGAGCCCACCACGCTGGTGGTCTTCGACCTGGAAGAGATACCCGAGGGGACTCGGCTCACCGTAACGGAGTCCGGGTTCGACCAGATCCCCGTTGCCCGCCGGAGCAAGGCATATCGCTCGAACGACGCCGGATGGACCGGACAGATGGAGAACATCCGGAAATACGTTGAGCGTAAAGCGTAGGAGCGGGACGCCGGCGCCGGTCTTCGCCGCCTTGGGTGACGAGAGCCGGCTCCGGCTGCTGGCCCGGCTCGGGAGCGGGGAGCCGATGTCCATCTCGCGACTCACCGCCGGATCAGGGATGACTCGGCAAGGGGTCACCAAGCACCTGCGAGTGCTGGCCCACGCCGGGCTGGTTCGGGGAAGGCGGCGGGGCAAGGAGAGCCTCTGGCAACTGGAGCGACAGCGGCTGGAGGCGGCCCGCCGGTCGCTGGATCTGATCTCGCGGCAATGGGACGAGTCGCTCAACAAGCTCAAGCTGTTCGTCGAGAGCGATCGGTCGGACTGATTAGGAGGATCTATGTGCCCAGCGTGCGCATCTGTCGGAATGCTGGCCATCGCCGGCGTAGTGTCCACGGCAGGTCTGACCGGGCTGCTGGTCAAGCTTGGGGCCGGCCGCGGTAATCGAGGCATCACAACGTCAACCCACGAGAGATGGCATCATGACAACACTGAAGATTGCAGTACCCGAGGTCGTGTCCCGGGCCGAGTGGCTCGAGGCCCGAAGAAAGCTGCTGCTCGAGGAGAAGAGCTACACCCGCCAAGGCGATGCGCTCGCCGCCGAGCGTCGCAACCTGCCCTGGGTGCGAGTAGAGAGGGACTACGTCTTCGAAGCGCCCGCCGGTAAGCAGAGCCTGGCGGATCTGTTCGAGGGGCGCAGCCAGCTCATCGTGCAGCACTTCATGTTTGGCCCCGGCTGGAAAGAGGGCTGCCCCAGCTGCTCATTCATGGCCGATCATGTCGGCGGGGCCCTGGTGCATCTCGCCCATCGGGACGTGACGTTTGTCGCGGTCTCGCGCGCGCCCCTCAGCCAGATCGAGGCCTTCAAGAAACGTATGGGTTGGGGGTTCACGTGGGTGTCGTCTGCCGGGAGCGATTTCAACTTCGACTACGGCGTGTCCTTCACCAAAGAGGAGATGGCAAAAGGGAAGGTAGCCCATAACTACAGGATGGAGAGTTTCCCCAGCGAGGAGGCCCCCGGCATCAGCGTGTTCTACAAAAATGCCGGTGATGTCTTCCATACCTACTCGACCTACGGCCGGGGAGTCGAGGTCATGATGGGCACCTACCGGCTTCTCGACTTGGTGCCAAAGGGCCGCGATGAGGCCGGTCTCCCCCACACCATGGCCTGGGTGCGACACCACGACAAGTACGAGCGCTAGTCGATTCCGACTCGCCCCTCGACCGACCCGATCAGCTTGGCCGAGTCGTAGCCAATCCCATCCTTGAAGACCAGGGTCGGGCTGCGAATAACCTTCGGATCGAGGGCGAGGTCCCCCTTGAGTACAACCAGGTCGGCGAGCTTGCCCCGTTCGATCGAGCCAAGCTTTTGCTGCACGCCGAGGATCTTGGCCCCGTTCAAAGTCATGATCCGGATCGCCTGGGGTGGGGTGAAGCCCGCCTCGATGAAGAGCTCGTAGTTCCGCTGATCGCCATAGCCGGCCAGCGCACCACCGAGCCCAGTCGGGTCCACCCCGGCGCCTAAGAGCCCGCCCGCCTCGACGAACTCCTTTTCGAACGCCATGGAGCTTCTGAGTCCCTCCGCCGTAATGGGACCCGCGCCGCTGGAGTCGATCTCCTCCCGAACCTTCATGTAGCTGGCCCGCACCTCGGGCGCCATGGCGTTGAGGACCCGCGGCTCCTTCGTCGGGCGGTTGGCGACAAACGGCTCATACACCGCCAGCGTGGACGTCATGGACACACCGTGCTTCACCAGCGCTTGGATCGTGGCACGGGCCACTTCTCCCTTAGGATCCGCCTGATTGTTTTGACCGACGACCGTGACCGGACAGACGTCCGGCTGCTTGGCAGGATCGAAGTCCGAAGCGGTGAGCATGCCGTGCTCGAGATTGTCGATTCCCAGCGCCACCGCCTCGCGGAAGGAGACCGAGCAGAGGTGACCCGTCACCTTGATCCCGAGCCTATGGGCCTCCTTGATCGCGGCGCCCAGCTCTGCCCGGCGGATATCGGTGTACGCCTTGATCCAGGTGGCGCCCTCGCTGGCCCAGTACGCCACGAACCGGCGCGCCTCTGCCGGCGTCGTCACCACGTCCATGCTCCCGCCACCGGCCTCCCCGGTGATATAAGGCGCGGTCAGATGGATCCGCGGTCCCGGCACTCGGCCGCGGCTGATGTTGTCCCGCAGGTTGATTTCCGCGTAGGGAGATCGTCCCCCTGCGGTGCGGATGGTCGTCACTCCCGAGGCGAGATACAGCCGCGGACCGGTGTAGGACATCTGGACCGCCCGCCCGCCGGCCGCGGTGTAGAACAGATGATCGTGCATCCCGATCAGCCCGGGGATGACCGTGTGACCACTCAGGTCCATTGTGCGGACGCCGTCGGGAACAGGAACTTCAGCCGCCGAGCCGACGGCGGCGATGCGCCCATTCCGGATGACAATCGTCTGGTCCGGCTTCGGGTCCGCCCCGGTGCCATCCAGCAACAGCACGTGAGTCAACGCAATCACGGTGGTGTCCACCGCGACGTACTTCCGCACCTCCTCTGAGAGGGAGTCCGGGCGCTGGGCCGGCAGCGTGCGGGTGAGGAGCGAGACGAGGGCGAGTGCGAGGACGATCGGGCGCATTGCGGCTCCTACTCCACCGTAAATGGCATCATCATCCCGGCCGAGAGGTGCTCCGCGATATGGCAGTGCAGCATCCACCGGCCAGGGTTCGATGGGTCGAGCAGAATATCCACCGTGCTTCCCGCGGGAACCAGCACGGTGTCCTTCCAGACCAGGTTGTGGTTGGGCTCACCGTTCACCGCCAGCACCAGGAAGCGCTGCCCGTGCAGATGGATCGGGTGCTGCATCGCATGGACGCTTTGCCGCTGGTTCACCAGGCGAATCCTGACCGGCTCGCCCCGGCGAAAGCGCCAGTCGATGTCCATGTTCTCCCGTCCGGTCTCGGGATCCCGCAGGATCCAGCGCACCTGCCGGCCGGTGGAGGCCCAGTTCATCATGGGCATCGTCCCGCTCCACTCCACGGGAGCGAAGTAGATCGAGTCGAGCTGCATCAGCCGCTGAGTGATGGGGGGGAGCCCTTTTGTCTTCAGGGTAAGGACCAGGGTCTTCTGGGGTGCGCGTTCCACCGCACGACGATAGCGCTCGATCTCTGCAGCCGCCGCGATGTCCTGCCGACGTGCGGCGAAGCTCGTGCTCAGGTTTGGCTCAATGCGCTCCCGCGTCACTTCCACTATGCCAAGGGTGTCGCTCTGGGCGAAAAAGCGGCCGTACAGGTGGTCGAGCCCGCGCACCCGGTTTAACAGTGCGATCCTGCCGGGTCGTTCGAATTGCACGTGTACCACATACCGCTCGGCCGGTGCGATCACCACGCTTTCGACCCATTGCTCGCGTTCGTAGGCGCCCATATCCGAGGCCACGACCTTCATCCGCGCGCCCGGAAACGAGAGGTTAAAGGTACGCGCGTTGGCGGCGTTCGTTAGAAAGAAGCGGATCACCTCGCTCCGCTTGACGTTGAGCCGGTAGCTCGGCTCCCCATTTACCAGCAGAATGTTCCCGAACCGGCCCATCAGCGCGTGAGTCGGCGATTGCCGGCCCAGCGGCACCATCCCGGCGTCCGAGACCAGCAGGTCATCGAGCATCAGGACCGCCTCGCGGTTGACCGCGCTGTAACCGTCGGCCTCGCTGGACCGCACCAGCAGGTTTCCATAAAGGCCTAGCTCCTGCTGAGTGTCCTCCCGAACATGGGGGTGGTACCAGTAAATCCCGGCGTCGGGGAAGCGAAGCCGATAGGTGAACTCGCCGCCAGGCGGGACCACGGGCTGCGTCAGACCGGGGGTGCCGTCGTTGGGATTGTCCAGCCGGATCCCGTGCCAGTGCACCGTTGTCGGCTGAGGCAGCCGGTTGGTGAGCATGACCGTGATCCGGGAGCCCCGGACCACCTCGATCAAAGGTCCTGGCTGCTGACCATTGAACGCAAACATCGTGTAGCTCCGCCCGTTGATAGTCCGACGCACGAGCCCGGCTTCGAGCCGCAGCGTGTCGCCATCGTGGAGGTGGACCAGCTCGCGTGCGCGTACCGGAGGCACGGGCTCCCTAGCTGACGGCAGCCACGCCGCCTCGTCGGGATGCAGTGCCATCTCCGCCGGAAGCATGGTGAGGCCGGGCGGCATCGGGACAGTGGTCCAGCGGAGTGCGGAATCGGAAGCCGGCATACTGCCGGCGTGGGTGGCGCGGTGATCATGATGCTGGCTGTCAACCGGCTGCGGCATCGAGCCGATAGAGAACTGGAGCAGATCGGGCGGATAGAGCCGGGTGGCGGGAGACTGAGCGCGGAGCACCACCCGGTGGCTCGGTTCCTTGGCGCGAGCGCTCCGCTCGGCCGTGACGAGAAAGGTGAACTTCTCCAGGTCTGCGATGCCAAGCTGGGTGCGGCCGTTCCCAATAACGCCGAGGCTCACGATCGAGTCCATCGTCGGCGGCGCCACCCAGGCGACGTAGGTGCGGTAGCTCCCGAGCGATGCCGGTGGCGGGAGCCCCGCGGCCGAGACGATCAACTGATAGCGGGGCCGGCCATCGGATCCGACGGCTACGGTAAAGGGGCCAGGAATGTGGCCCAGCTCGACTCGGCCCGAGACGCCGGTGATGCCCGGCGCGGGGACGAGCTCGATGCAGTAGAGATCGCGACTGGGCCCCAGCGGTGAGGGGTCGTCACAGGGCCGCTGCTGGGCGGCCGCGGACGGTGGTCTCAATGCGATGGCGAAGGCGACCAAGAGGATGTGAGGGGTTCGCCGTCGCTCATATATCCAGATCACCGGCAGGTAGAATGCCAGGTCGGCCACCACCTTTCCCACCACAATGCCGGGTCCCCACCCGAGAAGACTGGTGCAGACGCCCATGGCGAGCGGCCTGAGCAGGCCGGTATCCAGCAGCTCGGCGGGGCCGAATTCGAGGAGGAGGCCGCGCCAGGTCCGCATGATCTCCGCTCTCCCATACGGAGCCCGCCGCGCCCCCGCGAAGTACGCCTCCTTGATCATCTCGCGGGTGACCAGGTATCCGTAGAATCCCAGCGACTCCCCGATGGATGCTCCCACCGCCGCTACAATGGCGCTCCCCGTGGCCGTCCGCATCAGCCACCATCCGCCGAAGGCCAGCGCGAGACCGGCCAGCTCACTGGGCCCATACCGCTTGATCCAGATTGCGATGCGGGCCTTCCACGAGGATCGCTCGGCGAGAGCGAGCGCCAACCCGACCTTGCCGGTCGCGCGGGCATCGCGGGGAACGGTGCGTGGGTGCTGGCTCGTCTCCGGCAAGTCGCCCACAGGGGCCTGGCCGGCCGGGGACGGTTCCAGCCTGCGGAGATCGAATCGGAATGAACGGTTGCCCACCTGCACCACGTCGCCATCTGCGAGGAGGCGCTGTGCCTGGACCCGCTCACCGTTGACGTAGGTGCCGTGCAGGCTGCTGTCCACCAGGAGGAAGCCCTGCGGAGTGCGCAGCAGATAGGCGTGACCCCGGGACACGTCCTCGCTGTGTACGGCGATGTCCGAGGAAGGCCCGCGTCCGATGGTGAGGGGAGCCGTCCCAACCAGATGAGTCTTCCCGTCGGGAAGCGAAACGAGGCGCCCCGCGGTCAGGTGGAGGTCACGGGGGTCGTCGCTGCCAGACGCCAGACAGATCTCCATACGAGGGTCGCGTGTCTAGATATGCTTTCAGTGACGAGGAGTCCGCAAGCTCCGGAACCGGGTAAATTGCCGAGGCATGAGCGACATCCCTCAGCGTCTCGCAGCCGCCCTGGCCGACCGGTACGTCCTCGAGCGTGAGATCGGCGCCGGCGGCATGGCGACGGTCTATCTGGCGCGAGACCTTCGCCACAAGCGTTCGGTGGCGGTGAAGGTCGTTCGCCCCGA
>JBBQXQ010000139.1:0-8046 GCA_038209515.1 Gemmatimonadales bacterium
ATCGGCCCACCCCCCCGGGGGCCCGGGGGGCATAACGATTGTTACGGGGCCTTTGTCCCCCCGCAAAAACTGTCTCCGGGCCCACCAACCCACCCCCGGCGCGCAGGGGGCCCTCTACTCATCGTCGTCTCGACCTTCGAAGCTTAGTTCCGGATCCGAAGCGGTAGATCCCTCACTTCGTTCGGGATGAGGTGGAGGAGACGAGCTTTATGCGCTCAATCTCCGCAATCTCCCGCGGCGCCCGGGAGAGCCACTCCACCCCGTCCGGGGTTATCAGATAATCATCCTCGATCCGCACCCCAATGCTCTGATACCGCTCGACCGCTGGACGGACCTTGGCGATCATGGCCCGGTTCTTCGGCGTGTCGGGCAGCATGTCGAGGAGCTTGGTGCTGATATAGATCCCGGGCTCGATGGTGAAGACGTTGCCCACCTCAAACGTGCCGGTTCCCATCCACGGGTGCGGAGGATCGTGTACCTCGAGCCCGATGCCGTGACCGAGGCCGTGCGCCATGTAGAGGTACGCCTGGGTGCAGGCGATAGGAAGCTTCCGGCAGTTGTCGGCCCAGGGCGGATCGAAGGTGGCGTCGGCGGACTCTATCAGACCCAGTCGGGCCAGACCCCGAGCCTCCGTCTCCCGCGTCGCCATGCGCCAGTCTCCCCAGGAGGCCCCCGGCTTCGCCACCCGCTCCGACGCCGCCTGGGCGTCCCGGACCAGCTGATAGATGGCCCGCTGCTCCGGGGTAAATCGGCCGCCGACCGGAATTGTGCGGGTGACGTCGGCCGCGTACCCGTGGTAGGCCGCGCCCACGTCCATCACCACCACGTCGCCGGCCCGCATGCGGCGATCGTTCTTCTCGTAGTGGTACTGGGTCGAGTTCGGTCCCGAGCCTACGATGGATCCGAACGACGGGCCGTCGGCCCCGGCGCGGCGGAATCCACCCTCGATCATCGCCTCCAGCTCGTACTCCCACATTCCCGGCCTGGCCGACCGCATGGCCTGCTTGACGGATGCGACCGTGATGTTGATCGCCCGGCGCAGCTGCGCCAGCTCGGCCGGGCTCTTGATGGCCCGGAGGCTGTCGAGCCGCGGATGCGCGTCGCGAACCTCGAGCCCCTTACCCGGCTGCCGTGCCACCAGGTCGGCGATGAACCGGGCACCTCGGGTGAGCGAGTCCTGGCCCGCCGCATCCCAGGTGGCGTAGTCGCGAAGATCGTAGACCTGGAGACCGAGGCCCACCAGCGAATCCACCAACGGCGCGAGCGCGGGAAGCGAGCGTACGGCGAGCCCGGTCTGCCCGGCGACCGTGGCCGAGTCAGGCGGGAATCCGTCATAGAGCGCCCGGCGGGGATCTCTCGCGGCGGTGAAGAGCGTCCCGCTCGCGGCCCCGCCTTGCTTCACCAGGACCAGCGCAGCGTTGGGCTCGAGGAAGCCGGTGAGGTAGCGGAACGCCGGCAGCTGGCTCCAGCGCCCGATGCTCACCGGATCCGGAGCCCCGAAGGCGATCACCACGCCGCTATCCATGCGGGCGGTGAGGGAGTCACGCCGGGCGGCGTACTCGGCGGGGGAGATGTCCTGCGCCGAGAGGCCAGTCGCGAGCGCGACGACTGAAACGAAGCCCAGCAAATGAGTGCGTATCATGCGCGCAGCAACCTTGGTCGAAGTCGAATAAAGCAAGTACGACAAATTTGTAGCCTTTGTCGGGTGTTGACAAAACCATCTGCGTAGCGCATAAATATGCGTATGATCGCTCCTCGCGTGCTGCATCTCTCAGCCATTACGCTCCGGCTCGACGCCTGCGGCGCCCCGTGCGCCTGCATGTGTATGTGCGCCTGTATGGAGAACCTCCCGAGAGATACCTTCTAGCGAGACACACCGGAGCGTGAACTGACGCCAGGCCCGCGGAAGGCAATCCGCGGGCCTTTGTGTTTTTGTGCCCAGGGAGTAAACGAACGTGGACATCGACGATAGCACCACCACCGAGCAGTTCGTCGGGTGGACGATCGAGCGCTTTCGTAACCGCCGAATGGTGATCACCACCTCCTTCGGGATGGAGGGGTGCGCGCTCATCGACATGTACGCCGGGCAGGGCGCAGCTGTCACCGTCGTGTACATCGACACCGGGTTCTTCTTTCCCGAAACCTACGCCCTGCGCGACCTCATGGTGAGCCGGTATCCGATGATCACGTTCGTCAACCGCGGCACATCGCTGACACCGGCAGCCCAGGAGGCTCGGTACGGTCCCGAACTCTGGCGCCGGGACCCCGATCGGTGCTGCGAGCTTCGTCGGGTCGAGCCGTTCCAGCAGGCGCTGATCGGGACCGATGTGTGGATCACGGCCATCACCCGGACTCAAGGCAGTACCCGAAGCGATACCCCGCTGGTGAACTGGGACTGGAAGTATCAGGTGCTCAAGGTCTGCCCGCTGGCCAACTGGGACCGGGGGCGCGTCTGGGAATATGTGACGCGTCATCGCGTTCCCTATAACGAGCTCCACGAGCGCGGCTATCCCAGCATCGGGTGCACCTACTGCACGACTCCAGTGCAGGGCTCGTCGCCGGGTGAGTACAGCCGGGCCGGACGGTGGGCCGGGACGGAGAAGACCGAGTGCGGGCTGCATGGGGAGTCGAGAGTCACGAGTCACGAGTCACGAGTCCTTACTTCTCGAGACTCCGATCAAGAACGCTACGCCCTACATCCTAGACCCTAGACCCTAGACTCGCGACTACAGCCGAGCACCGAACGATGGCTCCGAAAACCGAATCGAAAGTCGAAGTCGCCAAGCGCAACGGCCGCCATCTCCGCGGAACCATCGCCGAGACGCTCGCCTCCGGCGCAACCCACTTCGAGCACGACGATATCCAGCTGCTGAAGTTCCACGGGACCTACCAACAGGACTCGCGGGATGAGCGGCGAGGGCGCGAGTCGGCCGGGGCGGAGAAGGCCTACTCCTTCATGGTGCGGGTGGCAATCCCCGCCGGTGCGATCACCGCGGAACAGTACCTTGCCCTCGAGGAGATCGCCGACCAGCATGCCAACGGCACGCTCCGGGTGACCACCCGCCAGGGCTTCCAGTTTCATGGCGTGCTCAAGGGCGATCTGAAGCCCACCATCGCCGCCATCAACCGGGACCTGCTGACGACCATCGCCGCCTGCGGCGACGTGCAGCGGAACGTGATGGGGTGCTCCGCGCCGCTGGCCGACGCCGACCACGCGGCGGTGCGGGCGGTCGCCGAGGCGCTGGCGAAGGAGCTGCGTCCCACCTCGCAGGCGTATCACGAGATCTGGCTCGATGGCGAGAAGCAGGTGTCCACCCAGCAGGAGGAGCCGTTCTACGGCGACCGGTATCTGCCGCGGAAGTTCAAGACCGCGGTCGGCCTCTCGGTCGACAACTGCGTGGACATCTACTCCCAGGACGCGGGGCTGCTGGCGATCGTGGCCGACGGGCGGATCCGGGGGTTCAACCTCCTCGTCGGCGGCGGGCTTGGCATGACCCACAACAAGGGCGACACCACCGCGCGCCTGGCCCAGCCACTCGGCTTCGTTCCGACCGCCCATGGAGTCGAGGCGGTCCGCATCGTGGCCGCGATCTTCCGGGACCACGGCAACCGCTCCGACCGCCGGCATGCCCGGCTCAAGTATCTCATCGCCGAGTGGGGCATCGATCGCTTTCGGGAAGAGTTCCAGCAGCGGGCCTCGTTCCAGCTCGGGCCTGCCGTCGCCCTTCCGCCGCTGCCCTTCCACGACCATCTCGGACAGCACCGGCAGTCGGACGGCCGATTCTTCTATGGCGTCTTCATCCAGAGCGGCCGGATCGTGGACACGCCGGGGCACCAGTTGAAGACCGCGTTGCATCAGATCGTCACCCGCTTCCGGCCCGGCGTGCGGCTCACCGGGCAGCAGAACCTGCTCTTCACCGATCTGGACTCGAGGAGTGCGGAACTGGTAGAGCGCATCCTCCGGCGACATGGGGTCACCCCGCCGCTCGAGCTGTCGGCCGCGCGACGGTTCTCCCTCGCCTGCCCCGCCCTCCCCACCTGCGGGCTCGCGGTGGCCGAATCGGAGCGGGCCATCCCTGAGATCCTGGATCGGTTCGAGTCCGAGCTGGAGAGCCTGGGACTCCGCGACGCGCCGCTCACCATCCGGATGACCGGTTGCCCCAACGGGTGCGCCCGGCCGTACACCGCCGATCTCGCCTTCGTCGGCCGCTCGCTCGACCTCTACAACGTCTACGTCGGCGGTGGTCTCGCCGGCGACCGTCTGGTGGACCTCTACCAGGCCGACGTACCGCTCGAGGGATTGCTTCCGGCGGTGCGGCCGCTGCTCGCCCGCTGGGCGGCGGAGCGGCTGGAGGGTGAGGGGTTGGGAGACTTTTACCAGCGGATTCTGGGACGCTCGACTCCGCGAACCGCGGTGACCGGCAAGGAGCAGCCTACCTACGAGCTGGTGCGGATCGAGGCCGCGCGATGAGTGCTGCCCTGGTGATCGCAGCCCACGGCTCGCGGCGCGACCCCGCGGCTAACGCGCTGGTTCGCCGCCTGGCGGAGGCGGTGCGGGCTCGTCGGCTCTTCGACGAGGTCGCCGTGGCGTTCCATCAAGGCGAGCCGCGCTGCGACACGGTTTTGGATGAGCTTTCGTCCGAAGTGGTCACGGTGGTGCCGCTGCTCACCAGCGCGGGACACTATGCGGACGTGGTGCTGCCCCAGGCGCTCGCGCGCAACCGTCGCTTCGGCGAGCTCCGCCTGCGGCAGACGCCGCCGGTGGGCACCCATCCGGGCATCGCGCCACTGGTGGCGCGGCGGGTGACCGAGCTGCTGCGCAACGAAGGGATCGCCCGCCACTCGGCCTCGGTCGCCATCGTCGGGCACGGCACCCGACGGCATCGGGAGAGCCGTACCTCCGCGATCCAGCTCGCCGAGACTCTTCGTCGCCGCCGGGTGGCCGGCGAGGTTCTGGCAGCGTTCATCGACGACGATCCGCCGGTGACGGCTCTACTCGACACTGTCTCACTGCCGCACCTCGTGGTCGTGCCGTTTCTTATCGGGGGTGCCCATGCCGGCGAGGATATTCCTCGGGTGCTCGAGGAGTCGCGAGTCGCGAGTCGCGAGTCGCGGACCCCCGAGCTAATCATTGATCAGCCGATCGGAAGCTATCCGGGGCTAGTAGAAATCATCGTTGATCTCGCGAGGCGCCATGCACCGCCGCCTGCACCGCGGTTTCGTCCTAGACCCGGCCGGGCTCAGCGAGAGCCGGGCACCGTTCACCTGGTAGGCGCCGGCCCCGGCGATCCGGGCCTCATCACTGCACGCGGGCTCGAGCTGCTGCGGCGAGCCGACGTGGTGGTGCACGATCGGCTGATTGGCCCCGAGCTCCTGGCCGAGGCTCGAACCGACGCCTTGTTGATCGACGTGGGGAAGGGACCGGGACACGCGCCCTATTCCCAGGCGGAGATCAACGCTTTGCTGGTCGAGCACGCCGGCCAGAGGCGTACCGTCGTCCGTCTCAAGGGAGGCGACCCGTTCGTCTTCGGCCGGGGGAGCGAGGAGGCCGAAGCGTGCAACGAGGCCGGCGTGCCGGTGCAGGTGATCCCCGGGCTCTCCAGCGCGATCGCGGGTCCTGCGGCGGCGGGCATCCCCGTCACGGCGCGGGGAGTGGCACAGTCATTCACCGTCATCACGGGCCACACTGCGGACGAGAGGCCTGAGCAGTCATTGCCCCTCTCGGCCGATACCATCGTCGTCCTCATGGGTCGCGCCAACCTTGGCGAGCTTGCTGCTCGATTGACCTCGGAAGGTCGCGATCCCTCCACCCCCGCGGCGTGCATCCAGTCCGCGACGACTCCCGAGCAGCGGGTCACCCGCGCCACGCTTGCCACCATCGCCGAGGCGGTCGAGCGCGACGGGCTGCAGGCGCCGGTGGTGACGGTAATTGGCGCGGTGGCGGCGTTGGAGGTCAGCGGGCAAGCGGGGAGGTCGGGAAGCACGTCAAAATTAGCCGTCATCACGGCGCTTGAGGCATAGCGACTTTCTCGCCTGCTTTCCCGCCCGTAGACTGGTCGTGCTTTTCCGTCGTATTCGGATCCATGACACGCGCCCGGCCCTTGGCCGGGCCTACATGATCATTTTGGGCTGGACGCCTAGCCGGCCCTCACGGGCCGGCCTCTTTGATTGGCGCGGTCCTCCGGACCGCGGACATTCCGTGCCCAGTTGCGTTCCGTGGTCCAGTGGCGGTGAATACACGGTGGGGAAGGCGGAACCTCGTTGGGAACGGAGCGCCCGCGGTCCGGAGGACCGCGCCATTCCGTAGGCCGGCCCGTAAGGGCCGGGTGGCCGTCAAGGCCAAATGAATGAATGAAAGCCCGCCCGAAGGGCGGGCCATGTGGTGTGCTACGGAGACAGCCGTTCCATCCGCCATCCGTCTCCATCGCGGCGGTAGCGGAGTCGATCGTGCAGCCGGCTCTCGCGTCCCTGCCAGAACTCGATCATCTCGGGAGCGACCCGGTATCCGCCCCAGTACTTGGGAAGCGGCACGTCCTCGCCGGGGAACCGCTGTGCCGCCTGCCGGGCCCGCTCCTCCAGCTGGGCGCGGTCCGGAATGACCTCGCTCTGATGCGAAGCCCAGGCGCTCAGCCGGCTGCTGAGTGGCCGGCTGCGGAAATAGGCGTCCGATTCTTCAGTGGCGACGGGACTGACTCGCCCGGTGATCCGAACCTGCCGCTCCAGCTCCGGCCAGTAAAACACCAGGGCGGCCCGGGGATTGAGCTCCAGCTCTACCCCCTTCTGACTCCGGTAGTCGGTGAAGAAGACGAACCCGCGCTGGTCCGCTCCCTTGAGCAGGACCATCCGTACCGAGGGAGCGCCTTCCCGGGTTGCGGTGGCCAGCGCCATCGCGTTCGGCTCCATGACCTTTGCTTCGCGCGCCTCGGCAAACCAGCGGTCGAATTGGGCCACGGGATCGGAGCTCACATTGGCTTCGTCGAGACGCGCGCGGGCGTAGTCGCGACGGAGATCGGCGATGGACATGGGTGCACAATCTAATCCACTGCTCGATCTTTCCGCGCGTCCCGTCATCGCCCATCGGGGCGCCTCGGGCGCTGCCCCGGAAAACACCCTCGCCGCCTTCGAGCTCGCGGTCCGGCAGGGCGCCGACGCATTCGAGCTGGATGTGCGACTCACCGCCGACGGCGTGCCCGTCGTGCTGCACGATCCTACCCTCGAGCGTACCACCGACCGTTCCGGCCCCCTCGCTGCTCTTCGGGTGGCTGATCTCAAAGACATCGACGCCGGTGCCCGGTTCACCCTGGACCGGGGGAAGACCTTTCCGTTCCGGGCGGCGGACGTCCGTATCTCAACCCTCACCGAGATTCTGCGCCGGTTCCCCGAGATGCCGGTGCTGTTGGAGATCAAGGAGGTCGCGGCGCAGGAAGCGGTGCGGCAGGTGCTGATCGCGGAGAAGGCCGTCGAGCGGTGCGTGCTCGCGTCGGAGAATCACGCGGCGCTCCAGCTGTATCGGGAGCCGCCGTTCGCGACTGCGGCATCGGCTGCCGAGATCGGGGTGCTGTATCGGGCGGTACTGCTCCGGCGGGTACCGGCCTCTGTACCTTATCGCACGCTATCGGTGCCGGTGCGGCACCGCGGGCTGCCGGTGCCGACTCGTTCCTTCGTGGCCGCCGCCCGGGGACTCGGCCGTCCGGTGCACGTGTGGACCGTGAACGACGCCGCTGTCGCGCTGACGCTTTGGGGACGTGGAGTGGCGGGGATCGTGACCAATCTGCCGGACGTCATCTGGGGGGCACGAAAAGAATAAAGGCCCGGACACCCTCCGAGCCTCTACCCTGTTGTCCCTATACCGGCGACTTACTTATTGGCCAGACCGCCGTTGGTGTGGATCACGATGCTTCCTCCGGCGATCAGCTGCGAGGCGGTTGCGTCATCGGCCGCGCTGGTCTGGTTGTCGTAGACGATTTGGCTCGTCGCTTTGTTCCAGATCTTCATCCGGAACTTGTCTCCCGTCGCGCCGCCGTCTACCACCGAGAGCAGGAAGCC
>JBBQXQ010000140.1:0-7776 GCA_038209515.1 Gemmatimonadales bacterium
TGGTCGGAATGTCCGCTCGCTCGCCCGCACCCCAGCCCGTGGACCCGCATGCGGTGGTGCTGGTGCCGCCCGGCCAGGTGCCCTCGCTGGTGAACACGGTCTCCCAGGGACCCCAGGGCTTGGGAGAGAGGAGGACCATGAGCCCACCGAAGAAGCGGGGGCTGTCGTCCGTCGTCGCCGGCGTCGGGTCGTAGACCAGCGACAGCATGAACTTGCCCAGCGGCGCGTTCCAGCTCATGCCGGCGCGGGCCGTAAACTTCATCCCCGATAGGAACAGGACCGGCGTCGCGGCCGACGGTGAAGCGCACCATGCCGGTGTCGTCGAGCTGCCGCAGAAGTACTTCCAGTTGCCCTGCAGTGTGAGGTCACTGCGCGATCCGCGGATCAGTCCGAACGCCGGTATCAGGTCGTACGCACTGTTGCTCACGCTGCCGCTGGCGCTCGACCGCATCGGGATCACGGCATACACGTAGCGGGTCGGCCCGCCGGCGTAGCCCTTCCGATACTGGACGAACGAAGCGTAACCGACTTCGGGTAGGCCCCAGCTCACCCAGGTGAATTGGGGGTTCGCCGAGCTATAGTCGTCGGAGAACTTCAACCGCACACCGGTGCCGGCGCCGGGCGCGATGTTGCGGATCCAGTACCACAGCCGGCCGCCGACGTGCAGCATCCCCGCAGGCTTCTCGCTGGCGGGGCCGTCGCCCAGCGCCTCCACCCCCGCGCCGGCCGCTGCGTCGTCCCAGTCGAGGGGATCGCCGGTCGCCACCGGTGTGAACGTGATGCCGTATCCGGTTGACCCGGAGAGCCGGCCGAACCCCATGCCGAGCTTCTGCGGCGCGTTCCTCGGCCGGCAGTCGCCATACGCGGTAGAGAGATTTCCGTCCGGCGCCCAGGTCGGGGTCCACGAATCGCATCCCTTGGTGCGGGCGATCTGCTTCATCTCTGTCTTCGGGTCCCAAATAATAGTTGTTGCTGCCGCAGCGAGCGCCGGCCCCTCCGCCCGTTCGTCCACCGGGTCCCTTCAGGCTGCCAGTGAAACGGCCGAGAACAACACGATGGCTCGAGCGATTGAAAGAGTCATATGCATCTCACGCTTGACAGGTCTGGTCTACGGTACCACTGTAACCTCCACTCTTGGCTCAGGGAAGCAGGGGCTCGTCATGACGTACCTGGGGTGCAGGCTCGCCCGACCGACCGTCACCATACTGCTCGTGGGGCTCGCCTCCGGCTGCGAAAGGACCGAGCCGCCCACCGCGCCCGACGGGGCGCCCCCCGTGAGCGCCACCGTCACCTCGACCACAGGCTTCCACTGGAGCTCAGCCACGCCCGAGAGTCAGGGCATGTGTGGCAGTACCCTGCAGCTCGGCTGCACCAAAACCCTCCAGCAAATCTGGAGCAGCATCAGCAATCCCATCCACAACACCAAGCGCTTTCTCGTCATCCGCAACGATAAAGTGATCTACGACCAGGGGGGTACGCTCGCGTACCACGTGTACTCCGCGTCCAAGGGTCTCTTGGGCGCCCCCACGCTGGTGCACGCGATGAGCAAGTGCGGGGTGGGACTCACCGATCCGGCTGCAAATTGGCTGGCGCATGGCGACGGAGCCCGGTGGGGCACCGACTACCCGTGGACGGACATCACCGTCGAGCAGCTGGCCACGCACACGAGCGGTATCTGCGACTATGGCAATTCCAGCACCGTATGCCGCGATGAAAACCCAGGCTGGCAAGCCGCCTACGACAAGGCCGATGCGGGGGGGACGAAGTATCTGTATCCCAACGATGCCTTCACCATCGGGCGGGCCAAAGCCGAGCAGAACGCGGAGCCCGCGCTGGCTCCCGGAAGCACCTACGAGTACAGCAACGTCGGCCACGGCCTGCTGAATTATGTGGTCCAGCGAGCCTGCGGCCAGAAGCTCACCGAGATATTTAACAACTATATCAAGCAGACCGGCATGGGGTCGCCCACCTACGTGGCGCAGATCTACACCGATGGTGGCCAGGTGTTCAATCAGAGCACCGGCGTCGCGCTCTGGAAGGGCCGGGACGGGGCGGCGGTCATGCGCCTCGCGGGCAGGCTGGGCATCTGGGACAACAAGAACGTAGAGCCGGTGAAATACTGGGACGTGGTGACCAGGATAACCGACAATATTCCTGCGGCCGCGGCCGCGAATCGGGGCGTCGTCTACGAAAACAACGCGAACGACCTCTGGACCAGCTCGGCGGGCCACAAACGGCTGTCGCTCGAAACCTTCAACCATGGGGGCAACTACAGCACCCTCTTCCTCAACGATCCGCTGACCAGCACGATCATCGTGCGGCAAGGGGACAACAATGCGAAGGGGGCCTCGTATCTCACCCAGAACGGGTGCGCACCGGGCTGGACTGGGACCGCTCCGACCTGCGTGGCAGGGACCGACTGGACCAACAACTGGGGGGTGGCCAACGGGACGATCGGCTCCTCCACGGTCGGAGTGCGAATCAAGGTGGTTGAACCCCTCCAGGAGGCGTTCTTCTTCCCGCCCCCGTTCTGCCGAATGACGGCGGCGGCCGGTTCGCCGGTCGATAACACAACCGATGTGTACGACAGCCCGGAAGGCGCCACGACTATCGATCTTACGGCGGAGATCAGGATCAATCCGCGGGAGGGGGCCGGCTCGTCCCGGATCGACAAGGTCAAGTTCTACAAGGAGACCGGTGATGTCGCGCCGCAATACATCGGCGACGGGACCTTGGTGTCCGGCAGCTCCCCGGCGCAGTACCGGCTGTCGTACAGCGCCGATAGCCACGGCGCGGCCGGCGACGTCCGAACCTATTTCGCCAGCTGCATCGCCAAGTCGGTGCAAGACGCTACCAAGAAAGTCCCTTCCTATTCCCGGCCGGTGCGGGTCAGGCGGGTGGGAGGCTGAGTCATTGCGAGGGCCGCGCAAACGGAGTCATTGCGAGGGCGCCTAGCGCTCGAAGCAATCCAGCCGGCGGGCCTCGCGACTAAAGTCGCTGCTCGGCACGGCGTGGCGATGCCACGCGATCACGCTGAGCTTCTCTATTTCGTATGGCCCCCCGCCGTCGTTTCTACATCTATTTGGGCTGCCCGTGGCGCAGCCACGGTGTGCCGAGCAGCGACTTCAGTCGCGCGAAAGGAGGTGCGAGGAATAGCCCTTGCCTGAGGCATTTCGGTACCGGGCAGCTCTGCAGTAAACCATAGCTTTCGGCGCCATGCGCCACCGCCTTTACATCCATCTTGTCTGGACCACGCGCGGCAGAGAACGAGTCATCGATCGCGATCTGGCGGGCTTCCTGCGCCGATTCCTCCGGGCTATGGCCCGCAAGGAGAGAGCCTACATTCTGGAGATCGGCATGGTGCAGAGCCACGTCCATCTCCTCGCACGCATGCACCCCACCAAGCCTGTCTCCTCCCTCGTCAAACGGCTGAAAGGCGCCAGCTCGGCTGTTGCCGCCCAAGAGGGGTTGGGCAAGCTCGGCCGGCTTTATTGGGCTAAGGGCTACTCAGCGGAGACTGTAAGCGAGCGATCGCTGGACATGGTTCGAGCGTACCTCCGGCGTCAACCGACCCACCACGCATCTGAGGCGATCGCAGGCTGGGACGGTGATGTACCCGAGTACGACAACGCTCTTCGCGACTGAAGTCGCTACTCGGCACGGCGTGGCGATGCCACGCGATCACGCTGAGCTTCTCTATTCGTATGGCCCCCCGCCGTCGTTTCTACATCCATTTGGTCTGCCCGTGGCGCAGCCACGGTGTGCCAAGCACGGGAGGGCGGCGGTTTCGTTTTGGCAATTTGTGACATGAAATGTTCCGATCCGATACGAAACCGGGTTGCCACTCCCCGTCCTGCGGTCGATATTGCCGCTGACACCATTTCACGGTCGCAGGAGGTCATCATGGCAAAGGCAGCGCAGGCAATTCCCAAGGGGTATCACACCGTCACGCCCAGCCTCGTGGTCGGCGGGGCGGCGAAGGCGATCGAGTTTTACCAGAAGGCGTTCGGCGCCGAGGAAATCATGCGGTTTCCCGGGCCGGACGGGTCGCTCATGCACGCGGAGATCCGCATCGGTGATTCGGTGATCATGCTGGGCGACGAGATGCCCGAGCAGGGTGGCCGGAGTCCGAAATCATACGGTGGGACGCCGGTGAGCTTCTTCATATATAAGGAGAATGTGGACGCGGCGTGGAAGCGGGCGTTGGATGCCGGCGCCAAGTCGATCATGCCGTTGGCGGACATGTTCTGGGGTGACCGCAGCGGATGCGTGGAGGATCCCTTCGGGCATAAATGGTGGCTGGCGCAGCATGTCCAGGACCTGACGCCGGAGGAGATCCGGAAGGGCGCCGAGCAGTTCTTTTCGCAGATGCAGCCGACGTAGCGCGGATCGACTGCAATCGCGCAGCTCAACGCTGAGCGCCGCCGGGATCCCCTTCCCGGCGGCGTTTTGCTACTGTTGGGCCATGGAAATCGCCGCCGTCCAGCGCCGGACTCTGCGCCTGCTCTTCGTGACGCAAATCATCAGCGGCATCGGCGTCGCGGTCGGCGCGTCGGTGGGAGCGCTGCTGGCCGCGGACCTTGCGGGCGTCGGCCCGTCCGGTCTCGCGTCGAGCGCCATCGTCGTCGGTGCCGCCCTGTTCGCGGTGCCGGCCACGGCGATCGTCAACCGCCATGGCCGCCGGCCGAGCCTCGCGGCGGGGTATTTCATCGCGGCGCTGGGGTCGATCGTCATCGTCACCGCGGCGGTGCGAGGGTCGATTCCACTGTTGTTCCTGGGCTTCTTTCTGCTCGGTGGTGCGACTGCCGCGAATTTTCAGGCGCGGTATGCCGCGGTGGACCTCGCACCGGCAGTGCTTCGGGGCCGCCATCTCTCCTTGATCGTATGGGCGACGACGCTGGGGGCAGTCGTCGGACCGAGCCTCGCTCCGCTGGCGGGCGCATCGGTCGGCCGATACGGCGTGCCCACGCTGGCCGGTCCGTTCGTCTTCTCGGCGCTGCTGTTCGGGCTGGCGACGCTCCTTCTCCTGCTCCTCCTGAGACCGGATCCGGCGGTGGTCGCGCGCAGTGCGATCGGAAGTCCGAGCGTGCCGGCGTCGGATGCTCGCCGCGCTGGGATGCGGGCCGCGCTTCGGTTCGTGCTATCGAGCGCGCCGGCTCGCCTGGGCGTGAGCGCGATGGCCGTCGGGAACCTGGTGATGATCGGCGTCATGGCCATGACCCCGGTGCATATCAAGGGCGCCGGCCACGACGCGGCGCACACCCTCAGTATCGTCGGCCTGGTGCTCAGCTTTCACATCGCGGGCATGTTCGCGTTTTCGCCGGTTTTCGGCTGGCTGACGGATAGGCTCGGCCGGCGCCCGATCATCTTTGCGGGCATCGCCTTACTCCTCACCGCTTGTGCCCTGGCGGGGAGCGCAGGGCACGACCCGGCGCGTCTCGCTGGCGGACTCATGGTGCTCGGTCTTGGCTGGTCGGCCACCATGGTGGCTGGGTCCACCCTGCTCAGTGAGTCGATTCCGGTGGAGCTACGCGCGTCGGCCCAGGGATTGTCGGACCTGCTGATGGGACTGGCAGGGGCGATGGCCGGCGCCATTTCCGGCGTGATCGTGGCCGCGTGGGGATACTCGACTCTGACTCTGCTTGCCGCGCTCGCTACGGCGCCGCTGATCGTAATCGTATCGTTTTCGCGAAATCGGATGTACAATCGGACCAAAGCAGCGCCATCGCCAGATCGGCGACAGAGCGCAAGTTAGATCCCCGACCTCGAGGGCCTGGTCACCTCATTAGAGGAGTTGTAAGGGGCTTCTCTTGTGAATGCTCGGAGGGTTCAGGAAAGACAAACGGTCTCAGCGCGTGTACTCTAGTCCCTTCACGTAATGAAGATACCCCCTGCTGTCCCAGACCCCGGGCAGGGTTTTCGTAAATCCGAAGATCCGGCAAACCTCATCGGTGATTTCTCGCGTCGCCGGCATGGCTATATTTCGCTGCTCACCGTCATGGTCATAAATATCCGCAAATTCGACATCGAGCTCAATCCTCTCGTGGCTGCCACCATATGGTGAGGTGGCTTCATTGGCTCTACTGGCATCAAACCGCATTGAGAAATTCTCGATGTGCTCCAGTTCGAAGATGAGGTGAATCCGAGTGACGCCCTCGCCTTTTAATAGCGCCTTGGCCAACTGGAGGTGGCGCTGAATCTCATACGCCACCCAATAAGGCTGCAGGATATTGTCATGATCCATCGTGATATCGGCCTGGGCGTCCAACGCCACCAGCCCATCGCGATAAAGCGTTACCCGTGATGTGCTCTTGATGTTCTGGCGAATAGCGCGAGGGTAAAACCCTACTGCAACACCCTTCTGGAATGACTCGACGTCGGGGTAGTACCGCATCGTTTCGGCGAAGCTACTGCGGTTCTCTATAACGAATTGGCTGAGCTTCTCCGGAGAGATATCGACGGCCTTGTTTGGCAGGCAGTAGATTCCGATCCGGCCGAAGTTTGTGACGTCTTCCAGTTTAGGAATGGTGATCTTCCGGTACTGGGCCAAACGGTCGGTCGGGCCCGTCACCTCGGCAGGGGCAAGTCCGGCCACCGCTGCTTCCTTGAGAATTCGCCGTGACTGATCGAGGATCGCATCGCGATAGATCTCGCTCACCTCATCGGGTTCGAGTTCCTTGATTCCACCGGCTGTCTTCTTGAAGAAGCTCAGCGTCTTGGCCGCCCGATCATAATAGCAGTAGGGCCGATTCACTCCTTCCGGAATTTTGAGCACGGCGATGGTTCGATTCTGCACCTTAAAGAGACGAATCGCCGGGGATTGGACCAGGGGACGTACTCGGTCAACGACCCATAGACTGAGGTCCTCAACAGACGGGTGCTGCTTCAGGCCCGGTACGTATTCTGGGAATGGCACCTTGTCATCCTTGATGTTATCCGCCACGCCATAGATCACCACGCCGCCTTCCTCGTTTGAAAACCCAACGATGTACCGGCATACCTCCCGGATATCACATTTGCTGCTGCGGTACGGAAACTCTACCTTAAACTCAAGGTTGAGGTGCTCCCGGCCAAAGGGACGGTCACGCAAAAAATCCTCGAGGTCTTGATCGACAAGTTCGGCAAACAGTTTTTTTTCATGAAGGATGCGATCGAGATCCATTGCTTATCCCATGAGGGGCACGCCGAGTCAGCGATGCACAAGTTGGGCACTCGGTCCATCAAAACTTATCCGCACGCAACTCGGTGATGCCTACTAGCGATATCCCGCCGCCTGGAGCTGAAATAACTCAGAGTACAGTCCGCCGAGCGCCACCAGCGCCTCGTGCGTCCCCTGTTCCACCAACTCTCCATTCTTCAGCACCAGGATCCGGTCCGCCATCCGCACCGTGGAGAACCGGTGCGAGATCAGCACCGCCATCCTTCCTTTAGTAAGCTCCGAGAAACGCAGAAAGACCTCGTACTCCGCCCGGGCATCCAGGGCGGCGGTCGGCTCGTCCAGGATGAGCAACTGCGCATCGCGCATGTAGGCCCGGGCCAGCGCCACCTTCTGCCACTCGCCGCCCGAGAGATCCACCCCGCCGTCGAACCGCTTGCCCAGCATCTGGTCGTACCGGCCGGTCAGCCGTTGGGCCACGGTGTCGGCCAGGCTCCGCTCGGCCGCGGTCTTGATCGCCGGGTCGTCGTCCACCCGGCTGATGTTGCCCACCGCGATGTTCTCCTTCAGCATGAAGTCGTAGCGGACGAAGTCCTGGAAGATGACCCCGACGTTCCGCC
>JBBQXQ010000141.1:0-7736 GCA_038209515.1 Gemmatimonadales bacterium
TCATGGTCCTCCTCTCTCCCAAGCCCTGGGGTCCCTGGGAGACCGTGTTCACCAGCGAGGGCACCTGGCCGGGCGGCACCAGCACCACCGCATGCGGGTCCACGGGCTGGGGTGCGGGCGAGCGAGCGGACATTCCGACCAAGTACATCAGCAGTGACGGCAAGACCTTCTTCCTCTTCAGCTCCGGTGGCGACTGTCTGTCGATCGCGCGAGGGGTCCTGCAGACCCCATAGCCTAACCAGCAGATGCAGCCGATGGACCGATGCACACGTGATGAGCGGAATCCGCGTTGCTCTGAGTCTCATCGGAGCCGCCTACGCGCTTCTCGGGCTCGTGGTGGTCCTCTTCGCTGTGAACCTGCGCCAACGCGCCGACATCGGCGCCGCGTATCTCGCAGTGGGGATTCTGGCATGGGGTGGCACTATCGCGGCGACGGGACTGTTCGCCGGGAGTGTGCTGGGCACGCTGGCCTTGGTGCGACATCCCGACACCCGTCGCCCGCTGTACGTGCTCGCGATTCTCAGCGGGTGGATCGGTGCGCTGGTGCTTGGCTGGTTTGCTTGGGAAGTTTTGGACCCATTCGTCCCTCCCAAAGGTCGCCGCCTAACCAGCGCACGCCGCCAAGCTAAGAAGTCGCCGCAGCTGGTGCACGGTCCATTAGGCGGTCTCCCACTCAGGAGAATGATATGCGCCGCTATGAACTCGTCTCCGGAGCGTTCTTCTCTCTTCTCGCTGTTGTCCAACTGACTCGGGTCGTCTTGGGTTGGCCTATCCAAGTCGCCGCCGTCACCGTTCCCGTTTGGGCTTCGGTCCTCGCTTGTCTGGTGGCTGGCTCGTTCGCGGTTTGGGGTTTCCGCAGCTCGCGGGGCGCCGCCTAACAAGCGCCAGGTTTGTGCCGAAACGATCTCGAGTCACCCTACCGTGCGTCGCCTTGCACTCGCCTTCCCTGGGGTCGAGGAAGGGCTGTCCTACGGCACGCCCGGCTTTCGGGTTCGGGGGAAGTTCCTGGCCCGGCTGTGGGAAGACGGCGAGACGCTGGTGGTGAAGTGCGGCGACGACGAGCGCGACTTCCGGATGAAAGCCGATCCGGAGACCTTTTTCATTACCGACCACTATCGGGGCTATCCCACCGTGCTGGTGCGGCTGACCAGTGTGACGACGACCGACCTGCGGGATGTGCTCGAGCAGGCCTGGAGGCTCAACGCGCCCCGACGCCTGGTCAAGGACTACGAGCAAGCGCGAAAGAGCTAGCCTAAGGCTTGCGACAGGGCACTTTGTAGGGCAAAGTACAGTGACGCCCAACGCCGCGAGGACCCGTGACTGCCGTCGAGAGATACTTCTTTACACCGCTGTACTATCCCCGAAGCCGGTGGTCGATCCTGAGGTGGTGGGAGTCACGCCGGCTCCTGTTCAACCTCAGCGTCGGGAGTGTCGGTCTGCTGTCACTCGGTACCGTGGCACTGATCGGACGCTTGCCTCCGCATCCCGGTGGCTTTCCCGTCCCCTGGGACGTCGTGCTCGTCTATGGAGTGTTGGCCAATCTCTGCTACACGCTGGGGCCGGTCGGCGACCTCGTGCTCCGGCGGGTGCTGGGCGATCGAGCGGCCGCGGTGGGCCCGGTTCTGTTTCGTTATGGGTTCGTCTTCTCGCTGGGCCTCACGCTTCTCCCCATTCCTGTGGCCGCACTCGGCTGGCTGGTGAGCTGGCTCTTCTAGGTTCGCGACTACGCCGCCTCCCAAGCGCAGGCAGCCGACGGCTGCTTACAAAGAAGCGTAGGTTTGTGCCCAGCGGCGGAGTCGCCGGCGGCCCGACGCCCCTTCGGGAGGAGAGATATGCGAGAGTACCTGCAGTCGCGGCTGGTCCAAGTCGGACTCGGCTTGTTGATCCTGGGTGTGGGGCCTTTGCTTTTCATCATCGTCGCCGCGGCGGTTGGGCTCTGGCCCGACCCCAATCCGAATCCGATCGGCCCGGGCTTCCTCGCGTTCCTGACGTTCTGGCCTGGTGTCATCACCCTCGGGATCGGGATCGCCCGAGTGCGCCGTGGAAGGGGTGCGCTCCGTTAGGAGGTCATCATGTTTGGTCGTTACACACTCTCGGATCGGGTCTGGCCCTGGCAGCGGCTACCATTCTCGGCGCTTCCTGCGGCTCGCCCGAAGATCCATTCACCTCTGGGCCGGCCCGCGCCGCCGTCACCGGCGTGGTCACGGGGCCCGGGGGATCTTCCATCTCTGGAACCACGATCCACATCGCCTGTGCCGGCGGCGGCCCTGCGTCGTCGGTAACGACCGACTCCACTGGCCACTACATAGCCAACTTGTACACCAGCGCAGACCCCTTCGACGGTGGCAGCGGAGTACTACTGTGCCACTTTACGGAACCGGCAGCGGCGAACGCTCGAGTCCAGGTGGACACGTCGTTGGGCTTTGTGCGGGGCCCGGTCCTCGTGGCCCTCCAGTTCATCGATCTCCACGAGTCTTAAGTTTCATGAAGGAGAGGCTATGAGCTGGTACTGGATCGCCGCGGTCGCCGCGGTCGTAGGCCTGGGCTTCCTGAGTCGCCGCGGCGAGCGGACCGGCTCGATGGGAGGCCAGCCGGGCGGCACTCCTCCGTCCCCAGGCCTCATCGATGACTTGCTGCGGGGCGGGCAGAAGATCGAAGCGATCAAACAGTACCGGACAATGCACGGGGTAGGTCTCAAGGAGGCCAAGGACGCGGTGGATGCCCGGGCCCGCGAGCTGGGGACGTAAGCGCGCCGACCACGAGGAGACGATGGCAGCACCCGAACTCGAGCGCCTGTGGCAGGACTCGCGGTACTGGAATCCGCCGGGCATCTACCGATGCGCCGCCGACCCACGCCTGGTTGTTCCGAAACGCCGGCGGTGGGCGGGTGGACGCTCAACTTCGCTCATCGGTCGGCTTGGCTGGTGTTGCTCGGGTCGATCGTGATTGCTGTCGGACCCCTGCTGGTCATCCTCATAACGAGACGCGTGAGCGGGACAACCGTGTTCGGCGCGATCGCTGGGTCGGTCGTCGTGCTCTCCTTGCTTTCCGCCTGGGAATCCGAACGCCAACGCTAGGCAGACCACTTGAGCTCTGAAGCATCGCTTCTCGACGCAGCGGAGCGCCTGGCCCAGGCCGAGGCGAAGGGAGACATCCCTGCCCTCGAGCAGCTCCTGGCGCCCGACTACCAGGGCTATGATCCCTCCGGGCGTTCGCAGGATCGCGCCGGCGTGCTGCGGAGCTACGCTGCGGGCGGAGTGCGGGTGACCACCCTAAGCCAGAGCGACCTTCGAGCGCGGGTGCTGGGAGATGCCGGGTTGGTGGCCGGGATCAATGTTATGCGCGGGAAGCAAGGACACGAGCAGTTCGACCTCCGACTGCGCTTTCTCGATGTGTACGCCTGGCGAGAGGGTCGGTGGCAACTGGTGGCGTCGCAGGATACTCGGCTCTAGAATGCGTGATCAGCTCATTCCTGGTGGGATCAGAGCGGTCGTTGTCTCGCTTCTGTGCGGTTGCGCCGCCGGCACCCAGTCCTCGGCGGCTGCAGAGGAGACTGAGTTCAATTGCTCGTTCCGCTCGCCGACAACATGCTGGACCGTGTCAGGGCGGTTTCCCGCGCTGGTGCGAACTCCGAGGCAACCCTCGGCGGTACTCGCGAGCGGGGCGGACAGCACAGGTTTTCTTCGGTGACTGAGAGGATATGGGGAGGATCATGCGCGGTCCGTTGATCGGCGGGGCACTGCTCGCTGCAATCTCCTGTAGCGGGAATGGCGACGGCACGGGCCCGGTCGCCGCCACGGGGTCGTTGCGGGTGATCCAGGCGGCGGAGAGTACGGCAACGCTGGACGTCCTGGTCGACGGCGGGGTGGTGATCAACGGACTCAGGGCTGGGTCCATATCGTCTGCGGTGCCAGTCTCGGTCGGCCAGCGCGTCATCGGGTTCCGGCCGGCAGGGGGAGCAACCAGCCCGAACCTGCTTCAGCTCGCCGTCGTCGCCGACTCCGAGTATACCGCCGTCGTGATCGACTCATCCACGGTGTTGAACCCGATCGCCTTGACCGACAGCGGAGGCATCCCTGCTGCCGGAAAGACCAAGCTGCAGGTGGCGAACTTCGCGGCGCTGGCGGGACCGATCGATGTGTACCGCCGTCAACCCGACTTCGACGGGTTGGTCGATCTCATGTTCCCGTTCGACTACCGCGCCGTGAGTGGCTATGTCCAGAGCGATCCCGGCGAGTGGCAGGTATTGGTAGCGTCCGAGGCCCGGATCGGCGGCGTTCCCCCCGATGTGCCCCAGGATACGCTGCTCATCGTGGAGCCCATCTCGCTGGCCGCCGGCCAGGCAGTCACGGTTGTGCTCCTGGACAAGGCGGGCGGGGGCGTCGATGCCGTCGTCATGCGGGACCGCTAGATCGAGCCGATGCGATCCACCCGCCAGCTCGCGATCCTGCTCCTTCTGAATGCGTGCACCCGCGCGACCCCAGCTCCCGCGCTCGACCCCACCCGCTTTGAGCCGGAGATCCGCGCCTTCGAAGCGGCCGACCGGAAGAGTCCTCCGCCGCTCGGCGGTGTCGTCTTCATCGGCAGCTCCTCGATCCAGCACTGGTCAAACGTGGCCGCCGATTTCCCCGGCGTACCGGTCCTGAATCGCGGCTTTGGCGGGTCCACCCTCGCCGACGTGGTCTATTACGAGGATCGGATCCTGCTCCCATACCATCCGCACCTCGTGGTGCTCTACGTCGGTGACAACGACCTGGCAGAGGGCCGGACGCCCGAGCGGGTGCTCGGCGACTACCGGGCGTTCGTCGCGCACCTCAGGTCCGCCTTGCCGGCGGCGCGCGTCGTGTACGTCTCCATCAAGCCGAGCCCCTCGCGCCGGGCCTACATCGACCGGATGCGGGAGACGAACCAACGGATCCGCTCGGAGATCGCGCGCGATAGCCTGGGGACCTATGTCGACGTTTTCACCCCTATGCTGGATGCCACCGGACAGCCGCGGCCCGAGCTGTTCGAGCCCGATAGCCTCCACATGACTCGGGCGGGCTACCTGCTGTGGCGGGCGCTCCTCACGCCGGTCGTGCATTAACGCCTACGCGGGTATATTGCGGCCCCCTCCCCCCTAGATCGTGCTCTCGATACAGCCCGGCGGCGACGCCTTCGGGCATCCTCTGCGAGCCGATCCCCCCGACGAGTTCCGAAATCGAGGAGGTTCCGGCCTTGCGACTGTCCAGTCGAATCGAGCTGGTAGGCGTTGGTCTTGGATTGGTGGCGATCTTCAACCGTGCTCCTATGGTCGGGGTTGGCGTTCATCGCCTGGATCAGCAGAGCGTGGCATATGTCAGGGACCTCGGCGTCCGCCACGTTCGCTACACGTTGTACTGGTCCCTGTGGAATGATCCGGCATATCGGCAGGAATGGGAGCGAGACCTGCAGCGAGCACTAGATGCCGGTCTGGTTCCGCTTATCGTGGTTCATCAGCCTCCCTTCGGAGATTACCAGCACCGCGATCTCGTCTACCAGTCATTCGCACGGTTCATGGAAGAACGCGCGGCGCAGTTTTCTGCGGTACGGGCCTGGCAGCTCTGGAATGAGATGGATGAGGCGTTCACCGATGTGTTTGGCGCCGGACATCCCGAGGTATCTCTCCGGCGCAGGGGTCAGCTCTACGCGGAAATGCTGAAGCTGGCGTATCCCGCGATCAAGCGGGGTAACCCTGATGCCCTGGTCGTCACTGGCGGGATGGCCTCGCCGGTCGACTCGGGATTTCTTCAGGGTCTCTACGATAGGAACGCCCGGTACGACGTACTCGCGATCCACACGTATGGTTACCCGCTGGCGCTCGCGTTTGGTGAGCGGGGAAGAGCTGCTCGCCGCATCATGGCAGCCCATGGGGACCGCAGACCGCTGTGGAACACGGAATTTGGCTTGGAGGCTGCGGTCATTGCTGCACCTCCGGGGCTCAGGCCGGCTCAAGTCGACCGCGCCCAGTTGGACGCGTGGAAGAGTTGCATCGAGGTGAACGACAGGGCCCGGCTGTACGATCGCATCTACGGACACGTGCTCGCAGAGGGGAGAGACCTTGGATTCAGCCTGATCCGAGTGAATGGCTCAACCCGTCCCGCGTACCGGTGGCTGAGATCGTGGATGCGGGGGCGCCCCTTGCAATGACTGCGGATTTGACATCGGGGTTCCTTCCCTCCACCTTGGAAATTCAACCTTTCCTAGGAGGTGGAGGCCATGAAGGTCTATGGCTCCAGCGCCATAAGAAACGTGGCGTTTGTCGGGCACGGCGCTAGCGGTAAAACCTCTCTAGTCGACGCGCTCGCCTTCGTATCCGGCGCCAGCCGGCGCCACGGCACCATCAAAGACGGCACCACTCTCACTGACTACTCCCCCGACGAAATCGACCGCAAGCACTCCATCAATCTGGGCCTCGGCCATGCCGAATGGCTCGACACCAAGCTCAACCTCATCGACACCCCCGGCTATCTCGACTATTTCGGCGAGGTCGTCAGCGGCCTGCACGCAGCCGATGCCGCCGTCGTCGTTCTCAGTGGTCCGGGAGGGGTGGAGGTGGGCACCGAAAAGGTCTGGGAAGTCTGCGACCAGCTGCACCTGCCCCGGGTCCTGTTCGTCTCCCTGATGGACAAGGAGCACGCCGACTTCGAGCGGGTCTTCAAGGACGTGAAGACCCATCTGTCACCCAAAGTCGTGCCGGTCGAGATCCCCATCGGCGACGGGCGCGATTTCCACGGGATCATCAACCTCTTCTCCGGGCATTGCCACTACTACAAGAAGGGAACCAAGACCGGCGAGTACGAGGTGGTGCCCATTCCGCAGGAGTTCGAGGCGCTCTTTCAGCAGTACAGCGAGCAGCTGACGGAGGCGGTTGCCTCCACCGACGACGCGCTCATCGAGCGGTACCTGGGCGGCGAGGAGATCCCCCGCTCCGATTTCATTGCCGCGGTGAAGCGGGCGGTGATCGAGGGAGCCGTTGTGCCGCTCTTCTGCGGCAGCGGCGAGCTGACCTACGGCACCCGCACGCTGCTGAAGAAGATGGTGGAGCTGTTGCCCTCCCCCGCGGAGGTCAAGCCGCCGGTGGATGCGCCTCTGGTGGGCCGGGTCTTCAAGACGCTGTCCGAGTCGCACGTGGGCGACGTGACTCTCTTCCGGCTCTACACCGGCGAGATCAGAAACGGGGGCGAGGTCTTCAACGCCGAGCACGAGACGATCGAGAAGCTGAACCATCTGTCGGTGCAGCAGGGCAAGGAGCGAGTCGAGATCGAGCGGCTGTCGGCGGGCGACATCGGCTCGGTGGCCAAGCTCAAGGATACCCACACCGGCGACACCTTCTGCTGGAGGGAGCACCCGGTTCGTTTGCCGCCCATTCCGTTCCCCGACCCGGTGGCCACCTCTGCGGTGCTGGTGAAGCAGCGGGGCGAGGAGGACAAGCTGGCGGCCGGCCTGCACAAGCTGCACGAGGAGGATCCGACCTTCCACTTCGAGTACAACTCCGAGCTGGGGCAGACGCTCATCCATGGCATGGGCGAGCGTCACTTCGAGACCATTCTCAACCGGCTGGAGAGGAAATTCGGAGTCCACGCGGAGCTGGTGCGGCCCCGAGTGGCGTACCGGGAGACGATCAAGGCCAAGGCCGAGGGCCAGGGGAAGCACAAGAAGCAGTCGGGCGGGCGAGGTCAGTACGGCGACTGCTGGATCCGGGTGGCTCCCCTCCC
>JBBQXQ010000142.1:0-7710 GCA_038209515.1 Gemmatimonadales bacterium
TCGGGACCGGTGAGCCGTGCGAGGCCGGTCGCCACCCGCGAGATCGGCGGCGCGCCCTGGAGCTCCCAGGCGTAGAGGATCTGCAGCGCGCGGGCGCGGCTCTTAGTCTCTGGTCTGAGCATGATGTGCCCGCACCTGAGCCAGTACGTCTGCGGTTTGGAGGGCCGCCGCCGCTGCTTCGTATCCCTTGTTCCCCGCACTACCGCCCGCCCGGTCCACCGCTTGCTGCATGGTATCGACTGTCAACACGCCGAATCCGACCGGAAGCCCATGGCGCACCGCCACGTCATTGATGCCGCGGGCGGTCTCACCGGCGACGTAGTCGAAGTGGGGCGTCTCGCCCCGGATCACCGCCCCCAGCGCCACCAGACACGCGTAGATACCCGAGTCCGCCGCGGCCGCCGCCGCCGCGGGAAGTTCGAACGCCCCCGGCACCCACACCACGTCAATCTGGTCCCGAGCCAGTCCGGCTTCCAGACAGCAGGTGACGGCTCCTTCGAGCAGTCGCTTGGTGATCAGCTCGTTGTAGCGGCTTACCAGGATCGCCACTCGCCCGGAGGAGCGGAGGCGACCGGAGAAGTCGGGCACGGTGTCAGTGAGTGAAGAGGTGGCCGAGCTTGTCTCGCTTGACCTGAAGGTAGGTGCGGTTCTCGTGGTTGGGGTCGGCCAGCAGTGGCACGCGCTCCACGATCTCCAAGCCGTAGCCATCGAGGCCGACCAGCTTGCGGGGATTGTTGGTCATGACCCGGATCGAGGAGAGCCCCAGATCGCGCAGAATCTGCGCGCCGATGCCGTAGTTTCGAAGGTCGGGAGCAAAGCCGAGGCGCTCGTTGGCCTGAACCGTGTCAGCGCCGTTGTCCTGGAGGGAGTACGCGCGAATCTTGTTGAGCAAGCCGATCCCGCGTCCCTCCTGATCGAGGTACACGACCGCACCTTTCCCTTCCCTGGATATCAGCTCCATCGAGCGGTGAAGCTGAAAGCCACAATCGCAGCGCCGGGAGCCGAACACGTCACCGGTCAGGCACTTGGAGTGCATCCGCACCAGGATGTTCGACTCGCCGGCGATGTCTCCATAGACCAGCGCCACGTGCTCCGCCCGGTCCACGTCGTTGCGATAACCGATGATGGTGAACTCGCCGAATTCGGTGGGGATCCTGGCCTCCGCTACCCGGTGAACCAGCTGCTCCGTCCGGAGGCGATATGCGACCAGTTGCGCCACGGTGACGAAGGCGAGCCCGTGCTGCTGCGCGATCTCCTGCAACTGGGGACGGCGCGCCATCGAGCCATCCTGGTTGAGGATCTCGCAGATCACCCCGGCCGGATTGAGGCCGGCCAACCGGGCGAGATCGACGCTGGCCTCCGTCTGGCCCACCCGCTGAAGCACCCCACCGGGCCGGGCCCTGAGGGGAAAGATGTGTCCCGGGCGACGCAAGTCGGATGGAACCGTCGCCGGGTTGATCGCCACGTGGATGGTGGTAGCGCGGTCGCTGGCCGAGATGCCGGTGGTGACCCCGAATCGCCGTTGGGCGTCGATGCTGACGGTGAACGCGGTGGACAGCTCCTCGGTGTTCGACTCCGTCATCTGCGACAGGCCGAGCTGATCGCAACGCTCGCCGGTCAGGGCCAGACAGATGAGACCGCGCCCATGCAAGGTCATGAAGTTGATCATCTCGGGCGTCGCGAGCTCCGCGGCACACACCAGATCGCCTTCATTCTCGCGATCCTCGTCGTCCGCGACGATGATGATCTTGCCGTTCCGCAGATCGTCGATCGCCTGCTCGATGGTCCCGAATGTCGTCAATGCCCCTCCTCCATCAGCGCCGCCACGTATTTCCCGATCGTGTCTGCCTCGAGGTGAACCCGATCGCCGGCCCGGCGCTCATCTAAGGTTGTATGCTGTAAAGTAAACGGGATCAGCGAGATCTGGATCAGGCGAGGACCGGGTATTGCATTCACGGTCAGGCTTACCCCATCCACCGTGATCGAGCCGAGCGGGATCGATACGCGGGCAACGTCATCGGGTACCTTGATATCCAGCAGTCTGGCATCCTCTCGCTCGACTACCTGCACCACTTCCCCGACGCCGTCCACGTGGCCCTGGACCAGATGGCCGCCCAGGCGGTCCCCCATCCGGAGCGCCCGCTCCAGATTCACCCGGCGACCCTCGGAGTAGTCTCCGAAGCGAGTGCGCTCGACCGAGGTGCGGACCACATGGGCCGTAAACCCACCCGGCTGCATCGCCTGCACCGTGAGACACGCGCCGTCCACCGCAATGCTTTCTCCCAGCTCGACATCGGAGTAGGAGCACGCGATGGTCAATTCGATGCCGCTCGCGGCGCTCACCGCACGCCGGACGGTTCCGACGTCAGTGACAATTCCGGTGAACATCAGGTCCGATCCAGAACGAGGAGAGTGTCTTCACCGAGCGCCCGGCGCTCGATGACGCGCCACCGCTCGGCCTGACCCAGCTGCCGGCTCGGAAGGCCGGCGATAGCCGGGACCGCGTCGTCACCCAACCAGAGCGGTGCCTGCAGCCAGTAGTAACGGTCTACCAGTCCGGCCGCCAGCAGGGCACCAGCGAGCTGCCCCCCACCCTCGACCAGCAGCGATTGGATCCCGAGCTGCCGGAGCGAAGCGAGCGCCTCGTTGAGGTCTCCGGCAGCGAGGACGGTGACGCCGGCGCCTTCCAGGCGCCGTACCCTTGTCGGATCGGCTCCAGACGCGACGACGGCGATGGTGGGAGTCTCGGTTGCAGTGCGTACCAGCGTCAGCTGCGGCCCGAGATCGGCCGCGCTGTCGAAGACTACCCGACGGGGTAGGATTCGGGGACGTACCGGCCCGCGGACCGTGAGCGAGGGGTCGTCGAAGCGCGCGGTCCGGCCGCCGACCCCGATCGCATCGAAGCCAGCCCGGAGCCACTGCGCGAACTCCCGGGCCTGCTCACCCGAAATCCAGCGGGACCGGCCGAACCCGTCGGCGATGCGTCCGTTCAGTGTGGTCGCAAGCTTCAGCGCGACAAACGGTCGAGCCGGCTGCTTGAGCGAATGCAGGAAGATCGCGTTCTGGGCAGCCGCGTCATCGCCGAGCGGACCGACTTGGACCTCGATGCCGGCCCGGCGCAGCAGTTCGGCGCCGCCGCCCGCTACGGGGTTGGGATCCCGCATCGCGGCAACCACCCGGCGGATACCTGAGCGAATGATGGCATCGGTGCAGGGCGGCTGCTTGCCTTCATGTGAACAGGGCTCGAGGGTGACGACCAACGTCGCCCCTCGAGCCCGCTCGCCGGCTTTGGCCAACGCCACCGCTTCCGCGTGCCGATCGCCGTATTCCGGGTGCCATCCTTCACCCACCTGCTCGTCACCTCGAAGGACGACCGCACCGACTAACGGATTCGGCTGAACCCTTCCCCACCCGCGCCAGGCCAGATCGACTGCGCGGGTCATTGCCTCCCGCTCGTTCACCCGCTAAGCGCGCGGCACGTGACTTTGCTGGGGCGGTGTCTTCGTTGCGCCCGCGACAGCCGCACCCGCCGAAAGGCCAAGCGCGAGGAGTGCAAGCCAAGCGCCAGTTCCGGCCGCTTGCTCCGCTTTCTCGGCGACTTGGCCCGCCCGCGCCTTTACCGTGTCCGTCAAGCTGTCTATTTCCGCACGGTTGCGCTGCGCCATGTTCTCAGCACGATCGCCGAGGCGTCTGGCACGGCTCTCAGGACCCGCAGCGACCGCTCCTGCGGTCTGAGCGGCTGCGCCCGACGCTGCGCCCAGCACTCCACCTACCATACGAAAGGCCCCGCCGGCGAGCGCACTGGCTCCGCTTGCGAGTAGCCACACGGTCAGGATCGTAGACAGCCCCCAGAGGAGAATCCCATGTAGTACACCATCCCTGCGGGTGAGAATCCCAGCCAGGCGCCCAGCCGTCATGCCACCGACGAAGAGGGATATGAGCACGGAAAGGATCGCCCAAATACCGGCACCAAGACCGAGACCACGGGCCGACTCGCCTGGTTCCCACGCGGCGAACCCTATTCCTGCCCCCAGCACGGTGAGGACGACCTGCAAGGCGGTTGCGACGACGAGCCCGGCGAAGACTGCTCCCCAACTCAAGCGATAACCGGGCCCTACGAGCGGGGAGTCAGCGGTATACCTTCGGGTGGCGCCGGGCTCTGACATGGTGATCTCCTCTCGAGGGTCTCTCCCTTGCTCATCCTGAGCTTGCACCAGCATTCGGTTACAGGCGCAATCTCATCCGCACCTGCTTTAACCGATGTGCGCCCCGTCACGCCAGGTTGCCGAGACTTCTCTAAAAGCCCAGTCGCAGGCCGAGGCCGGCGAAGAACTTCCCCTTCGTGGTGTCGAAATCCTGGAAATTGGTCGACAGGTTCTGGTCCTTACCGGTCTGATATCCAGCTTCACCGGTCAGCCGCAGCATGGAGAGATTGAGGCCCGCGTTGACAAAGGCCAGCCCCCGCGAATTGCTCAGCTTGACCGGCACGTCCGGTTGGGGCGTGAGTGTGATCGGGTCGCGGAAGCGAATGACCGCGTCGCCGGTGTACTGGTCCAAGCCGAGGCCGGCGGCCACCCCGAAGATCAGCAGCTGCTTGCTCGCCACCAGACGGAGATTGGTGGCGTGAAGATCGACACCATAGCTGTATGCGTCGCCCGAATTGATATCGCCGTAGGTGATCCGGGGAATGTCGCGCCGCATGATGCTGAACGAGACGGCCGGCAGCGGACCCATCTCACGCAGGATACCGATGCGGGCACCGTACCCCAGGCCGAGGGCGATCGATCCCAGCCTCCGGGCATTGCCATCCACGGTGAGATTGTCGATCTGATTGGTGGGGAGCAGCTGCGCCGAGCCGAGGAAGTCTACGGCGAGCAGGCCCCCGGACATTCCCTTGTAGAGCCCGAGGGAGCCCTCGACCTGCGGTGCAGGAGCGAAGAGCTTGTCGCCGACGGGCACTGTCCCGCTGCCGCCGTTGTAGCTCAGATCCGGTAGCACCACCTGCACCGCGTTGGCCCGGAGGCTGAGGGAAGCGTGACCGAGGCCACCCAGCGTGCCGGCGGTCCCGATCGTCGGGTTTCCTCCACTCACCAGCACACCGAGGAGGGGATGGAACGCGCGAGTGCCATCGACCGCCGCGGCACACACCCTCTGGGCGTTCGACACGTATCCGGCGCACTCAGTCTGGGCGCTGGCGGATGAGACAACGGTGAGGAGGAACAGCCCGGCAAGGAGGTGAGGGGCGCGCATCGTATTCTCCGTTACGGACGGGCGAAACGCACGGACCGGCTACCTCGTTGAATCTCGCCCATCACCCATGTTGTGACCCCATCAGCCGAAGCGGCCGCTTGAGCGGCCCTGACGGCGTCCGGGGGCAGTACGGCGACGAGCCCCACGCCCAGATTGAATACATCACGCATCTCCGGGGTGGAGATCTGCCCCGCCTGCTGCAATGTGGTGAAGAGCGGCGGTAGCTCCCAGGTATCCGGATCTACCGTCGCCATGCAGTCTTGGGGCAATATCCGCACCAGGTTTCCCGCGATCCCTCCTCCGGTAATGTGTGCCATACCGTGCATCCGCTCGAGGACCGGCGCGACGCTACGGAAGTAGCTGCGATGCACCGCAAGGAGAGCCTCAGCCACCGTGCTGCCGGTCTGGCCCAGTGTATCCCCCAATCGCAGCTGCATACGCTCGAAAATGATGCGCCTGGCCAGTGTATAGCCGTTGGTGTGCAGTCCGGTCGAGGCGTATCCCAATAACACGTCCCCGGGGACAATCGCCTGGCCGTGGAGCGCTCGGTCTTCCTCGACGACTCCGATGATGGTGCCGGCGAGATCGTATGTACCGGCGCGATACAGCCCGGGCATCTGCGCCGTTTCTCCGCCTGCCAGCGCCATGTCATGGGCCCTGCACCCACGCGCGATGCCCTCCACGATTCGGCCGATCTGGTCCACCCCAAGTGCCGTCCCGGCGATGTAATCCATGAACGCGATGGGCGTTGCTCCATGGACCAGGATGTCGTTCACACTATGGTTGACTAGGTCTTCGCCCACGGTATCGAATCGCCCGGCCTCGAGCGCCACCAGGACCTTGGTACCGACTCCATCGGTACTCAAAACCAGAATCGGCTTCCGCATTCCCGGGGGCACCCGGATCATGCCTCCGAATGCCCCGACCTGTCCGATCGAGAGCGGGGTTCGAGTTCCGGCGACAAGCTCGCCGATCCGCGCCTTGGCGGCTTCGGCCGTGTCCAGATCGACGCCGGCGGCGGCGTACTCCGGAGCCTGGCCCGTGCCGCCGTGCGAGCCGACCGAACCGGCGGACTCTTTCATGCCAGCGCCTTCGCCAGGGAGACTTGGGTGAGATCCTGGAAGGCGCGCACCCGGGACTCCACGTCGGCCAGAGTGACCTGGTCGAATCCGCGAATGCCGAACTGCTCCACGGCGTAGGATCCCATGGCGGCGCCATAGACCATGGCTCGCCGCATATTGTCCTCCGTCACCGACCGGGTACGCGCCAAGTAAGCCATGAAACCGCCGGCGAACGCGTCGCCCGCGCCGGTGGGATCGAAAACCGTTTCCAGTGGGAAGGCGGGAACGTAGAAGGTCCGCTTGGGCTCGATCAACAGCGCGCCATGTTCGCCCTGCTTGATCACCACGCGTTTCGGGCCGTGAGCCAGGATCCACCGGCCGGCGCGATGGATGTTCCAGTCGCCGCTCAGCTCTCTTGCCTCGCCGTCATTCACCATGAGGACGTCCACCCGCTCGAGCAGCTGGAGCAACGCAGCCTTCTTGCTCTGGATCCAGTAATTCATGGTGTCGCACACCACCAGCTCGGGGCGCTCGACCTGCTCCAGGACGCCGAGCTGGAGCTCAGGATCGATGTTCCCGAGGAAGAGGAAGCGCGCGGACCGGAAGCCGGCCGGGAGCCGGGGTTGGAAGTCGGCAAACACGCCGAGTCGCGTCTCCAGCGTCTCGCGACTCTGGAGATCGTAGGAGTACTTGCCTTTCCATCGAAAGCTCTCGCCCTTGGCCCGCTCCACCCCCGACCAGTCGATGCCGCGAGGGGCCAGACGCTCGAGCTCGTGGTAGGGATAGTCCTGGCCTACGACCCCGACGACTTGAACGGGATACAGGATCGACCCGGCGACGCTGAAATAGATTGCCGAACCGCCCAGCGCGTCCGCGGTCTCTCCAAATGGAGTAAAGATCGAGTCCAACGCGATGCTGCCGACCACGAGTAAGGTCATCGAGTCACATCCGGTCGGGGGCTGAAATGCCGAGCAGGTTGAGCCCGTTGGCAAGCACGGTGCGCGCCGCCCGGGCGAGGAGGAGTCGTGCGCGCTCGGTGGCTTCGCCTTCGGGTGCGCCGACGGCCCTGGTATGGTGATACCAGGCGTGAACCGCTGTTGCCAGCTCGCGCAGGTAGACCGTGATGCGATGAGGCGCGCGCTCACGGGCCGCCTTCTCCACGGTCTCGGGAAAGACAATCAGCTTCTTGAGGAGATCCATGTCCTGCGGGGCGGGCAACGCGCCGAGATCCAGGGAACCTGTCACCGACTCTGGGTCGCGCTCGGCGGTGCGAAAGATTCCGCTGAGCCGGGCATGCGCCATCTGCACGTAGAAGACGGGATTCTCGTCGGTTTGCTTCTTGGCCAGATCGACGTTGATGGTCATCTGGGTGTCACCCGGAAGCGCCAGGAAAATGAAT
>JBBQXQ010000143.1:0-7619 GCA_038209515.1 Gemmatimonadales bacterium
TCGTCCTCGGAACGGCCGACGTTGACCACCACCTCGTCACAGATCGGCAGAATCGAGCGGATGCTCGCTTCCACCGGAAAGTCGAGCTTGATCGCGTTTCGAACGATGGTGAATCCGGAGATGTTGACCACTATCGCTCCCAAGGATGAGCTGCAGAATTTGCGCTGACCCGAAGGCTCGGAGCAAGGTCGCGATCCAGCAAGAATCGATTGGTAGAGCTCCGCAGTGCGCTCCACGGTCCGATCGAGTGAGTAGGTCACGCGTGCCGTATGTCTGGCCCTGCCCCCCAGCCGAGCTCCGGCTCCTGGGTTGGAGAGAAGCTCATCGATCGCCAGCCCCCACGCGCTGGGAGCCAGCGGATCTACCAGGCGGCCATCCACACCGTCCGTCACCACCTCCAGGTTCCCGGTTGCCGCGGACGCAATCACCGGCTTCCCCAAGGCCATGGCCTCGAGTAGCGCCTGTGAGAGCCCCTCGCTTCGGGAGGGCAACAGGACCAGTTCCAACAGCTCATAGAGGGCACGCACTTCAGGCGTAAAGGGCACGCACACGACGGCGTGGTGGGCGGGCACCCTCGCAGCAAGACGGCCCAATGGGCCATTCGGCTCGACCCCTGCCAGTACCAGCCGGGTGGGAACGGTCACCTGATCGAGGGCCCGGAGCACTATCTCCTGATTTTTGGGGCGGGAGACGATGCCTATGGTTCGACGGGACGGCTCCCACCCGATTCGCCGACGCCACTCCTCCACCACCTCCGGGCGAACGGGACCATCCACCCGCTCGGTCACCAGCCCATTGGGAATAACGGCAAGCTTGTCGCGTGGGGTGCCTCGCCTAGCCAGGGCATCGCCCACTGCCCGGCTCACCGCAACGACCTTGGCGGCCAGCCTGCTCACCAGCCGGTTCTCGAGGAAAAGACTGTGAGGCATCTGTCGTCGGGTCACCACCAGCGGTACCTGCAGACGCCCGGTAAGCGCCAGCCAGGTGAGCGCGGTCCGATCCTTTGAGCTTTGAGAGTTGACCAGACCGACCGGGTGGCAATCGAGGAAGGCGGCCAGCGTGGCTGCATTGGCCCGCCGACCGCTGGAGCTGAGCGCGATCGGATGGACCTCGAGACCGCCCGCGCGGGCCTGCCCTTCGACCTCCGAACCGGGGGGGCAGACGAAACGAACGTGAAACCCGGCGCGCGCCAGGCCAAGGCTCAGATGGAGCGTCGAGGTCACCGAACCGGCCCCCTCGCCCTGGTGCAGCACCTGCATGATGGCCGTCATCGAATTGCCTGCTTGGCGACCGGCCCATGCGGCCGATACATTCTGCCCGCATGCACATCGCCCTCTACTTCCATGGTCGTGTCCCCGTGCACGGGTACGGTGGAACGCAGCGCGTGGTCGTATGGCTGGCTCGAGGACTCGCCCAGTTGGGACATCGCGTCACGGTGCTGGCGGCCGAGGGCTCGCGGATACCCGGACTCGCCATCGTGGAGCTCGATCCTCGGGCGACCAGCCGGCCGGGGTTTGATCTCACTCCGTTTCTCCCCGGTTCACTCGACCTCCTGCATAGCCACGCCCCGCTTACCGCACCACCCGACTGTCCGCAGGTGTTTACTCTCCATGGCAATCTTCGGCCGGGGAGAGCACCGCGCCCGAACACAATATTTCTGAGCGCCGACCATGCCAGGCGGCACGGCGCCAGGGCGTTCGTCTATAACGGGGTAGATCCGTCCGAATTCGTGTTTCGCCGGGTGAAGGGCGAGTACGATCTCTTTCTGGGGCGGCTTCACAGCGTGAAAGGGTACCGCTGGGCGATGGCAGGCGCCAAGCGCTCGGGAAGGCGGCTCCTCGTGGCCGGCGGCTGGCGGTTAAGTCTTCACCGGAGTTTGCGGTTCGTCGGCGCGGTGAATGGCCAGAGGAAGGCCGATCTGCTGGCGAGTGCCGCGTGCCTCTGGATGCCCGCGCTCTGGGATGAGCCGTTTGGGCTCACCCTGGTAGAGGCGATGATGAGCGGAACCCCTGCACTTGGCACCAGGCGGGGCGCGCTTCCTGAGGTGGTCACGGACGATGTGGGTGCGCTGGGGGACACCCTCGACGAGTTGATAGCGCTGCGCTCGACGATCGAGCGGCGTGATCCCGGGGCATGCCGTGCCCGGGCAGAGCGCTGGTTCAGCCATACCCGCATGGCCGAGGAGTACGTGCGCATGTACCAGCACTATTTGGCGAGCGGAAACCTTCCCGAAGGGCGTGTGACGACATAAAAAATCACAGAGGCGTGCTCACGACGGGCTCCTCATCACGGAACTGCAGATCGTACAGTCGCCGATACAGTCCACCGGCGCGCAGCAGCTCCTCATGGCTTCCGCGCTGCACCACCTTCCCTTGGTCGAGTACCACGATCTCGTCCGCATCCCGCACAGTCGTAAGCCGATGGGCAATGACGAGCACGGTCCGTTGCCGCATCAGACGCTCGATGGCCTGCTGGACCAGACGCTCCGACTCGGAGTCGAGCGCGCTGGTCGCCTCATCCAGGATCAGGATCGGCGGGTCTCGGAGGAGCGCCCGGGCAATCGCAATCCGCTGGCGCTGGCCCCCGGAGAGTCTGGTGCCCCGTTCGCCCAGCAACGTGTCGTACCCCTCAGGCAGACTGGCGATGAACCCCGCCGCGTTGGCAGCCTGGGCCGCAGCCTCGACCTGATCCCGAGTGGCCCCTGGCGAGCCATAGGCGATGTTGACATGGACCGTATCGTTGAGCAGAACCGTGTCCTGACTGACGACTCCCAGCAGCGCCCGAAGCGAGCCCCGGGTCAGCCGGGTGAGCGGGACACCGTCCATGAGGATCTGGCCGCCGATGGGATCGTGAAACCGGGGAAGCAAGTCCGCCGCAGTGGTCTTCCCAGCCCCGGACGGGCCTACGAGGGCAACCACCTTGCCGCGGGGCAACCGGAACGACACTTCGCTCAGCACCAGGTCGCCGTCACCGTACCGGAACGACACCCGATCGTACACCACGTCCTGCTCGAAGCGCGCGGGCTCCTCCCCTGGCCGGTCGATCTCGGTGGGCGGCTGGTCGAGGAACTCGAACACCCGCTCGGCGCTGGCCAGGGTGACCGCCATGGTGGCGGGGAACGACGCGATGGTCTTGAGTGGTGACGTGAGTTTGAGCGCGGCCATGAGGAACACGATGATGGTCTGCGGCGCCAGCGGGGCGGCCAGCCCGACCAGCCCCGGCTTGGTTCCGGCCCAGATGATCAGGATCACCAGGAAGCCGGCGAAGACTTCGGTCAGCGGGCTGGTCAGCGAGGAGAAGCGTTGAGTACGGATGACCCGTTTCCGGTAGCGCTCGGCCTGCCGCGCGAAGCCCGATGCCTCCCGCTTCTCTTCCCCATACGCCCTGATGAGCCGGATGGCCCCGAGTCGCTCCGACACCGTCGCCGTGATCTCCCCGCGCTCCTGCGCCCGTGCCCTTGCATGACTCCGGAGGCGGCGCAGAAGCACCTGGAGTCCAAGCACGAGTAAGGGCACGAACGCGAGCGTGAGCAGGGTGAGGCGCAGTGAGATCTGGCTCAAGATCACCAGCGTCGTGGCGACGACGATGAGATTCTGAAAGAGTGACAGCAGCGACGCCGTGATTACCGTCTTGGTCTGATCCACTTCGGTGATGATCCCCGATATGAGCTGGCCGGCCTTGACCCGCTGGAAGAAGCCGAGCTCCAGCGCCAGCAGATGGGAGAAGAGCTTCGTCCGCAGGTCGCGCACGAGTCCTTCCTGGGCTCGCACCGAAATCTGGGTTGAGGCGTAGCTCAGTGCGTTCTTCAGCACCAGCCCGACGACTAGGAGCACGACCAATCGGCCGGCGGCCTGGCCCGGCGTCGCTCCGGCCACGAAGGGCTCCACCATGCGGTCCACCAGCGCCTCGAGCCGGGTGGATCCGGTTCGAAGGGCCCCGGCCGTGCCGAACAGATGCTTGAGCAGCGGGATCAGGATGACGAGCGTAAAGCCATCGAGCAGTGAAGCGAGAAACGTGGTGGCGAGTCCGACGCCTAGAAGGACCCGATACGGCTTGACGAGGCGAAGGAGTCGGAGCTCGGTCCGCACGCTATCCCTGGCGCGGCGTCAGCAAGGCGATCGGCAGGAGCACCTCCTCGGGCGACACTCCACCGTGAAGAAACGCCCCGCGGTAGCGCGCCTGATACTCTCGGAGCTTGGTCGGGTAGACGAAGAAGCGGTCACCCGTCGCCAGCAGCAGCCGGGTTCCGGGAGTGCGCGCCGGTAAGCCGAAGCTCGCCAAGTCGTCCACCACCAATGCCGAATCGGGGTCCTGGGCCCGGAGATCTTCCCCGAACTTGTAGCGCAGATTCGATGTCGTGTCCCGCTTGGCAAAGACAGTGGCGGGCGTATGGCAATGGATCGAGCCGTGATCCGTCGTGAGCAACACCGGAACTCCGCGACGCTCGGCCTCTCGCAGGGCATCCCACAGGGGTGACCGCTCGAACCAGGTGCGGGTCAGATTGCGGAGCGCGGGTGTGTCACGAGCTACCTCGAACAGGGTCGAGTTCTCGGTTCGGCCGTGCGTAAGCTGGTCGATGAAGTTGAACACCAGGGCCGTGACGCCGTCCTTGGCCAGGTGCGCAGGCAACCGCTTCAGCAGTCCTTCGCCGTCCGCGGCAGTGAAGACCTTCTCGTAGTGCACCGGAACCGCCCGCCCGGTGAGCTCCCGCATGTGCTCGGTCAGCAGCTCGGCTTCATGTGAGTTGAGACTCGCGTCCTCGTGATCGTTCCACCACTGCGGGTAGCGGGCCTTGATCTCCGCCGGGAAGAGTCCACTGAAGATGGCATTGCGGGCGAAGGGAGTGGCGGTCGGCAGGATGGAGAAGTAATGCGCCGTCTCGATATCGAACCGGGCACTGATCAGAGGGCGGATCATGGCCCACTGGTCGAGGCGGAGGCAGTCCACCACCACGAGCATGGCCCGGCCATGCAGGTCCAGCACTGGTCGCAGGAACTCGGCCCCGATATCCACCGAAAGCGGCGGCCGGTCACTGCCGCCCTCGTGCAACCACTTGGCGTAGTTCCGCTGGAGGTAGCGCGCGAAGTCCTGCCGCAGACTGTCTTGCAGTGTGCGCAGCGCGTCTTGGAGTCCCGGCTCGTCGGCCTGCCCGAGCCGGACCTCCCATTCTGCCAGCTCCACCACCAGCTCGATCCATTCACGCCACCCGAGGGGTCCGCCACGCCGGGCCTCGAGCTCGCGAAAGCGGGTGGCGAAATCGCGTGACAGCCGCTGCTGGCGGATCCGGTCGCCCTCGAGCAACCGGGTAACCACCGAGAGGATCTGCCGGGGATTCACCGGCTTGATGAGATAGTCGGAGATGTCTTGGCCAATGGCGTCCTTGAGCGTCTCCGGTTCTTCGCTCTTGGTCACCATTACCACAGGCATGCCGTTATCGATGGCCCGAATGGCCTGAAAGAGGTCGAGCCCACGGCGCCCGGGCATCTGCTCGTCGAGCAGGACCACACCGTACGGCTGGCGCTGAAGCAGCACCAGGGCGTCGTCTCCGTGGGTACTGGTCTCGACGGCGAAGCCCTGTTCTTCCAGGAACAGGATGTGCGACGTGAGGCTTTCGACCTCATCGTCCACCCACAGGATGCTTCGTGGTCGCGGCATTCCTCAATCTTAGCGACACGAGGGTAAGAAGTGAGAGGTGAGAGGGTTTCCACCTAGGCCCTCTCACCTCTTACCGCTCACCTCTTACCACTGCAGTTTACCGCATGCTTCCAAACGTTTTGGTCGTACGCTTCAGTTCGATCGGCGACATCCTCCTGACCACTCCCCTGCTCCGTGCGATCCGGCATCGCCATCGGGATGCACGCATCACGGTACTCACCAAACAGGCCTATGCCCCGCTACTGAGTCACAATCCGCACGTGGATCGGATTATCGCGCTCGGGCCGGGCCGGTCGCTCCGGAGCCTGGCCGCGGAAGTCAGAGCCGGCTCGTTCACCCATCGCCTTGACCTGCACGGCAGCCTCCGCAGCCGCGCCCTCCGGACGATGGCTCCGGGGCGCTGGACCTCATATCCGAAGCACCGCATCGCTCGCGCGCTGCTCATCCACACCAAGCGGAATCACTATCGCGACCGGCGTCCAATTCCCGAACGCTACTTCGAGGCTGCACGCGATCTGGACGTATCGCCCGACGGCGCACCGCCGGAGTTCCTTCTTGGGGCCGATGCCGAGGGGGAGGCGGCCGTCTGGCTTGCTACCTCGGAACTGGCATCCGATCGGCCGCTCATCGCGGTTGCTCCCGGCGCCGCTCACGCCACCAAGCGCTGGCCGCTGGAGTACTGGCGCGCGCTGGTGAGCCAGATCATTTCCGGCGGATCCGGTGTCGCGATTGTTGGAGGGCCCGGCGATTCGAGCCTCGGGGCCGCGCTCGCCGGCTCGGGTTACGGTCAGGTGGCGAGTGCGGCCGGGGTCTTTGGGCTCCAGACAACCGGCGCCCTGCTCCGCCGGTCCGCGGCAGTGGTGTCCGGCGACACCGGCGTCATGCACATGGCCACCGGGGTCGGCACGCCGGTGGTGGCGCTCTACGGCCCAACCGTCGAGCCGTTTGGCTTCTTTCCCTATGCTCACCGCGCGACCGTGTTGGAGGTCGCCCTGTCATGCCGACCATGCAGCAGTCAGGGCGGCCCTCGCTGCCCCCTCGGCCATCATCGCTGCATGCTCGAGCTCCGGCCCGATCTGGTCTACGACTCGGTCCGACGGTGCATCACATGAACGGATGGGATCCCGCGGCCACCGCGCTGCTCACGTTGCTGCCACAGACCGGGCGGGGGCCCAAACGTGGCGGGATCTTTGCTCTCTGGCTGACGCTTCGGGTCGCGCAGGATCTTCTGGGAGATTCGCCGCCGGCGGAACGGGCCCACCGCCGACGAGTGCAGGCGCTGGAGCAACGCCTCACCAGCCTCACCATGCCGCCGCCCCTGCGCCGGGCGCTCGTCGCTGCGGTGAGTCAGCTGCGCGACGTGCGGCCGGAGGCTGCCGCCCAGGTGCTGAGCCAGCTGGTCGCTCCGGCGCGCGAAACCAGCGGTGCCGAAGCGGGAGAGGCCGTGGCCATGGCCGCGCGCCTCGCCCGGCAGTCCCTGCGCTGACACAACTGGTATACTCAGTCATGCCTCGCATTCCCAAGCGTTCTGAACGGGCCGCAAACTCGATGCTCGAGAAACTGGTCGCGCAGATCGATGCCCGCACCGGCGGAGCCCCCGCTCCCGATACAGTGTCCACCGGCTTCGCCTCGCTCGATCGGGTGCTGGCGGGAGGCCTCCGGCGGAAAGACCTCGTGGTTCTGGCGGGCGATGTGGGGAGCGGCAAATCCGCGCTCGGGCTGGCTGTCGCGGTGCGTACGGCCACGGCCGGTGTGCCCACGTTGTATTTCTCGGGCGAGATGGGCCCCGAGCGACTCATGGAGCGGGCGCTCGCCATCGAGGGCCGCGCGTCGATCGACGACCTGCGTCAGGGTCGGCTGGACGATGCCACCCGGTCGGCGGTCGGCGCAGCAGCGCTGAAGCTTCGCAACCAGCCTCTGGTGCTTCGACCAATGCTCGGCGTCGATCCGGATGAGCTGCGATC
>JBBQXQ010000144.1:0-7569 GCA_038209515.1 Gemmatimonadales bacterium
CCATGATGTTGTTGAACGCACTCGCGACATAGGCCGCCGCGATGGCGAGGAGAACGCCACCGACCGTAGCAATCCGGCCCATCCACAGATAGTGGGCATCCGAGGCGCCCCTTCGGATATGGCTCTGGTAGATGTCGTAGGTCCACACCGTGTTGAAGGCGGTGACGTTCCCCGCCATGCCCGACATGAAGGAAGCCAGGAGCGCGGTGAGGCCGAGTCCCAGCATCCCTGCCGGGAAGAGCCGCACCAGCATCATCGGGGTGGCGAGATCATAGTCCAGGACGACGCGTCCGGCACCATCCAGCAGTGGCGCGCCGCCGGCCGCGAGCTTCGCCGGGACCAGGCCCTGACCGACCCCCGCGGCGTGCTCGGCACCGAGCACCAGCGCGATCATCCCCGGCAGGATCACCAGAAACGGAAACAGCATCTTGGGCACCGCGGCAATAAGCGGGGTGCGGCGCGCGGCGGTCATCGAGTCGGCCGCCATGGCTCGCTGCACCACCAGGAAGTCGGTGCACCAGTAGCCAAAGGACAAAACGAAGCCGAGACCCATTACCAGTCCGAACCATTCGACCCCGATCGGGTTGCGGGCCGCGTGGCCCATGTTGGCCCAGGAGCTGGTGTACGCGTTCGCCGGTAGCCCTCGCGTCGTGGCCACCTCGGCCAGCCGCGCCGTGAGGCCGTCCCACCCTCCGATGACCTCCTGGGCGCCGAGATTGGCCGAGATGAAGGCGACCCCAGTAATCCAGGGCGAGAGCGAGCGGCCGGAGAGGAAGAAATCGGTGCTGGTCCGCATGCCCCGCCGGAGGCTCCATCCCACACCCAGCACGGCCGCGAAGTAGACCGCCATGACCGCGTAGTCAATCGGCGCCAGATGGGTGACGGGATTCGATGCCATGCTATCTCAGAATGTACTGCACCGTGGAGACCACCCTCACGATCTTCTGCAGCTGTCCACTCTCGTTCACCCCCGGAGCCTGGTCACGGGGGAGGATCACGAATACTCCCTGGCTCGCCTGGCGAATGCCGCCCAGCGCGGTGCGGGAGTCAGTAGCAAACTGCTGGGCTGCCTCCCGCGCGTTTGCCGTGGCCTCGGCGACCATGGCCGGTTTCAACTGGTTCAGCCGGGTGAATACGAAGGTCGGCCCGCCAATACCGTACTCGCCGCTGGAAGAGAGGATCACTCCTCCCGCGACCAGCTCGCTGACCCGCTGGCTCGCGGCCATCACTACGTCGGGAGCACGGGAGCGGACGATGACGGTTTGCTGGATCACGAAACGAGGTCCGGCACGTTCACCCGGGAAACGGTTGGCGTCCGCATCCGACACCTCCAGCGCCTGAAGCTGAACCGCCGTCGTGTCGATGCCATGTCGGGTCAGGAAGGCAAAGACCTGACGAGTGCTGCGGGTGAGCCCGGCCTGGGCCACTGTCAGGTCGTTGCCGGTACTGACATAGCGTAGCGGCCAGAGCGCAAGATCGGCCGTGACCTCGCGCTCGGCCAGACCCTTGACCTCGACGTACCGCACGGACGAGCGACCCTGAATGAACCCGTGGCCGATGAACCAGCCACCGAGGACAAGGCCCCCAGCGATTATGACGGCGGACAAAAAGAGTCCGTCGCTTATGGTCGAACGCGGCGGCATGCCGCGAATCTACGCCGGCCAGGGCGCTCCCGCGAGACAAGGCCGGGGGCACGCTACCTTTCTCCTCTCCCAAACAGGGGTGACCTCGTTGGGGTAGCGACTCCCGCACGCGGCCGTCCCGGCGTCGAACGCTGGATCCTTGCGGCCAGCATTCTGGGTTCCAGCATGGCCTTCATTGACGGCACCGTCGTCAATGTCGCCCTGCCTGTGCTCCAGAAGGCGCTCGGCGCCACCGCGGCCCAAGTGCAGTGGGTGGTGGAGAGCTACGCGGTCGCCCTCGCGGCGCTGCTGCTGCTTGGCGGCGCGCTGGCGGACAAGGTCGGCCGACGCCGCATCTTCGCAGCCGGGGTCGCGCTCTTTGCCCTGGCTTCGGCTGGCTGTGCCCTGTCCCCGAGCATCAACTGGCTCATTGCCGCTCGTGCAGTGCAGGGACTCGGCGGCGCGCTCCTGGTCCCGACCAGCCTGGCTCTGCTCGGCGCTGGATTTCCGGCGGAACGCCGGGGTCAGGCGATCGGGAAGTGGTCGGCCTTCTCCGCGGCAACCGCCGGCGTGGGCCCGGTCCTGGGCGGCTGGCTGATCCAGGTGGCCTCGTGGCGCTGGGTCTTCTGGATCAACATCCCGATCGCGCTTGTAACGCTGGCGATTACGCTGCGGGCGGTGCCGGAGAGCCGAGACGAGAAGGCGCGCCGGCTCGATCTACCGGGAGCCGCCCTCGCTACCCTGGGACTGGGTGGCCTGGTCTTCGGTCTGCTCGAGGCGCCGCGACTGGGCTTGGTCCACCCCGCCATCCTCACCGGGCTCATCGGCGGCGCGCTGATGCTGGCGGCCTTCAGCCTGGTAGAGGAGCGCTCGCCCGAGCCGATGGTGCCGCTCGACCTGTTCCGCTCCCGTACGTTCACCGGCGCCAACCTCCTCACCCTATTGCTCTATGCTGCGCTCGGCGGCGCGTTTTTCTTCGTGCCCTTCGACCTGATCCAGGTTCATGATTACTCTCCGGCCGCGGCGGGGGCGGCCATGCTTCCGCTCATTGCGCTCTTGTCGCTGCTGTCGAGCTGGGCCGGCCGGCTGGCCGATCGCTACGGCGTGAGACGGGCGCTGATCATCGGGCCGCTGATCGCGGCCACAGGCTTCGCCCTGTTGGCTCTGCCAGGGACAGGCGGCCCGTACTGGACCACCTTTTTCCCCGGTATGCTTGTGCTCGGGTTGGGGATGTCCGGCACCGTGGCTCCGCTCACGACCGCGGGTCATGACATCCTTCGGTCCGGAGCGGGCCGGCGTCGCGTCCGGTATCAACAACGCCGTGTCGCGCACCGCAGCGCTGCTCTCGATTGCGGTCTTCGGCCTCGTGGCCTACCAGCGGTTCGGCCGGTCGCTGGGTCACCGGCTGGACAGCCTGGGCGTTTCGCCGGAGGTTCGCGAACTACTCTGGCGGGGCCGGGGAAAGCTCGCGGCCCTCAGCATCCCTCGCTCGCTACCGAGTCAGCTCCGGAGCAGCCTGGAGCGGGCGGTTGATGCCGCCTTCGTGGACGCCTTTCGATCCATCATGCTCCTGGCTGCCGGCCTGGCCGTGGCGGCGGGTGTGATTGCCTGGCGTCTGATCGAGCCTTCCGGAAAACCTGACGCGCGGCCTGGAGGTGAGAACCATGGCCGTAAAACTGCATCGTAGCGACCCCAGGATTTACTTTTGGGCGGCCGCCGTGACTTGCACGGCAGAGACCCGCCACTTCCCGTCCTTGCCCTTAGTCCAGACCTCCATTACCCAGCCGTTGTTGGCCAGGAACCGGCGGACGTAAGTCTCACCATAATGCTTGATCTGGACCTGCTCCGGAGACGAGCTGCGCCTCGGCTTCTGGGTCTTCATCAACGCTAAACGCTCGCCCTTGTTCAGCAGCTTGCCATCGGGCAGAACGACAGTGAAGTCGTCAGCCGTGTATCTGTCCCAGGTGGCGCCGTCGGCATTCAGCACGGCCTGACTCCGCCGCTGCATCGCTTCCTCCAGGTCGGCTGGAGCCTGAGCGGCGGCGTTAGGGATGAGACAGATCAGAAGCAGGGTGAGCTGGAGAATGCACAATCGAAGCATGATGGCCTCCATCGAGTGCGTGGATGCCTAGATTGCTTCCGATTACTGCCCTTGTAAAGTGGTTGCTCGAAGGAGCCCGTACTCGGCTACTCGCTGAACGTCTCGGTGGGAACGGTCCGACTACTCCAACGCGCGGCGCACGATACGGTCGCCCGCTTCGCCCCTACTCCCTAAGCTTTGCATCACCCCTATGTTCAGTCTCATGGAGGAGCCAAAGTTGCCCAAACGCGTCTTCGCGCTCGCGCTCATTTGCAGCATCGCCGGCTGTGCCGGCGGCCGATCGCCGACGGCTCCGCCACCGGCCAGGCCGAGCGTATACCGGGTGCTCTTCATCGGGAACAGCCTCACCTACACCAACGATCTTCCGGGCACGGTGGCCGCGATTGCGCTGGCTGCCGGCGACACGATCCAGACCGAGACCGTGGCCGCGCCCAACCTGGCGCTGATCGATCATGTGGCCGGCCAGACCAACGCGGTCGAGGTCATTAAATCCGGGCACTGGGATTACGTCGTGCTCCAGCAGGGCCCCACGCCGCTGCCGCTCTACCGTGATACTCTGATCCTCGCTACCAAGTGGCTCCAGCCGTACGTCCGGGACGCCGGTGCCCGGAGTGCCCAACTGATGGTGTGGCCGTCGGCCACGAAGCGCACCTCCTTCGACGAAGTACGCCGTTCGAGCCACCTCGCCGCAAAAGCCGTCGGCGGTGTCTTTCTACCGGCTGGCGAGGCTTGGCGCGCTGCCTGGTCCGCGGGACCTCGGATCGGGCTCTACGGCCCTGACGGCTTCCATCCGTCGGAGCTGGGCACGTATCTCACGGCCCTAGTGGTATATGAGGGACTTATTGGCAGGGATGTGCAGACGTTGTCCCCGAGAATAACCGTCGCGGGAAAGAGGCTTCAGATCCCCACTGCCACCGTGCGATTACTGCAACGGGTGGCCCATGAAACGGTGGTTCGCTTCCGGGAGGAATAGGGTGGGAATTTGCGAGCGCACCTATGCGAATCCAGCCAAGAAAAGGCCCCGGATCGTGTAACGATGGGCCTGGCACACGATGCTGCCGATGCCTGCATCGACCCCTGATACTCACGCGAGGGACTCGACTTCCAACGTGGCAGGTCAATCCGGCAGACCGGACAGCGTCGCATTCCTCGTCGCCGTCAAATACTGAGCACTTCCGCGCCCATCGAGCGCGAGCCATCGTCCGGTATCCTCCATTCAAGGGCGCCATGCTCTCATGGATCCGTAGCGGTCGGGCGCGCGAACTCGGTCGTATCGCGATGGCTCTGCTGGTTGCTGCGTGCGCCTCGAGTGGCGACGCGGCGCCTCCGGTTTCTCTACCGGAGCCGCTTGCCATCGCGGTGCCGGCGCCTGTACGCCCCCGCACCCGGCCGGCGAAGCCAGCCGTCCCGGCCCGTGCTTCGATTCCGGCCCGTGCTCCGCTTCCGGTACGCGCGCCAACCGCGCGCTCCCCGGAGCCTGAGCGCACGGCTGAGCCGTCGCGTGCGGCGCGGTCGCGTCCTCCCGTAAAGGTGCGGGCCGACAGCGCCGCAATGGAGCGGGCAATCACCAAACAATACGCCTACGAGCCGTTGTCGCTGGCCCTAGCCAAGCGCACCCGCAAGGTGGAACTGGCCGACCGGGTTGCCGCGGCAGTGGTGTACGAGGCGGAGCGGAACCGGATAAGCCCGAGTCTCCTGGCCGCCGTGCTGCTGATCGAGAACGCGCCGTTCGACACCACCGCCATCAGCAGCCAGGGTGCGGTGGGATTGATGCAGGTGATGCCGGTGCATATCGGCAGTTACGGCTGCCCGTCGCGAGACCTGAACAGCGTCGAGGCCAATATCTGTCATGGCGCCAGGATCCTGCAGCACAATATCAGGCGGGCCAAGGGAGCGATCCCGCTCGCGTTGAAGCGCTACAACGGATGCGTGCGGGGCAGGAACACTCCCCTTTGCCACCGGTATCCGGGCCGGGTCCTTCGTATCGCGTCGAAGCTGCGGCACGAGATGCTGGTGAACGCCGCCGGATTCGAGGGTGGCCTGCCGGAGGATATCGCGCTGGACGGCGAGCCCGGCCGTGCAGTGACGGTGCCGTCTCAGCCGGTGCTGGAGCTGGACACGAGCGTCACCACGACAACCACCTCGGCCAGCGAGTGCACGACGTTCATCGGCTGCCTGAAACACCGCTGGAGTCAACGGTAACGCACCACCGTGACCTCGACCCGTGACGCGAGCCGGCGGGTGTGCCAGATCCGGTGGGTCTGAGCCCGGAAGTCCGATGCCTTGGCCCGGAAGATGTTCGGAACCCAGGTCTGGGGATTCCGGTCGTAGAGCGGAAACCAGGTGCTCTGAATCTGCACCATGAGTCGATGACCCTTCTTGAACGTGTAGCTCTGCTGGTGCAGGTCCACCGTAAAATCGAGCGGCGTATTGGGCTGTAGTGGCGCCGGCGCCGAGAAGCTCTTTCGGTAGCGTCCCCGCATGATGTCGTGCGCCACCATGAGCTGATAGCCGCTCTGACTCCAGTTCTCCGGCACGCTGTCGGGGAACACGTCGATCAGCTTCACCACCCAGTCTGCGTCGCGCCCAGTGGTGGAGGCGACGATTCTGGCGCTGATGTCGCCCGCGATGAGCAGGTCCTCGCTCAATGGCTCCGAGACCCAGGTCAGGACGTCGGGCCGCCCGTCCACAAACCGCTGGTCCTCGGTCTCCCAGGTGCGCCAGCGCGACCCGCGGGGATCGTAGGTCTCCTCGACCGGCCGGGGGCGGTAGGGCACCGGATGCGCCGGATCGGAGATGTACTGATCGAAGGCCGCTTCGCCGGCGACCGGCGGATCGAACGACAACCTGCCGCCCGCTCGGAGAAAGACGCTGCGCGGCGTCCCGTTCTTTGGCGGCCAGGTGTCGAACGATCGCCATTCCTTCGCGCCGGTATCATAGAGGTACGCCTCGGCCTCAGCCGCCGTGTTCTTGTCCTCGAGGTAGTGCGCGAACCATGGCGCCTCGACATCGCGGAGATACCCTTCGGCCGTCCCGGGATCGACCACCGGCATCCGGCGCGCCTCGTTCCGCCACCCGCCGTGGTTCCAGGGGCCCATCACCAGGAAGTTCCGGTGCCCGGAGTCGCCCCGCTCGAGCGCACGGTAGGTCGCGAGCGGGCCGTAGCGATCCTCCTGGTCCCACCATCCTCCCACGGTAAGCATCGGCACCACCAGCATCTCTAGTACCCGCTGCGCCGCCCGTCTCTGCCAGTACGCGTCGTAAGTTGGATGGGCGACGAACGCGCTCCAGGTCGGCACTTTCCCCCGGAAATACTTCGCCTCCACGTTGGAAAGCGGGCCGAGCCGCCGGTACCAGTCGTAGGTGTCCCAGGTGCCGATCGGCAGCGGCACCGACATGTCCGAGCTCAGCTCCATGCTGCCGGCGTACTCGAACCCATACGAAAGACGGAAAGCGCCCTGGTGGAAGAAGTCGTCTCCCATCCAGGTGTCGGTCATCGGCGCCTGGGGCGAGATCGCCTTCACCGCCGGATGAGGATCGATGCCGGCCATGGTGGCGAGCCAGCCGGGGTAGGAGACGCCGAACACGCCGGCGCGTCCGTTGTGGGCGGGCACGTTGTGGAGTAGCCATTCAACGGTATCGTAGGTGTCGGTGGGCTCGTCGACAGCCTTCGGATCACTCCGGTCGCGCAAGGGGTGATTCATCAGGAACTGACCTTCGCTGCCGAACCGCCCGCGGATGTCCTGGTAGACGAAGATGTACCCGTCGGCTGCGAGGAACCGGTAGTCCGGTCCAAGGGCGGTGTCGGCGGCGACGCTGTAGGGCGTCCGCTGGATGAGGAAGGGC
>JBBQXQ010000145.1:0-7468 GCA_038209515.1 Gemmatimonadales bacterium
AACGTCGTCGAGCTGTGGGGTCGTATAGCCACCAGCAGGGGCGGCGTCGTCCACGAAGATGGCTACGCGCTGCCCCACCGATAAAGCCGTTGCGGTGGCCGGCACGAATGTCTTGCACGAAGAGGTGGCACAGACCTGAAATGTCCGCTTGTCTCCCAGGGCCGGCGGGACCGCCGCTGCCGTCGAGATTCGACCCTGGTTGAACAGCGCCGCGCCGGGGCTCTGGGACAAGGCGCGCTCGCGGGCGCGCAACATGTCGTGAAACGCCTCCGGCGCGAGCGGCCTTTGAAACGCGGAGAGGTGCGGCGAGGGGAGACGGGCGACGTGCGCCGACGCAACGCCGGGGGATCCGCCGGTCACCAGGTAGGGCCCCGATACTCCATTATCCGCTTGGCTGCTCGAGGTGGCGAGAGGAACATACAGATGCTCGGCACCCCCGCTGGAGGCCGCCGGAAGGCGTAGGCACGCCCCATCCTGGCTGGGGTCGATAACCTGGTGCTCCCCCACAGCCAGGATCCGAACGCTCGTCTGGGAACAGGTGAGCCCCGGGCCGGTGCCGGGTCCGGTTCCGTCACTACAACCGGCAATCACCGTCACCACGGACGAGATGGTCAGAGACGCGCGCAACCAATGCACTACGGACACTCCGCGAAGCTGTTAAGAAAGGGAAAAATGAACACCGGAAGCACTCACCGCGGACTTAGCAAGATAAAGCGCGGCAAGGGGTTTTGACAATCTCACCACCTGCCGGTACCTTCTTTCCGTGTCCGAAAACATTCGGCTGTCGGCGGTCAGGTTCGGTGCTGACGGACTGGTGCCGGTCGTGACCCAGGAGAGCCGCTCCGGCGACGTTCTTATGGTCGCCTATGCCAACCGGGAAGCCCTGGAACGGACTCTCTCCACCGGTCTGGCCCATTACTTCAGCCGATCCCGCGGCAAGTTGTGGCAGAAGGGGGAGACGTCGGATCATGTCCAGCGCATCACCGAGGTACGGCTGGACTGCGACGGAGACGCCGTGCTGTACCGCGTGGAGCAGACTGGGCCTGCCTGCCACACCGGAACGCGCACCTGCTTCTCGACTGTCATTGGGCGGCCGGGCCGGGTACCCGCGGAGCGGGTGGTGGCGGACGGTGCCGCCGCGGAAGAGGATCCGGGGGGGCATGTCCTCAGCCGGCTCGCCCGGACGGTCGCGTCGCGAGCCGCCGCCAGACCCCAGGGTTCATATACCGCGCAACTGCTGGCCGGCGGCGTAGCCAAAATCTCGCAGAAGGTCGGCGAGGAAGCGGTTGAGATCGTGGTGGCGGCAAATTCGGAGGACGACGAACGTCTCGCGTCCGAGGCGGCCGATCTCCTCTACCATCTCTTGGTGCTCCTGCAGGCCCGCGGCGTCCCGCTGGATGCCGTGTGGAAGGAGCTGGAACGGAGAGAAAAGCGTCAAGAGTGAGTCCCCTCTTAGCGCTCTTATACATGGCATTCGTCCATCTCCACACCCATAGCGAATACTCCCTGCTCGACGGGGCCAACCGGATCCCCGAGCTCGTTGCGCATGTCAAGAAGCTGGGCATGGACAGCCTGGCGGTGACCGACCACGGCAACATGCACGCGGCGTGGACTTTCTACGAGCACGCCAAGGCGCAGCAGATCCGCCCGATTCTCGGCTTCGAGGCATATCTCGCCTTCGACTCGCGGCAGTCGCGGGAAAAGCCGCCGTGGGCGCCTGCCCCATACAGCCACCTCGTGCTGCTGGCCCGGAATCGCACCGGCTATAAGAACCTGGTTCGGCTCACCTCGATCAGCTATACCGAAGGGTTCTACCGCAGGCCCCGGATCGACAAGGAGGTGCTGGCGGGACACTCGGAGGGGATCGTGTGCCTGGCCGCGTGTCTCTCGGGCGAAGTTGCACTCTACCTGCGCCAGGGTAAGTACGAGGAAGCCCGAAGGAGCGCCGAGTGGTTCAGCCGGACGTTCGGCCCGGATGGCTTCTGGCTCGAGATCCAGCACCACGGTATTCCGGAGGAGCGGCCGGTCGCGGAAGGCATGCTTCGCCTGGGCCGGGAGCTCGGCATCGGCGTGGTTGCCACTAACGACGCCCACTACCTGCGCCGGGAAGATGCCGAGGCGCACGACGTGCTCCTCGCCATCGGGACGGGCAGCGATCTGGACGACCCGAAGCGCTTCCGCTTTGTCGGACAGGAATCGTACGTCAAGTCCGAAGCCGAGATGCGGGCGCTCTTTCCCGACCAGCCCGAGACCCTGGCCAACACGGCCAAGGTGGCGGAGCTCTGCGAGTTCGACTTCGAGAAGCGGTACTTCCTGCCCAGCTTTCCCCGGCCCCGCGAATACGCGTCCGACGAGGCGCTGCTGGATCACCTGGCCACTGCCGGCGCCGCGCGGCGGTACGGATCGCCGCTGCCACCGGCGGTCAGCGACCGGCTGGCCTACGAGCTCGGGGTCATCGAGAAGGCCGGATACGCCGGTTACTTCCTCATCGTCCAGGATTTCATCGCCGCCGCCCGGGAGCGGGGCATCCCGGTTGGTCCGGGACGCGGTTCGGCCGCGGGATCGCTCGTGGCCTATTCACTCGGCATCACCAACGTCTGCCCGCTCAAGTTTGATCTCCTCTTCGAACGGTTTCTCAACCCGGAACGCGTGTCCATGCCGGACATCGACGTGGACTTCTGCTTCGAGCGGCGAGGCGAGGTGATCGAGTACGTACGGGAGCGGTACGGCAGGGAGAGTGTCGGGCAGATCGTCACCTTCGGGACCATGAAGGCCCGGGCGGCGGTGAAGGACGTCGCGCGCGTCCTCCGGATCCCGCCCGGAGAGGCGGACAGGATCACCAAGCTGATCCCGTCAGGCCCAGCCTACAGCCTTACCATCGAGAACGCGGTCAAGAAGGTTGACGAGATGCGGGATCTGGTCCGGGGAAACCCACTATACGAGCGTCTGGTCAGCCTGAGCTCGAGGATCGAGGGCATCTCTCGCCACATGTCGGTCCACGCGGCGGGCGTGGTGATCGCGCCGGGCCCGCTGTCCGAATACGTGCCGGTCTGCACCGCGCCGAGCCGGGGTGCCGGCGCATCCACCGAAGGCGAAGACGCGATCATCACGCAGTACGAGATGGGCGCTCTGGAGAAGGTCGGCATGCTCAAGATGGACATGCTGGGCCTCAAGACGCTCACGGTCATTCACGATGCGGTGAACATGATCGGCGCGCGCCACGGGTCCGCGCCGCAAATGGACACGTTAGAGCTGGACGACCCCGAGGTATACGAGCTCCTCCGTCACGGCAGAACCGCCGGCGTCTTCCAGTTCGAGTCACCGCTGGCCACCGATACGCTCCGGGCAATGAAGTGCGACCGGTTCGATGACCTGGTCGCCTCCAACGCGCTCCTCCGTCCCGGTCCGCTCGATGCCGGCATGCACCTCGTGTTCATCCGGCGCAAGCTGGGGCAGGAGAAGGTCACCTACCCCCACCCCTCACTCAGGGAGATCCTGGAGCCGACCTATGGCGTGATCACCTATCAGGAGCAGGTGATGCGGATCGCCAATGTCCTGGCCGGGTTCACCCTCGCGGAAGCCGACGTGCTCCGGAAGGCGGTGGGGAAGAAGGACGCCGACCTGATCCGCAAGGAGCTCGGCAGGTTTTGTGAGCGCGTCGTGGCGTTGGGCCACCCGAAGCGGCTGGCGGACGACCTGGCGGCCCAGATCGAAACCTTTGGTCGCTACGGCTTCAACAAGTCCCATTCCGTCGCCTACTCGATCCTCTCTTACCAGACGGCGTGGCTCAAGGCACACTACCCTGCCGAGTTCATGGCAGCCCTGCTCTCCTCGGAAATCGGGAACACCGACAAGGTCGTGCAATACATCAACGAGGCCCGGGAGCTGGGACTCGAGATCCTGCCGCCCGACGTGAACGAGTCGGGCTTCAAGTTCACGGTGGTGGGTGATCGGCGGATCCGTTTCGGCTTGGGCGCGGTCCGGAACGTCGGCGAGGGAGCCATTACATCGATTATCGGCGGCCGCGAGCAGGGACCCTATCACACGGTCAAAGAGCTGGTCGAGCAGATCGACCTCCGGCTGTGCAACAAGCGCGTGCTCGAGTCCCTCGTCGCGGCAGGAGCATGTGATTCGCTCAGTGGCCATCGGAAGCAGTTGATCGAGGCGCTGGAACCCGCGTTAGCGGAGGCACAACTGCTTCAGGCGGAGCGGGAGGCGGGACAGGGGTCGTTGTTTGGAGAGGTCGGGAAGGACGGGAAAGGGGGGAAAGACGGGAGCGATGCCAGCCAGAATCACCTTCCCGCCCTTCCCGACATTCCCGCCTGGACCGAGGCCGAGCGGCTGGCCAAGGAGAAGGAGGTCCTGGGGTTCTTCATTTCCGGGCACCCTCTGGAGCGCTTCCGCGACGAGGTCGAACTCTTCGGCACCCGCACGACGGCGACGTTGGGCGAGTGGGGCGAGCACCAGATCAGCGTTGCGGCCGTGGTGACCGGGGTCAAGCGGCAGATCTCGAAGAAAACAGGTAAGGAATACGCCCGGCTGGTGGTGGAAGATTTTCACGGGACGGCCGAGGCCATCGTCTTTCCGGACGCCTGGGCCAAGCTCAACCAAACCATTTTCCAGGACGCGGCGCTCCTGCTGACCGGGGGATACAGCGACCGGGATCGGGGCGAGGACCAGGCGCCGTTCATCGTGGAGATGGCACGTCCGTTGGAGGAGCTCAAGGCGTCGGGTGCGCTGGCGCTCAGCTTGAGCTGGCGCGCTCCATCCGCGCCCCAACCGGCCGCGCTAAAGGAAGTTGCCGCACTCTGCTCGGCGCATCCGGGACCCACGCCACTCTATGTTGAGTGGAGCGACGGCAACGGCGATGCGGTCCGGCTCAGGTCCCGGCGCGTCCGCGTCGCGGCCGAGGACGACCTGGTCCGCGCACTGCGCGATCTGCTTGGCGCCGACTCCGTCCACTACGTCAAGGCGGGCTGACCCCAATGGCTTCAGCCTACACCCTGGACTTCGAGAAGCCACTCCTCGAGCTGGAGCGGCAGATCGACGACCTCAAGCGCATCGGGACGGAGCGGCAGATCGATATCGACGGTGAGCTCGAAGGGCTGCAAGGCAAGCTGGGGTCGCTCCGGGCGGACATTTACCGGAATCTTACGCCGCTCCAGAGGGTCCTGGTCGCCCGCCACCCTCGCCGGCCGTATACTCTCGACTACCTCAGTACCATCTTCACCGACTTTATCGAGCTGCACGGCGACCGGCTGTACATGGACGATCCGGCGATCGTGGGTGGATGGGCCCGGCTCGCCGGCGTGTCGGTGATGGTGATCGGTCACCAGAAGGGGCGGGATACCAAGGAGAATCTCAATCGCAACTTCGGGATGCCGCACCCCGAGGGCTACCGGAAGGCGCTCCGCCTCATGAAGCTTGCCGCGAAGTTCGGAGCGGCGGTCATCACCCTGATCGACACGCCGGGTGCCTACCCAGGACTCGGGGCTGAAGAGCGGGGTCAGTCGGAGGCCCTCGCCCGGAACATCCTCGAGATGTCTGCCCTCCCAACCGCGTGTATCGCCGTCGTCATCGGGGAAGGCGGCTCCGGCGGCGCGCTTGCGCTGGGGGTTGCCGACCGCGTGCTCATGCTGGAGAACTCGGTCTACTCGGTGATCTCACCCGAAGGCTGCGCCGCCATTCTGTGGAAGGACTCGAGCCAGCGCGAGCGCGCCGCCGAAGCGCTCAAGCTCACCGCCGAGGATCTGTTGCGCCTCAAGGTGATCGACGAAATCGTGAAGGAGCCGGTGGGGGGCGCGCACGTGGATCCCGATGCCACCGGCGAAGCCCTGCGGGAAGCGCTCATTCGTCATGTGACCGAGCTCCGGAAAATCCGCCCGGAGAAGCTCGTGCGGCGCCGCGCGGAGAAGTACGCCGCCATGGGCGCCTTCACCGAGGCCTGATGTCACAGACCGTCGAAGTTCGATTCAAGGGCACTCGGAAGGCCTACTTCGTCTGGGAAGACGAGGCGGATCCGATCCGCGTGAAGGAGTCCGTCGTCGTCGAGGTCGAGCGGGGGCGTGACCTCGGTCGGGTCACCGCCGTGGGCGACATGGCTGCGAAGAAGTGTGGCAGCTGCACCAGCTGCGCCGTGGGGGAGGCTTTGGAGGAACCGGCGCCGCTCAAGCCGGTACTCCGGCGCGCGACCCCCGAGGACCTCAAGGTCCACCACGACATCCGGCTCTCGGAGGAGGAGGTTCGGCAGAAGGTGATCCAGCGGGTGCGCGCCCACGACCTGCTGATGAAGGTGAGCGATACCGAGTGGCAGTGGGACCGCAGCAAGCTCACCATCTACTTTACGGCCGACAAACGGGTCGATTTCCGCGCCCTGGTGCGCGATCTGGCGTCACTGTTCCGGACCCGCATCGAGCTGCGCCAGATCGGCGTCCGCGATGAAGCGGCTCGGCTCTCCGGCGTCGGTCGCTGCGGGCGGGAGTACTGCTGCTCCACCTGGCTCAAGGAGCTCTCCCCGGTCAATCTCGGCCTGGCCAAGGACCAACACCTGTCACTCAACCCGTCGCAGATCTCCGGCGGGTGCGGCCGGCTGCTCTGCTGCCTCAAGTACGAGCATGACTTCTATGTCACGGCCAGAAAGCGTTTTCCCAAGGAGGGGAAGACCGTCAGGACGTCGGTAGGTGCAGAGAAGGTGATCGCGGTGGATATCTTCCGCGAGCGCGTCTTTCTCCGGAACGAGGAGCACGGCTCCAGGATCATTCCGTTGGCCCAGCTGCGGCTCGAAGTCGAGCAGCTCGGCGACGTGCTGCCAACCGCGGAGGAGCTCCCACGTCACTCGGTGCGCACTGCCGACCATGGCCCTGCCGACCCCTCGAAGCCGCCGTCTGACTTCCACCGCCACGGCCGCCACCCCCGCGGACGCCGCGGTGACGGTCCCGAATCACCAGCTTGATTCGGGACACGCCGATCTGAAGCCAACCGCAGCAACGCGAAACTATTTGACTTCGAAGTCCTTTGACTTGACGGGCGCACCATTCAGGAGAATTTGAACGGTGTATTTGCCCTTGGGCCAGCCGCTCGGCTTTGAGACGTGGAATTCCGTAACATCCTCACCGGCCGCTGAAATGTTCCGGCTCGATTCGTCTACCACCTGGCCGTCTTGATAAGTCCAATGCGCCTGGAGCACCGCGTTGGGAGCCGTCCCTTGGGTCTCCACGACAGCGTAGATCACGTCTGCCGGGCGAAACTTGTCGGTTTCGTCGGTGAGGCGTTTGTCGGCCCCGAGCGCACGGCCCACCTTCACCTCGGTTACGCTGACGGGGGTGCTGACGGCCGCTCCGCTCGCCGTTTCAACCGTCGCGGCGTTGTCCTTCTTGCTGCATCCTGATGCTGTGACCGTCAGGGCGAGGCAGGCTGCCCCCACGATGGCACCTCGATAGTACCGTAGCATGGCGAGCCACCTCACCCC
>JBBQXQ010000146.1:0-7250 GCA_038209515.1 Gemmatimonadales bacterium
GTTCGGATCTCATCCAGCGTTCGATCGGCACCCTCAAGCGGACGTTGATCGAGGAATCGATCGTCGTCGCCCTGGTCTGTCTCCTCTTCCTGCTGCACGCCCGGAGCGCCCTGGTCGCAATCGCCACCCTGCCCCTCGGCAGCATCGCCGACCTGGCCGCCATCCGTTGGCTCGGCATTAACGCCAACATCATGTCGCTGGGCGGGATCGCGATCGCGATCGGCGCGATGATCGATGCCGCGATCGTCATGATCGAAAACCTGCACAAGCATATCGAGCACGAGCCCGACCGGCCCCACTGGGAACAGGTACTCGCCGCGTCGAAGGAAGTCGGCCCAGCGCTCTTCATGTCGCTGCTCATTATCACCCTCTCCTTCCTTCCAGTGTTCACGCTGGAGGATCAGGAGGGGCGGCTCTTCCGGCCGCTCGCGCTCACCAAGACCTTCGCCATGGCGAGTGCTGCCCTGCTCTCGGTGACGGTGGTCCCCGTGCTCATGGGGTACTTGGTGAAGGGGAGAATCCGGCCGGAGGCGGCCAACCCGATAAACCGTTGGGCCGCCGCGCTGTACCGGCCGGTGCTCCGGTGGGCGCTCCGTGCGCGCGTGGCTGTGACAGTTGGTGCCGTGCTGATCGTGGGCCTCACCCTCCTGCCCTTCGGCGCGCTGGGGAGCGAGTTCATGCCGCCGCTCCGGGAAGGGAGCCTGATGTATATGCCGAACACGCTGCCAAGCATCTCGCTCACGCAGCAGCGCCGTCTGCTTCAGCTCGAGGACAGCTTGCTCATGACCTTTCCCGAGGTCGAATCGGTCTGGGGCAAGGCCGGCCGAGCCAATACCGCCACCGACTGGGCACCGATCTCGATGGTCGAGACGATCGTGAATCTCAAACCGCAATCGGCGTGGCGAGAAGGGATGACCCAGGACGATCTGGTCGCCGAGATGGACCCCAAGCTCCGGATGATGGGTGCGGTGAATACCTGGACCATGCCGATCAAGAACCGGACCGACATGCTCTCGACCGGGATCCGCACCACGTTGGGGGTCAAGATTTACGGCCCAGACCTTCAGGTCATCCAGCGCATCGGGCACGATATCGAGGGGGCGCTGTCCGGGCTCCGCGGAACCGCGAGCATCTACGCTGAACGGTCGTTCGGTGGCCGCTACCTCGATATCCGGCCGAACGCCGCGGCACTGGCGCGCTACGGACTTACCACAAGAGACGTCCAGGAGCTGCTCAGCACAGCGCTCGGGGGTGATCCGGTCACAACGATGGTGGAAGGCCGGGAGCGGTTCCCGGTGCAGGTGCGCTATGCCCGCGACTTCCGCGACTCACCCGAGGCGATCGGACAGCTCCTCGTGAGCGGCGAGCGCGGCATCCAGGTGCCGCTGGCGCAGGTGGCCGACATCCAGTTCGCGCCCGGCCCGCCCATGATCCGGAGCGAGAACGGGTACCTCAACGATCTCGTCTCGATCGATGTTCGGGGCCGGGACGTCGGAGGTTACGTGGCCGAAGCCAAGGGGGTCGTGGCCCGGAGGGTGAGCATCCCGGCGGGGTACCGCCTGGAGTGGAGCGGTCAGTACGAGGCGATCCAGCGGGTGAAGAGCCGGCTGGAGGTCGTGGTGCCGCTTACGCTCGCGGTGATCGCGCTGCTGTTGTACCTGACCTTCGGCAGCGTGACGGAGATGCTGATCGTCATGCTCTCGCTCCCCTTTGCGCTGGTTGGGGGCGTCTGGGTGATGTGGCTACTCGGCTACAACCTCTCGATCGCGGTCGCGGTCGGATTCATCGCGCTCGCCGGCGTCGCCGCGGAGACCGGCGTGGTGATGTTGATCTATCTCGACCACGCCTGGGCGGACATCACCAAGGGCGCCCGGCGGCCGACCCGCCGCGAGCTGGTGGGCGCGATCGAGTACGGCGCCGTGGCCCGGCTCCGGCCCAAGCTCATGACCGTAGCCGCGATCATGCTCGGCCTCTTGCCGGCGCTCTGGAGCCATGGAACCGGGGCCGAAGTGATGCAGCGGATCGCCGCGCCCATGGTGGGCGGCATGGTCACCTCCACGATTCTCACGCTCGTGGTCATTCCCGCGGTGTACTACCTCTGGCGGCGCCGTGGCCTCGAGGGGGCTGAGGGGACGGCGCTGTGGGCTGGCGAACCTTACGCGACAAAGGAGGCTTGAGATGAGAATGTCACACTGGGCCCTGCTGGTCGGGGCGCTGGCGTTCGCGAGCTGCGGGCGAGGCGGCGAGCGGGCCGCGACGACCCGGGCCACCGGCGGGATGATGGGTCGCATGGACTCCGGTGGCATGGGCATGGGACAGATGGATTCCGGTGGCATGGGTATGGGCAACATGCAGGGCATGACCATGATGTCTGGCATGCGGGCGCACATGGACTCGATGATGCGGATGTCGCCCCAGCAGATGCAGGCGATGATGGCCATGCACGAACAGATGATGTCGGGGATAATGGACGGCATGGGAGCGGACATGCGCGGGATGAATATGTCCGGCACGCCGGAGTGGAGCGCCCTCACCGATTCGGTGAAGCAGGACCTAGCGGACCTGCCAAACCTCAAGGGTCAGCAGCTCCCGGCTCGGATGCGGGCCCACGCCGATCGGGTCAAACGGCTCATCGCGATGCACCAGAAGATGGTGGGGAAATAGCTCATCTCTGCGCTTTATGCCGAATTGGGTCACCTCAAATGCAAAAACCGGGCACGCTTTCAACGAAATGAGGACCAGTTCTGCACGTCGTGCAACTCATCGTTGACACGGGACTGATCGCCAATTAGGTTCGCTTGAGGCCTGATTCTTTTCCATCCTTCTCGTTGCGGGTCAGCCTAGCCATGGCACTTTGTCGGTCCGCGCCCTTATCGCCCAATGCCGCTCGAGCTGTGCGGGCGGTGGAAGCATCTCTGTCCGAGATGCTTATCCACCGAAACCGTGGCATCCACCCCCCAGACCGAGTTCCCTAAGGGAGAGATCTGAGCGACACAGTCGCATTCACGCCCCCGGGCCTCGCCTGAACGAGTCCTGGGGGCGTTTCGTTTTTAGACCACCCACACCTGCAGAGGAGCCTGGAATGCTGCGTCTTATGTGTTTTACCGGATTGGGGTTCTCCTGGGCATTGGCCGTTTCGCCTCTCCTAGCGCAGGGCGCCGATTCCACGGCCCTGGACTCGCCTGGCGGAGGCGCGGCCCAGACCGCGGGGGCTGCGGCCAGCGCAGGATCAGATTCGACCCCGAGCTCAGAGGTCGCTCAAACAAAGCCTAACGTATTGGAGACCGCACTACCGGGGGTCAAAATCAGCGGCTACGCCGAAGCTTCCTACATCTATTCTACGGCGGCCCTACCGGATGGCCCCGTGGTCGGTCGCTCCTTCGATCGCCTCCCCGAGTTCGCGCTCAACGTCGTGAAACTGGTGCTTGATAAGCCGTTCGCGACCGATCGGTTGAACGCCGGCTTCCATGTAGACCTGCTCTTCGGCCAGAACGCGACCTTGTTACAGTCGGCCGGACTCAAGTTGGGAGACCAGGGGGACCTCGAGCAGGCCTTCGTGACCCTCAATGTCCCTACTGGCAATGGCAATGGGCTGCAGTTCAAGGCGGGAAAGTGGGTCACCTTAATGGGGGTCGAGGTGATCGAGGACGTATTCAACCCGAACTGGTCGGAGGGCAACCAGTTCCTGTACGTCGAGAACTTCACGGGCACAGGGATCGAGGTGGGATATAAATGGAACAAGTACTTTGACACGCAGTTCAGAGTCTACAACGGCTGGGACGTGGTCAAGGACAACAACACCCGCAAGTCCTTCATGGGCCGTCTGGGCATCGCGCCGGATGGTAATACGCTCCTTGCCATCGTGGGGTACCTCGGCCCGGAACAGGCCGCCAACAACGATGCCGACCGAAAGGGCTTGAACGCGATAGTGAACCGAAAGTTCGGAACCAAGGTGTCGGCCTGGGGCCAGCTCGACTACGGAAAGGAAGACGTCAACGCCGCCTTGCCCGATCCGACGAAGAACGCAGAGTGGTGGGCGGTCGGCGGATGGTTGATCTATGATTTTAGCCCGAAAGTGGGGCTCGCCTTGCGGGGAGATTATCTGGATGACAAGGATGGGGCCCGCACCTCCGGGGGTCCGGTGACGGCACCCTTCCCCGTGAACACCGGGAATCAAGTGAGCACGGGGACGGCAACCTTGAACGTCCGAGCATGGGAGGGCATGCTGGTCCGGCCCGAGATCCGGTACGATCACTCGACCATCGCTGATGCCTTCGGGGAGAAGAGCGACCAGGTGACGTTTGGATTGAGCGCAGCCTACATCTTCTAGCCCAGGCATGCGGGCACCACTCCTCATCTCGAGGGGGTGTCCGCCACGCGCTTAAACCGTGCTTGCGGGCTTTTTGTTCGCCCTTGCGGTCATCTCACTTCACCCACGGAGACAGTATGAAGCGGGCGACTGTTCTGGGAGTGCGCTCCTGGTTTCGGGAACGATCATAACTGCCTCAGCCGGGGCACAGGTGACCGTGGGCGCAGTTCGACCGGGCGGTGGAGCAGGGCTCCGAGGGACGCAGGGTCCACATCGGGGCAGGCGCGAACCTGGATGTGGCGGCGGACGAGATCATCCAGATTGTGAAGGTGATCGACGGCCTCAACCGCTGCCGTTTCGCCGACGACCCGCACCTCCTGGCAGGCTGGAGGAGCGCCAGCAACGTCTTCGGGCCGCCACGGACAGCGGAGAAGATCACCGAACCAGACACGCCGTCATCCGGCGGCGAAGGGAGGTCAGCCGCATGATGGTAAGGCCTCCGCAAGGCAGGGCAGGAAACCAACCGCCGCCGGGAGTCGCGAATCTCGGCGGCGGTGGTGTGTTTGCGACCGTGTTCAAATCTTCTTGGCAACCTCCTGAAAGGTGTCCTCCAGACGGTTCAGCATCTCCTGTAGAAGGTCCATCGAAATACCTAGGGCCGGCTCGATGCGGATCACCTGCGCCTTGGAGTAGGTGCCCGCCACCAGCACTCCACGCTTGAACAGACCGGACGCCACCTGCCAGCCGATCTCCTGGACCGGAAACTCCATTCCGATCAGTAGACCCTTCCCATGCGCCTCCTTCAGGACCTGGGGATACTTCTGCTGGAGACAGCCGAGCTCCCGCAGTAGAAACTCGCCTTTGGCGGCTGCCTGGCCCGGAAGATCCTCCTCCAGCGTCACCTGAATCGTCGCGAGGCCGGCCGCGCACGCCAGCGGATTGCCCCCGAACGTGGTGGAGTGAATGATCGGATTGGGGATCATGACCTCCCAGATCTTCGCGGTGGAGATGAACGCCGACAGGGGCATCACGCCTCCACCGATCGACTTTCCCAGGCACATGATGTCGGGGGCAATGTTCCAGTGGTCGACGCCCCACATCTTTCCGGTGCGGCCCATCCCGGTCTGAATCTCGTCCACAATCAGCAGGGCCCCGTACCGGGTACAGAGCTCCCGCGCCCGGGGGAAGTAGTCGTCGGGCGGAACGACCCCTCCTGCCTCGCCCTGAATCGGTTCCAGCACGACCCCGGCGATGCCGACTCCCACGGCCTCGCACCGCTGGAACTCGTATTCCAGGGCATCCGCATCGCCGTAGGGGACGAAGCGGACATCCTGGAGCCCGAACTGAAACGGCTCGCGGAACGACGCCTTGCCCATGAGTGAGAGGGAGCCCATCGACTTGCCGTGGAACCCACCGAGCGCCGAGATGAAGGTGTTACGCTTGGTGTAGAGGCGGGCCAGCTTGATGGCCCCCTCGATGGCGTCGGTGCCGTTATTGATGAAGAAGGAGTTCTGCAGCTCGCCCGGCGTCACCTCGGCGAGCACCCGGGACAGCGCCGCGCGCCAGGGCTCGAGGAGCTCCTGGCTGTTGAGGGCCATGCGCTGAAGCTGGTCGGTGACGGCCTTCACTACCTTGGGGTGGTTGACCCCTGCACTGAAGATGCCATACCCCCCCAGACAGTCGATGTATTCCCGGCCGAGGAGATCGTGTAGCGTTGAGCCCTCGCCGGACCACTCCAGTGCCGCGAACTGTCCCGCTTCCGTGACCGACTTGCGGTATGTGATGAACCCGCGGTTGTAGTACTTCTCGTAGCTGTCCACCGTTTCCGCGATGAACGCCTGCTTCTCCTCCGTCGTCATTTCCTTGCCGGCGATGAGATCGAGATACCGCCGGGTGTGTCGCATTACCTGGTCATTCGGTAACCGCAATTAATCGGCGCTCCTTTGTAAGCGGGAAAGCGGGGCAGCGGGGCAGTTTGCTCCGCTGCCTTAGGGCATTCCCTGTGTCTTAAGCCGACTTGATCTCAGTCCAGATCTGGTCCCACGTCGCCGTGTTCTTGCCGAGGTCTACCTGGTACTCCAGGCGCTTGAGCTCGTCCTCGGTGGGATAGGGTACGGGAGTCTTCATGACTTTCGCCGCCGCTGCATTGGGTGTGCCGTAGCCGGTGGCTTCCGACAAGGCGGCGCCGACTTCAGGCCGCAGGATGTAGTTTATCCACTCGTGGGCAGCCCGTTTGTTCGGCGCGCTCTTGGGGATGCACATCGAGTCGCCCCAGATGGTGCAGCCTTCCTTCGGAATCACATACGTCAGATTCGGCTGCTCGGCCTTGGCCTGGGTGGTGTCGCCGTTCCAGAGCTGGGAGATCCACACGTCGCCCGAGATGAGCTGGGCCTTGACCGGCGCCGAGATGTAGGCCTTCAACTGCTTCTTGGCGGCGATCGAATCGGCCTTGGCCTGGGAGAGCTCCGCCGGATTGGTCGAGTTGAGCGAGTGCCCCCGATAGCGCAAGAACGCTCCAATGACCTCGCGGCTGTCGTCCATCATCGTCATCTTCTTCCCGAACTGCTTGTCGTGGAACGCCGCCCAACTGTCCACCGGGGTCTTGAGCTTGTCCTTCCGGTAAGCGATGCCGGTCGTCCCCCACTGCCAGGGCACCGTGTGCTTGTTCCCCGGGTCGGACGGCAGGTTCTTAAAGATCGGCGAGATGTTGTTGAAGTTGGTCAAGTACTTCTTGTTGATCGGCGTGATCAGCTCGGTCGCCACCAGAACCGGGATGATATAGCCGCTGGGCACGACGATGTCGTACCCGGTGGCGCCGGCCTGGAGCTTGGCGACCATCTCCTCGTTGCTCTCGTAAGTGTCGTAGGTCACCTTGACCCCGAACTCCTTCTCGAAGTTCGGCACGGTGTCTTCGGCGATGTAGTCGGACCAGTTGTAGATG
>JBBQXQ010000147.1:0-7076 GCA_038209515.1 Gemmatimonadales bacterium
CTGGGTGCCCACCTCGCCGTACGCCGCGCGCAGCTTGCCGTAGGTCAGGTTGCCCCCGAAGTCCCCGGTCTGCTTGGTGAATTCCCAGGCGGCGCTGGCGCTGGGGTACCAGCTGCGCAGATTGTCCCGCGCGAAGGTCGATGCACCGTCATACCGCAGTCCGGCCTTGAGGAAGAGCTGGTCCGAGATGTCGAGGGTGCCCTGCCCGAAGTATCCCTCGATCCGGACCTTGGTCTCGTTGTCGACCGGTGGCAACTGGCTCGCGGTGTTGGTCAGGCTGAACGGCTCGGGCGCCAGGAGGGCGTTACCGACCCCGCCGATCTGGCGCAGGCTCCGGGTGTTGAGGTTTTGACCCAGCGTGAGAGAGCCGCCGAGGCTGGGGCCCAGCTTGTAGGTGGCCGTGCCCGTCAGGTTGTGGTCCACTTGCTGAGTCACCAGGTTGACCTTGACCACCTGGCCTAAGGGATCGGGAATGTTGGACGACGTCTGCGGTTGCCCCTGCAGCCGGTCATCCCCGGAGTAGTCCACGCCCAGCGTGTAGTTGAACCGGAGCCATGCCAGGGGCACATACTCCAGGCTCACGTTGCCGAACACCCGATCGGCAATGGCGGTGCTGACGGGCACATTGGCGGTGAAGAACGGGTTGTCGTATCCGCGGCTCGAGCCGAAGGACGACGCCGAGGGATTGGGGAAGCGGTAGGAACGGTGCATTCCCGTCGTCGGGTCCAGGTAGACCCGGTTATCGAATTCGGGCGGGCTACGCCATGCTCCCAACAGCACGCCGCTGAAGTTGCTCCCCTTCTGGATGAACCGGCCGTCGGTGTTGGAGTATGCGACATTGCCACCGATGGTGAAGTTGTCCCTCACTCGGTGGGAGCCTTTGAGGCGGAACGAGTAGCGCTTGTAGGAATTCTGCGGTCCTACGAACGTCCCGTTCTGATTGGTGTACGACCCCGACAGGTAGAACAACGTGCGGTCGTTGCCCCCCGAGATGGTAAGGTTGTTATCCGTCATGACGCCGGTGCGAAACATCTCGCCGGTGTGATCGAAGGTCGGTGTGCCCGGTGCCAGAGCCGGGCCCCAGCTGTCGCCCGTGCCCTCACAATCAATTTCGCCACCGGGCACGCAGGGGTCGGCGGTCGGAATGCCGAGGCTGTCCGCATCACCGTGTCCAAAGGTGTTCTGGAGGGCGGGGAAGCGGTGTACGTCGTTCAGCGAGAGCGACGAACTGAGCGAATAGGACGTGGCACCGGGGTGGCCGCGCTTCGTCGTGATGAGGACGACGCCCTGGCCCGCCCGAGCGCCGTAAATCGAGCCGGCGGCGGCGCCCTTCAGGATCTCGACCGACTCGATGTCGGCGGGATTGAGGTCCGAAGCCCGATTGGGCGAGGACGTGCCCTGCTGGCCACCGAACCCGGTCCCGTCGAACGTCGTGGTGGTCACAGTAGAGTTGTCGATCGGCAGCCCATCGACGACGAATAGGGGCTCCCCGGTGCTCCCCAACGTATTAGCGCCACGTATGCGAATCGAGGACGACGCACCGGGGTCCCCTGAGGTGGAGGTCACCTCGACGTTAGGCGCCTTGGCCGAAAGGGCGGTGACGATATTGGTTTCATTGCTCCGGGTGATGAGCGACGAGTCTACGTTATTCCGCACGCTCCCGAGTTTCTCCACCTCCGAGACGGTCCCGGCACCGGTGACCACGAGCTCACCAAGTTGGAGTGGGTTAGCGGCGAGACCGAAATCCTGGGCGATGGGCCCCTCGGTGAGGGCGATCTGAACCGTCTGGGGCTTGAAGCCGATGGCCCGCGCGGTGACTGCCACGGTCTGACCCTGGGCTCGGCCGGCCGGGACCAGGACTCCATAGCTTCCGTCCGACCTGGATGTGGTGCCAATCCCGATGGCGGGGATAGCCACCGTTGCGCCGCCCAGCGGCGTCCCCTCCTCACGGTTGACGTGACCAGTCAGAGTGGTCGGCTGTTGTGCGGCAGCTGAGCCGGCGAGACTCAGGAGCGCTGCGACTGTGATGAGCACCTGACGAGAGTTGAGCACGAGGCGTCCTCCATACCGGCGGGGAGCGTGCTACGTCCTGCTAGTGGGCAGTTGTACAAGAACCGGATGTGTCACCGGAAATGCGGACGCCCGAGCGGTCTGGGCGCGCTCTGGCAGCAGATTCTACGGTCCATATCACGAGGCGTCAATAGACTGGTACCGTGCTCGGGTTCCGATCGTATCTTGAACGTAATAACGCTGTTTCACTACGGAGCATTAACGAGGCAGCCCAGCTGGAAGGCCCCAGAGTCGACACCATGTTCGTCGTTCGCATCGCACTCGCTTGTACTGCGTTGTTGGTCCTGACCCCCGGCTGTGGCTTGCTCTCCTCGCGACCGCCGAGCTCCTCAGATTCGGCGGCAAAAACCAAGGTCCTGGTGGAAGTGGAGAGCCATAATTGGAGCGACATCACTGTGTACCTGCTCGGTGGAGGACTCCCCCAGCGCCTCGGGATGGTGTCTGCGTTGAGCAGCGCGACGTTTGACTTTTCGTCCCACCGGCTGAATACGAGCGGCGGCGTGCGACTGCGTGCGCTTCCCGTAGCGGGGAAGCCTTTCACCACAGAGACTATTCTGGTATATCCAGGCCAGGTGATTACCTGGAAACTGGAGAATCACCTCGATGCGTCCAGCTTCTCAGTCTACTGAGCACATCTCATGGGCTTGCAGCACGCTAGCGGCTTGACGCTCTCCCGCACGGGCCGTATTTAGTTAGCTACCCGTGCCTATCGCGGCATGCTCATGAGGCGCACGTGCGCCTACGGGCACATCACGCTTCCACATCCGCATTCTGCGCCAGACCCGCGCGCCGGCAATCATCGACCGGCCCACATCATGTCCGGAGGACCTGTGATACGACACATCGTTCGCACGATGGCTTGCGCGCTCATGATCGGCGGCGCAGCGACGCCACTGTTGGCGCAGGCCGGAACGCTACGGGGCGCCGTGGCCGACAGCAGCGGCTCGCCGCTTCCCAATGCCTCTATCACCGTCGACGGCACCGGGCTCAGGACCACGACCGGTAACAGGGGAGAGTACGAGATCCGCGGCGTGCCGGCAGGGGCCCGGGTCGTCAGAGTCCGCCTCATCGGCTTTCAAGCGGCCAGCGCGCCGGTCACCATATCGTCAACGGATGAGACCCGGCAGGACTTCAGCCTCGTCCGGAGCCCCGTCCAGCTGGCACCGATCGATGTCGTGATCGGTTCCAGGGCGCGTCACACTGCGTCCGAGGAGCTCGCCGTCCCGGTGGACGTTTACACCGCCGAGGACATCCAGGAGCAGGGCAGCACCGAGACGAGCCGGATCCTCGCGGCCCTCGCGCCCTCCGTGAACTTTCCGGTGCAGACGGTGACCGACGCAACCGATATCGTGCGTCCTTTCACGCTGCGGGGCCTCTCGCCCGACCACACCCTGGTGCTGGTGAATGGCTGGCGGCGCCACCCGACAGCGCTGCTCAACACCTTCCCGCTCGGGTCCCCGGCCGGGTCGAGTGGGGTGGACCTGAATGCCATCCCGGGCAGCGCGATCGAACGGATCGAGGTGCTGCGGGATGGCGCCTCCTCCCAGTATGGCTCTGACGCGATTGCGGGCGTGGTCAACATTGTGATGAAAGAAGGGGAGTTCTCACCGTTTGTTAACACAAACGCTGGCCGATACTTCACCGGCAGATACCCGGACGACGGCACCACGGTGGGCGTGAATGGCGGGGTGGGGGTCAAGCTGGGCAGGGGCTCCCTCGGACTCTTCGGCGAGTTCCAGAACCGCGAGGCCACCAATCGCGCCTTTCCGGACGGGACCTTTCCGGACCTGAATGGTTTCATCGATTCGGTCGATATCAACACCGGCGAGATCATCATCAAGCGCAACGGGGTGCCTCAGCCGGTCAACCACCTGGGCGACGGACTCGAGCGGGACCTGTTGTCGTTCGCCAACCTCCGCATGCCATTAAACGCCAGCGGCTCTACCGAGTTCTACGCCTTTGGCGGCTACAGCAACCGGGTTGGCACCGGGAACGGCTACTTTCGCAAGCCGCTCAACAACCGGAACTGGCCGGAGATCTACCCGAACGGGTTCCTTCCGGAGTTTCGTCCCAATGTGAACGACTACTCGGCCGCGGGCGGAATTCGCACCAGTGTTTCCGGCTGGGCCGTGGACGCTGGTGGCTCCTATGGCAAGAACACCTTCGACTACCGGCTACGCAACACCCTCAACCCGTCGCTGGGCCCCTGCCTGGTGACCGCCTGCGCGCCCGGGGCCGACAGCATCCTCGGCACTGCCGACGATCCGGGCATCCCCAATCAGACCAGCTTCGACGCCGGCAGCTTGAAGCGCGGTGAGTTCCTCGCGGGCCTCAACCTGTATAAGGCCCTCGATCTGGGTCTGCCCAATCCGGTCAGCGTGGCCTTCGGCGGGGCATATCGGCGGGAGACCTACGAAATCGTCGCGGGGGAGACGGCTTCCTGGATCAACGGTGGGCATCTGTCTCAGGACAGCGCGACCGCTCTCCCCGGAGATCCGCCGCTGCTGGCGCCGGCCGGCTCATCGGTGTTCTCCGGCTTTTCTCCGACCGACGCCAGCAACAACTCGCGGAACAACATCGGTGCCTACCTCGAGCTGGAATCGGGCCTCACCAAGCAGGTGCTGCTGAACGTCGCCGGCCGGTACGAGCACTACAGCGACTTCGGCTCCCGGGTCACCGGCAAAGCAGCGCTCCGGGTCCAGCCCAGCAAGCAGCTGGTCATCCGCGCTGCCGCGAGCACGGGCTTCCGCGCCCCAGGGCTGGCGCAGAGCTGGTTCAGTCACGTCACCACGAATTTCATCCTAGGTAGTCTGGTCGAGGTCGGCAATTTCCCGGTCAGCCACCCGGCGTCGCGGCTCTTCGGGGCCCAGCCCTTGAAGGAAGAGACGTCGGTGAACCTCAGCGGCGGCGTGGTGTTTTCCCCGATGGACAATTTCACCCTCGCGGTGGATGCTTTCCACATCAAGATCAACGATCGCATTCTGCTCGGCGCAACCTACGACAACAGCGACAGCGTCGTCGCGCGGATCCTGACTGAAAACGGATTCACGACGATTGGGGGAGTACAGTTCCCCACTAATGCGCTGGACACCAAGACCGATGGTATCGACATAACGGGGGACCTACGCCTGCCCGCGGGTGACGGCAACCTGAACCTCACCGCCTCGGCCAACTACACCAAGAACAAGATCGTTCGCGTGGGAGGCCTACCGCCGATCCTGCAGGGCACCGCAACGAAATTCGACGGCGCCCTCGACCTGCTGACCACCCTGGCCATCACCAAGGAACGCCCGGACTGGCGGGGTACCCTCACGGCGAACTGGTCTACCGGTCGCTTCCATGCGCTAGGCCGTGGGTCTTACTATGGCTCAGGGGAGTCCGCCGAATTTGGCGGCGGCGTCGGGGAGACATTCAGCGCCAAGACGCTGTTCGATGCCGAGGTGGGGTATCGCTTCAACCAGGTCAACCTCTCGATCGGGGCGAAGAATCTTTTCGACATCTACCCGTCAAGGCTTTTTGACCTCGACAACAACAACAATTGGACTTTCCCCTGGGCGGTGACCTCGCCGTTCGGCTACAACGGGCGGTACCTCTATGTCAGAACGGAGATGCAGCTCAGTCAATAGCCCATTCCCTACCTAGCGCCGTCCCTCCGGGCGGCGCTAAGATACGCCTTCTTATCCCAGGCGATCATGTCCGCGTCTTACGATCTCATCGTTGTCGGCGGCGGTCACAATGGTCTCGTGACCGCTGCCTACGCCGCGCGTGCCGGCCTCAAGGCCCTCGTTCTGGAGCGTCGGGAGGTCCTTGGCGGGGCCTGTGTCACCGAAGAGCTCTGGCCCGGGTTCAAGGTGTCCACCGCGGCTTACGTCAACAGCCTCCTCCGCCCGGAGATCATCCGGGATCTCGAGCTCAAGCGGCACGGATTCAAGATGCTGCCGCGGAATCCCTCCTCGTTTACGCCATTCCCCGATGGGCGCTCCCTCATGCTGGGGCCCAACAAGGCGATGACTCACCGGGAGATCGCCAAGTTCTCGGCGAAGGATGCGGACGCGCTGCCGAAATACGAGCAGATGCTCGAGCGGGTAGCGTCGTTTCTCGAGCCTACCCTCATCCAGACTCCCCCCAACCCTTGGTCGTTCCGTCCGGGGAACCTCCTGAAGTTGGCCAAGCTGGGGATGGGGTTTGCCAAGCTGGGCGCCGATGGTCAAAAGGCGATCGAGATTCTCACCGGAGCGGCGACCCCGATCCTGGATCGCTGGTTCGAGTCGGAGCAGCTCAAGGTGACGCTCGCCACCGACGCGATCATCGGTGCCATGGCGTCGCCCTCGATGCCGGGCACAGCTTACGTGCTCTTCCATCATGTCATCGGGGAATGCGATGGTATTCGTGGGGTGTGGGGTTACGTCCGTGGTGGGATGGGAGGCATCAGCAACGCGATCGCAGCATCCGCCCGGGAAAAGGGCGCGGAGATCCGCACCAGCGCGGAGGTGATTCGCATTCTGATAAAGAATGGCGAGGCCGCCGGTGTGGCGCTCAAGGACGGTTCCGAGATCCTGGCCCGCCGAGTGGCCTCGGGTGCGGACGCGAACGTCACCTTCCTCAAGCTGGTGGGTAGCTCGGAGCTTCCACCTGAATTCGTGGCGGCCGTTCGCAACATCGACTATAGCAGTGCGAGCTTGAAGATCAACATCTCGTTGAGCGAGCTGCCGGACTTTACCTCGGTACCGGGGACCGCTCCCGGGCTACAGCATAGAGGGACTATCCACATCTCTCCGACCATGGACTACATCGAGCGGGCGTACGACACCGCCAAGTACGGCTGTCCGTCGGAGTATCCGATCATCGAGGCCACCATTCCTTCAGTGCTCGACGATTCGGTGGCGCCCGAGGGCAAGCACGTTATGTCCATGTTCACCCAGTACTTCCCCTACAGGCTTGCGCCAGGGCTCTCGCTCCAGGAGGAGAAGGAGAAGTACGCCGAGCGCTGTTTCGACCTGATGAAC
>JBBQXQ010000148.1:0-7006 GCA_038209515.1 Gemmatimonadales bacterium
CCCACGGGCGTCGAGCCATGCCGTCGTCGGCGGGACTCTGGGCCGGTGCGCTGGCCGAGGGGATTCTGGACACGGTCGAGTCGCTGCCCGCGCTCTGGGCTCAGGTTGATCGCTCGCCGCTGGGAAGCGCGGCCGGGTACGGCGTGCCGCTCCCGCTCAAGCGCCAGGTCGTCGCTCGAGCGCTGGGCTTTGCCGGGCTCGATCTCAACGTGGCCACTGTGCAGGGGGGGCGGGGGAAGCTGGAGGCCTCGGTGCTCTTCTGGTGTACCCAGCTGGGCCACGAGCTTGCCCGACTGGCTCAGGACGTCATTCTCTTTGCCGGCGAAGAGTTCGGCTACCTGGTCCTGCCCGCCGCGCTCGCCACCGGCTCCAGCATCATGCCGCACAAGCGCAACCCGGATCTCTTCGAGCTCACCCGGGGCCGGGCGTCGGCGCTCGAGGGCGACCTGATCGCCGTGCTGCAGATCAAGGGCAAGCTCTCCGGTGGCTATCACCGCGACTTCCAGCTGCTGAAAGAACCGCTCATGCGCGGGCTCGAGCGCACCGGTGGCATGCTCGAGGCGATGACCCTCGCCGTGCCCCTGCTCGAGGTGGATCGCGAGCGTTCCAGCGCGGCCCTGGCCGGCGGCGCCCTTGCGACCGACGAGGTGATGCGCCGGGTGGAGGCGGGCCGCCCCTTCCGAACCGCGTATCGAGAGGTGGCCGGCGAGCTCCAGGGCGGTCAGGGCTTCGAAGCGCCCTCGAGCGGCCAGATCATCGCCCGGCGCAAATCCACCGGCGGGCTGGGGAATCTCGGCCTGCCCGAATTGCGGTCCCGCATCCGGCGCTCCGTGGCCTGGGGCGCCCGGGAGCGGCGTCGATTCGACAACGCACTTCGCAAACTCGCCGGCAAAACCGCCGGACCGCCCGTCCGTCGGTCCGCCCGTCTGTCATGACCGCCGACCGCCGGAAGCGTCACCTCAAGATCCTCGAGGTCATCAGTACTCGGGCGGTGCGGACCCAGGAGGAGCTGGCCGAGGCGCTGGCCGCACAGGGGTGGGACGTGACCCAGTCCTCGGTGAGCCGGGATATCGCCGCGCTCCGGCTGGTGAAGCTGGATGGGGCCTATCGCCGGCCACCACGGGGGGCGTCCCCGATCGATCCCGACGAGCGCCGTATCTCGGAAGGGGTGCTGACGATCGAACCGGCGGGTGAGGCGCTGGTGGTGCTCCACACGCCACCGGGCGAGGCCAACCGGGTGGCGGTGGCGCTCGACCGCCTGGCATGGCCCGAGGTGATCGGAACCATCGCCGGAGACGACACGATCTTCCTGGCGGTGCAGGATTCGCGGGCGCAGCGGCGGGTGCTGCGGGAAGTGCGGCGGCTGGCGACGGCGTAGTCGGGACGGAAAGCGAACAGGCAGGCGACCGAGAATCCGGCGCCTGCCTGTTCTACTTTACCCCTGAAGAGGGTTTGAACCTGTCCTAGCTCGGCCCGTTGGTGACGAAGAAGGGCAACGTCCTGTATGGCGCGGCATTAGGCGCAGCAAAGATCAGGAAGTAGGTGCCAGACGCTGAGAGACTGAGATTGCTGAACACAGCGGTGTTACCTTGTCCCGATGTAGGCACCGAAGTCAGGCCGCTGAGCGTGCCGGTCGAGCCATTCAGCGGAATGAGGGTGGCGTTTATAGTGCCAGAGACGTTGCCCTCACCGGCCGAGATCTGGAACTCGGGGAAGGAGCATCCCTCGCTACAGTCTGCAATCGTCCCGCCAACGAAGAATGTTCCCCCACTGGGGTTGAAGCCGACGGACTGGACCGTGTTAGTGTAGGTAGCATTCACCTCGCCGAAGGGGCTGATGGTGCTGCCGCGCGAACCGAGTCCGCCGGGGTTAAGAGTGGTGGCATGCAGCGGCTGCGGAAGGAAAACGGCCTCAGCGACGGGGCCCGCGTAGTGGCCCGCGGTGTGCCAGGCGGAGAGAGCGAGCCCTTGCAGGCCCTCCCTGAAATTGAAACCGATCACCGGCGGCGCGTTGTCCTGGGTGGGGCAGGTCAACCCGAGCTCGGCGTACTCCGCCGCGGATGCTGCCTCGAGGACTTCGAACCCGCCCCCTAGCGGGTTGTGCCCGATCTGCGGGTTGGCGAAGCCATGAGCATTCACACAGAACCCGATGATCGCAAACCCGTTTACAGTGTGATTCCCCGACGCGTTCGCCGCATTGTAATCGTAGAACGGCGAAGCCTGTTGCTCCCCGTTCGTGACCAGCTGATCCGAGTCCGGCAGTCGCATGATGGTGATCAGCGTGAATTCGCTGAAGGCGGTCCCATCGAGATGGATGGCCGCAGTCCCCTCCCCGTTCTTAAGGTCAAAGGCAACGCCAGGCATGAACACACCCGCGCCACCACGCGGCCCAAATATCGTCGGATCGATGGTCCCCAATTGAAGCCCTACGGCCACAAACAAACTGGACATGAAGTTGGCTAGTTCCACGGGTGTGGCGGACGGTATCAGGCCAGCCCCGTACTTCTTGAGCGTCCAATCCACGAGGGAGAAGGCCTTGGCCTGTGCGTCCGCCACCTTGCCCTTACCACATTGGCTCTTGATGGTTGCGAGCTTGTCTTTGGCGGAATTGATTAGCGCACGAGCGGTGGGAGCATCGAAGACAGCCGTGAACTGGCTCGTCAGGTTCGGGAATGGTGTAACGCAGGAGACGGCCGTCACGACAGCGGATGGCGGCGTGACGGACCTGGGCTCGGTTGGGTTGTCACGAGATTGCTCGCTACAGGCGGACAGGACGAGGGCGGCCGACAGGGCGGCGAGGGCGAGGCGGCGCATGCCTGCGTTCTCCTGATGACGCCTGCGCCGAGAATGGGCGACCCTACGAATCCTGCAGGGACAGGGGGCGGAGGCTGGTGATTGGGTACAATGATGCCGAGGTGCTATTCGAATGCCAATTTGCAACAAATCCGACAGGTGTCCAGACCCGAACGTCCTTTACTTGCCGCCCACCAGCGCCTGGAACTTCGGGTCGTCCTGCAGGCTTCGGAACCACCATCCGGGGTCCTCTGCCATGGAGACACGCCGTTCGGGGTTCGCCGCGAGGAAAACCTTGAGCGACTTGAGCGCTGCATCGCGATCTCCCACCAGAAGATGGATGTAGCTGTCGTCCAGCATGAGGTCGCGGAACGGGTCTACCTCCGGTCCGCCACGGGAGCGCTGGGCCACGCGCCTGGCGCTATCGGCCATCCCCGCGCGGGCGAGCACGATGCCTGCAATCATCTGCCCTTCCAACCGCTCAAACTCATGGCGGTCTGCAGGGGCGACCTTCGTCAGGCTGTCCGCCAGCCTCCATGCCGAAGGGACGTCAGGTTCCTTGGCCCGGGTGGTCAGCAGCCACAGCTGGCACTTCACGAACTTGAAGTCCCCGGCAAACCGACGCTGCCCCTCCTCGCACCAGTGCGCCGCATCCACGAACTGGCTCAGATCGTAGGAGGCGAGGAACAACCGCCAGAGGATCTGGTCGGCATTGCTCAGGTACGCGTCCTCCTCGTACGCCCGCCGAGCTGCGAGCTTTGCGTCGGTCTCGCCCCCCGTCCGGTTGTTGTAGAGGTGGCTCAGCATCGCCCACGCCCCCGCCTGCGATGGCCGCACTTTCACCGCGGTCTCGAGGTCGTTTTGTGCGTCGGCGAGAAGCTTACGGGCTGCGGTCGGGTCCGCCTCGATCCCAAGGATCCAGCTCCAATAGCGGAGCGTGCCGCGCACCTCGAGCGCGTCTGGGTCCTGGGGGCTCAACGCGAGCGCATCGTCGGCGAACTTCTGCCCTTTGTCGATCCAGGTCTTGGCCTCCACGGGATTCTTCGCGGCCAGGCGCGACCGCCGATAGGCTATTCCGCCCCGCCCGATGAGTGGCTCTGCCCACGTGGGATCCGCCGATTGAGCCTGCGAGTACATCGAATCGGCCAGACGGAAGGCCCGCTCGGCACCTCCGGTGGTGTCGCTCGTGGCCGCTAGAGCTTCTGCCTGCTTACGCGCCTGCTCGGCGCGTTGCACCAGCGCCCAGGCTTCCGGGTTGGCGGCTCTCCGCTGCTGCTCCCGCAGTTTGATCTCTTCGCCGAGCCGCGCCCGGATCAAGCCGGCCACCTGCTGAACCAGGGTGTCCTTGATCGCCAGGAGGTTGGCCGCCGGCTGCTCGAAGCTGGCGCGCTGGAACTCGGCCCCGCTTCCACCATCCACCAGCCGCATGGTGACCCGGAGTTTGCCGGCCTCCTTCTCGACGCTCCCCAGCACCAAGGTACCGGCCTTGAGCGCCCGGGCAACGCTGTCACGTCCGATGCTGTCGCTGCGGTAGGGCGCGACGCCGTTCTTGGAGATCACGTTCAGGGTCTGCACTTCGCCGAGTGCTTCGATCAGCCCCTCGGTCAGACCATCGGCCAAATAGCCGAGCGAGTCCTTTGCCCCCACATCCTTGAAGTAGAGCACGGCAATCCGATGCGGGTCGAGGCCGCCGGCGGCGGCAGCCGGTGCAACCACCGACCGGTGGGACAATCGCCAGGCGCCCCAGCCGGCCCCGATTCCTAGCAGGACCGCCGCGATCGATATGGCCCAGAACCGGGCCCCTCGGCCGGCCAACCCTGCCGCTGCCGGAACTCCCCGAGGCGTGGTCCGGCGCACCGCCTGCATGGATCGCGACGAGGTCCGGCGTGCGGTCGGCCCGAGATCGGCCTGCAGAAGGGTGTTGGCGAACTCGCGGACGGTGGGGAAGCGGTCGGCCGGGGTCTTCTCCAGCGCCCGCATGACGGCGTCCTCCACCTCGTCCGGGATCGAGCGCCGGACCACTTTGAGGCTGGGCACCGCCTCCATCGAGTGCCGGGCCAGGATGGCCATCGCATTGGGGCCGTGGAAGGGGGGCTGACCCACCAGCATCTCGTACGTGACACAGGCCAGGGCGTACTCGTCGCTCCGCCCGTCCAGGTGGACGCCGCCGAGCGCCTGCTCCGGACTCATGTAGTGCGGGGTGCCCACCGCCATCCCGGTCTCGGTGAGCTTGTCGCCGCCGGCCTCGCTCACCGCGCGGGCGATACCGAAATCGGCCACCAGCGCGTGACCTGCCTGGAGCAGAATGTTTTCCGGCTTGATGTCCCGGTGGATGATCCCCCGCTTGTGGGCGCAATCCAGCGCCTCGGCCACCTCGCAGGTGAGCTGGATGGCGTCGGGCAGGGGGAGCTGCTCTTCCCGGTCCAGCCGCGCCCGCAATGACTCGCCCTCGACAAACGGCATGACGTAGTAGAGAAAGCTGTTGGCCTCGCCCGAGTCGTACAGCGCGAGAATGTTGGGGTGCTGCAGGTGGGCGGCGAGCTTGATCTCTCGGATGAACCGGTCAGATCCTAGGGACGCGGCGAGCTCGGGGCGGAGGACCTTGATGGCGACGGGCCGGTCGTGCCTGACATCGCGCGCCAGGTACACCGTGGCCATGCCCCCCTGGCCGATCAGCCGCTCGACGGCATAGCGCCCATCGAGTGCGGCACGTAGTGACTCGAGCGGATCGATCACGGGGGTGCCTCAGGTTCTACGAGACGGCTACCGCAGCGAAGGCATCCCGCATCTCGGCAGCAGAGCGCCACCGGTCCTTCGGCGCCTTGGCCAAGGCCTTGGAGATTCCGGTGGCAAGCTCTGCCGGAGTGTCACTGCGGAGGGTGCGGACATCTGGAGCCGTCTGCGTCAGGTGGAGCTGCAACACCACCGCCTCGTTCCGGTGATGGAACGGGGGTTGCCCCGCCAGGCACTCGAACAGCATGCAGCCCATCGAGTAGAGGTCGGACCGGTGGTCGATGTCGGCCAACGCGGTGATCTGCTCCGGGCTCATGTAGGTGGAAGTGCCCACCGCGATGCCAGACCGGGTCAGCTGGTCGGTACCGGAGGCGATCACCGCGCGGGCGATCCCGAAGTCCAGCAGGATGGCGCCCTCGGACGACATCACCACGTTCGCCGGCTTCACGTCCCGGTGAATGATCCCCTGGCTGTGAGCATGATCGAGGGCATCGAGCAGGTCACCCGCCAGGCGCAGCGTCTCGGGGATGGAGAGCTGGCGCGATCCGTCGAGGCGTTCCCGGAGGGTCAGCCCCTCCGCATAGCTCATGACGTAGTAGACCAGCCACTCCTGCTCGCCGGAATCGAGCAGCCGCGCGATGTTCGGGTGGTTCAGTCGGGAGGCGAGCTTGATCTCGCGGAGAAAACGGTCCGCGGCGACGCTAACCAGCAGCTCGGGATGGAGGATCTTGAGCGCGACCGCGAGGCCGTTCGGGTCCCTCGCGAGAAAGATCCGGGCATTGCCGCCCCGGCCGATCTCACGCTCGACCTCATAGCGCCCGGTGAAAGCCTGGCGCACCAACGCCAACATGTCGCGCCGGATAGGCTGCTCCTAATAGTTGTAGGGGTATCTCAATGGTTACGACTTGCACCCGGTGGCGCAAGCTCCGGGATTCCGGCTACAGGAGGATGTCGGTCCGGATCCCGCGCCGCACACTCCACCACAGGGCTCCCCAGAGGTTGGAGCGGCGGAGGGTGATGCTTGCCTCGCCGGTCATGCCCGGGCGCCAGGAATCGCCGGCGGGCAGACGAACCCGGGCCTCCAAGCCATTCGGCGAGTTGGCCGCGACCGACACCGCCGAAAGCCGCGCCCGCAGCGGCTGTTCCAGCGTGGCCCTGGAGAAGAGACGGACCGGTTGCCCTCCCTTGACGAGCGTGGCGCCGGCCCCGGCGAGCACGATGCGGATTTCGACCGAGTCGGGCTGCCCCAGTTGGAGCACCACCTCACCGTTCGAGACCCAGCGGCCGGCCAGCTCCTCGGGACGTCGGGTCACCACCACCCCGCTGCTCAGTGCCCGGATCCCCAGCTCCGCCAGCCGGTTTCGGATGCCGGCGAGCCTGGCCTCTTCCCCCGCCCGCGCCGCGTCGAGCAGGCTCATCTCGGCGGCCTGGTTCCGCGCCCGGGCCTGGGCCGACCGGACCGCCAGCGAGTCGGCCACCCG
>JBBQXQ010000149.1:0-6919 GCA_038209515.1 Gemmatimonadales bacterium
CCACCATGGCCGATCTCGCGCTGGATGGCATAGCGGTCCTGCAGAATCGCCGTGAGGTGGTCTTGGAGTTCGGGCAAACCGCTTTCCGGCAGGGCTATGAGCTACAATACCACCCCTTCGTCAGCCCAGCCAGATGACCGATACCCCCGAAACTCAGGCCTGCATCGCCGCCGCCAGGACCCCCGGGACCTTCATCCAGCTCGAATTCTCCTCCAGCGCCGTCATCCGCGGCATCAATAGGTGCGTGCTGCGGTGGCTGGGGAAGTAGGTCGGCTTCGGCATGGCCGTGATAGGATGGCGAAGCACCGCCTTTTCGATGCCCTCCAGCATCGGCGTGTTGTGGACCCAGCCGCTGCCGCTCTGAATGTCGGTCAGGCTCGAGCCCGGGTAGGCGCCCCAGGGCGGGGTCACGAAGGCGAAGAGATAGCCGGCCCAGGCATTCACGCACACCGCCCCGTAGTGAAGGTTGCCGATGGCTCGCTCCACCGCCGCGCCGAGGGTGGGATCCTTCGTCGTCTTGGGGTGAACCACTAGACCGGCCGAGAGAGTGCCCCACAGCCGATCGTTGGCGAACGTCACCGCCTGGTCGAGAAACTCTACCGGATCTGCGCTCCCAACTTGAGTCTCGAACAGAATGGGGCAGAACGACTCGGAGGCAAAGGCGCGCTCCTCGCGATCGTTGGCATCCAGGTCTCGGACCAGGGTCCAGGGCAGCACCTCGTTGTTCTCAGTTCCAAACTTCCGGATCGATGAACGGCCCTCAGAGTAGGCCTGCCACCGGGCATGGGCGCCGGGATAATAGGCCTGCCGTGGGGCCGCCTTCGAGAGGGCGCTCTCGAGTGCGGCGAGGAACGCCTCCCGCTGCAGCCAACCCTTCGGCATGATCAGCACCTTGTTGGCGTTACAGTCGAATGCGGCATTACAGGTGAGACCCGCTGCCACGTCTTCTGCCTGATAGGCCAGCTCCTTGGCACTGTAGCGGCCGGGGACCACGATGACCGGCGAGACATTGCCCAGCTCGGCGGTTACCGGCTTCTGCAGCACCGGTCTGCCTTGCGCCTTTCGGGTTTCCCGCTCGGCGCCGGGCGGCCCCCAGACGATCTGATCGAAGGTCCGGTCCGAACCGGTGAGGTGGACCTCATCCACGTCCCGGTGGTTCGCCAGGTAGGCACCCTCTCCAGCGCCGCCATAGACAATGGCGAGGAAGTTCTGCCGGATGGCGTCGGCGAATGCCTCTTCCAGGAAGGGACCCAGGTAGGCGTTCACCGGATTCATTTTGAGGATGCAGGCCTTGCCCTCGTTGAACATCTTGCTCAACACGTCCATCGAGGGAATGCCGTTGACGTTTCCTCCTCCCAGCACCAGCACCACGCGGCCCGCGTGGTCCGGGCTCTTATAGAAACGCGCCCGGGAGCGCTCCATCGACTCCGCGGTCACGCCCGACTGCAGGTGGACGTCCACTCGAACTCCCATGAACAGCGTGCCGTCGATGGTGCCGGCCGGGAAGACCTGGATCGCCAGGCGTTGGTCGGCAGTGCGGCCAATCTGCCCGATTGGGGTGTTCCCGGTGTGCTTGAGGGAGAGCAGCGACTGACGAATCAGCCGGAGATGACGGACCACGAACCAGGGCCCCAGGGTCCACTCCTCGCCTTCGAGTGGGCTGCCCAGTGGGATTCCCTTCGCTGCGCAGGCCGCCACCACACTGGCCCGGGCGATCCTGAGATAGCCGGCCTGCATCGAATTGGCGAGCTGCACCCGCTGGTCCAGCGAGAGCTTGGCGAACATGCGGGCCCCCTCCCGCACGCGGGCCACGGTCCCCTCGAGCTGCGCCTGGCTGGTCGGAGGAGGGCTGGATCCGGGAGTGCTCGAGTCGCGCGTGCCCTTCGGCCCGGCTGCGGTCATTGCCATCGGTCTATCCTCCTGAGTGTAGGTCGGCGTACGCCGTGCTCCACTAGTGCTGGGCCAGGCCGGGCGACGAGATCTCTCCGACCATCGTCAGGGTGACGGTGGTCGATACCGGGGTTTGGGAGAAATCGGCTTGTAGGCTCCCCGCCATGGTGGCCGTGCCGGTCGCGCCGGCGAACCGTCCGGTTCCGCCGGTGAAGGTGAGGGTGCCGGTTACGCTGAAGATACCAACCGGAGCCGGTGGCTGGATGACGGTGCTGTTTCCGACGTAGGTCCCGAAGAGCTGGTCGCCATTGGCGGCAGTCTTGGTGAAGGTGCCATCGGTCAGCACACCGGTGACCGGGTCTACGCAATGCGAGTTGACGATGGTGTACTTGCCGACGTGGGTGGCGGTTCCTCCGCCCTGGAGACTGGTTAGGAGCTGAAAATTGGTGCAGCTGGGGTCAAGGGCGACGGTCCCGGAGGCCTTGTACGACTCCTTCCATGGGACCGTCCGTGCCGCGGCGGTGATCCCGGCCGTCGATGAGCCGGAGGAAGGGGAAACCGGTGAAGTATGATCACAGGCGATGAGAGCGCCGAATGCGACCAGGCTGCTGGAGATGAGAACGAAGCGGTGAGCCATATATCCCCCTGGTACGTCGAGTTTGCTTGCTCGGCCTGTTGACGGGGGCTACAATAGCGTCAGGAAGTCAGATGCATATCAGACAGGTATCAGACGCGCCGGCCCACTCCCCCGGGCTGACTATCAGAAGCTTCGGCAGTCCTGCAGTAGAAGGACCGGCCGGCGCCCTCGGCGGGTGTGCCGCCCAACGGCAGGCGCTTGCGCTGCTCACGCTGGTGGCCGCCGCGGGCGAGCGCGGGCTGAGCCGGGACAAGGTCGTCGCCATGCTCTGGCCCGAGGCCGATGCCCGCCGGGCGGGCCACCGTCTGAGCCAGCTGCTACATGCACTGCGTCGGAGCCTGGGGGAGGATGCCCTCATTGCTGCAGCTGGCGAGATCCGGCTCAACCCCGACCGGATCAGCAGCGATGTCGCCCAGTTCAAGGCCAGCCGGTCTCGGGGAGAGTTCGAGCGGGCAGTGGCCTGCTACAGTGGTCCCTTCATGGATGGGTTTTTTCTCGACGACTCTCCGGAGTTCGAGCGGTGGGTCGAGTCCGAGCGAGCCGGTTTGGCCCGGGCGTATGGCGAGGCGCTGGAGACGCTAGCGATCGATGCGGAGGCACGGAGCGACCGGGCGAGCGCGTCGAGATGGTGGAGCCTGCTGGCCGAGCACGAGCCGCTGAGCTCCCGGGTCATCATGCGACTGATGGCAGCGCTCGCCGCCCATGGGGATAGGGCTGAGGCATTGCAACAGGCGCAACGATACGAGGTGGGCGTCGGCCGTGAGCTGGAGGCGTCGCCCAATCCGGCGGTGCTGGCCCTGGCTGACCGACTGCGACGGCCTTCGGCGGCGGGCACTCCTGCTCCTGACCGGTCGCGCTTCTCGGTTGCGGTCCTCCCGATCACCAACCTCAGTTCGGCGGAGAGCAACGACTATGTGGCGGAGGGATTGGTCGAGGAGCTGACCAGCCGGCTCGCCCGTCTCGAAGGAGTGCGCCTGGTAGCGCTGCCGTCGGCGGACAGCGTCACCCGCGCCGGCCTGGATGCCGTGTTGGAGGGCAGTATCCGCCAGGCCGGCGGCCGGATCCGGGTGACACTCCGCCTGATCGATCCGGTCGATGGGACCCATCTCTGGTCCCAGCGGTACGAGAGGGCCGTGGAGAATGTATTCGAGCTGCAGGACGAGCTGACCGAAGCAATTCTCGCCGAGCTGGCAGGGCTTCTTCGCCGCGCTAAACCCTACAATAAATGAAACGCACTCTCGCCATCCTCGGCACCCTGCTCGTCCTCCTCCTCGTGCTGCTCCTCGTCCTGCCGATGCTCTTTCGCCACCGAATCGGCCGAACGCGCGAAGCTGGAGGTGAATCGGAGCGTCAACGCACGGGTCGACTGGCGGGACGTTGGGCTCACGTTCTTCCGGAACTTTCCCAATCTCACCCTCCGGCTCGACGATCTCACGGTCGCGAACGAAGGCCGTTTCACGGGCGACACCCTCGCCCAGGTCCGCCACCGCTTCTCGAAGCGATACGGCGGGTCGCGCCGAGCCGCGGCGGCGGCGCTGAAGATGGCGATCGAGGTGGTGCTGGTGGTTGGGGCCGTGTTCCTGGCGTTGCGGGGGTAAGGCATACGGTGCTGGCGGTACGGCGGTCGCGATGGCGTTGCGAAGGCGGAGGCCGGCTATAGGTTGAGACCGACGCCACTCTCACCCCCACTGGATTCGTGACCATGAATAAACCGCTTCGGCTCATCACACTCGCGGTCTGCTGCTGCACGGCCTCCGCCGCGGCGCAGAACGCCACGCCATCGGTTTCCGATGCTTTACGCTCGATCGCGCAGCGTGACAGCCGCAATCTCGTCGCTGCGGCGGAGGAGATGCCGGCCGGCAAATACGGCTTCAAGCCGACCCCGGCGCAGATGAGCTTCGGCGACGTCATTGCCCACCTGTCGGAAGGGAACGACTACCTCTGCTCGACAGTCGCTGGAGTGACGGCGCCGAAGCGTTCCGAGCTAAAGGGCGGAGCTCCAAAGGGGAAGCTAGTGCCGCGGCTCAAGGAGACCTTCCAGTTCTGCGAGTCGGCGCTGGCCAAGGTGGACGACTCGAAGCTGGGCCAGAAGCTGCCGTTCTTCGGGGATCGCCAGCTCTCCCGGTCGGAGGTGATGTTCGCAACGGCCCAGGACTGGGCGGACCATTACAGCCAGCTCGCCATCTATCTCCGGCTCAACGGACTGCTGCCGCCCACCGCGAAGAAGAAAGAGTAGGCGGTAAGGCGGTAGGGCGGTACGGCGGTACGGCGGTGGAAAATAGCGGAGTGGAGCTCCTCGCTAGACGGAGCATCCGCGGTCCGGAGGACCGCGCCAAATGATTAGCCCCACCCGTAAGGGTGGGGTGGGCGTCCACGCCCAAATAATCGAAGAAGGCCCGCGTAGCGGGCGTGTGGATTCATCGCGGTGAGCGGCGGTTGGTTCATCGCGGACCCGCGATTGTCCATCGCGGTGACCGGCGATTCTTTATCTATGAACCGTGGTGAAAACGCCCGCCTTCGGCGGGCATGCATGATTCATTTGGGCCCGCGGCCCACCCGGCCCTTACGGGCCGGGCTCTTGGTTTGGCGCGGTCCTCCGGACCGCGGACGCTCCGTGAGGCCGAGCGGCTCCGTGGGACACCATCTCATCCCGAGCGCAGCCCTTCAAATCCGCCGAATCTCCTTGACTCTCGACCCTCGACTCTAGACCCTACACCGCATGAAACGCATCCTCGTCATACTCAGCGCCGTGCTCGCCCTCCTCCTCGTGCTGCTCCTCGCCCTGCCCTTGCTCTTCCGCGACCGGATCGCCCAGCGGGTGAAGGTGGCGGCAAATCAGAGTCTCGCGGCCCGGGTGGACTGGCGGGACATCGGCGTCACCTTCTTCCGGAACTTTCCCAATCTCACGCTTCGGCTCGACGATCTCACGGTCGCGAACGAAGGCCGCTTCACGGGCGACACCCTGGCCGAGGTCCGCCACCTCGGGGTGGTGCTCGATCTGTTCAGCGTGCTGGGCAACGTCGTCGGGGGTGGCCAGCCGATTGTCGTCCGCGGCGTCGAGCTCGACCAGCCCAGGCTGTGGCTCATAGCCTTGGAGGATGGTACGGCAAACTGGAACATCACTCGCGACTCGCGACTCGCGACTCGCGACTCAAAGTCTATGGACGTCAGTCTCCGCAATTTCGAGATCAAGGACGCCGCCGTCGCCTTCGACAACCGCCGAGCCAAGCTCAAGGCGACGCTCAAGGGCTTCAACCAGTCGCTCAGCGGCGACTTCAGCCAGAAGCAGGTCGCGGTCCAGACCCGGGCCAGCGCCGACACGGTGAGCGTCAGCTTCGCCGGCATCCCCTATCTCAACCGGGTCAAGCTCGGCCTCAACGCCGATGTCGCGGCCGACCTCGCAAACAAGGCGTACACCCTCAAGACCACCGAGCTCAGCCTCAACGACCTCAAGCTCGGCGTCTCCGGCTCCGCCCGCTCGGCCGGCAAGCTGCTCGGCCTCGACCTCGCCTTCCAGGCGCCGAGCACCAACTTCCGGAGCATCCTGTCGCTGGTGCCGGCGGTGTACGCCCACGACTTCGGCAAGGTCAAGACCTCGGGTAGCTTTACTATGGCGGGGCGGGTCAAGGGCGAGTATGGCGACAGTGCCTTTCCGGCGTTCCAGCTCAACGCCAAGGTGAACGACGCCGCCTTCCAGTATCCCGATCTCCCGCTCCCGGCCCGCTCCATCTTCCTGGATCTGGCGCTCACCAATCCCGGTGGCAGCGCCGACAGCACCGTCGTCAAGCTCGACCGCTTCCACCTGCTGCTTGGCGCGAACCCGGTCGATGTGGGGCTCGTGGTCAAGACACCGGTCTCCGATCCCAACGTGGATTTCAGGGTCAAGGGTAAGGTGGATCTGGCCGACCTCCGTCGCACGGTCAAGCTGGAGGGCATCGACCAGCTCACCGGCACCATCGCGGCCGACGCGGCGGTGCGCTCCCGGATGTCCTCCATCGACAAGAAGCAGTACGACAAGGTCGGGGCCGGCGGCAGCGTGGACGTCGCCAACCTCACCGTGAAAGGCAAAACGCTGCCCCATCCCCTGGCGATCCAGCAGGCGTCGCTCCGGCTCAGACCGGAGCGGGCGGAGCTCACGACTTTCCGAGGCTCGGTCGGCAGCAGCGATCTCGAGGCGACCGGCTCCCTCGACAACCTGATCTCCTACGTCTTCCGGGACGACACCCTCCGGGGCACGGCGGCGGTGCACAGCAACCGGTTCAACCTGGACGAGTGGCGATCGGGGAAGGGCGACCTGCAGATCATCCCGGTGCCCCCCAAGCTCGATTTCGGGCTGGACGCGACCGTGGGCGAGCTGACCTACGACAAGCTCAAGATGGCCAACGCGCGGGG
>JBBQXQ010000150.1:0-6901 GCA_038209515.1 Gemmatimonadales bacterium
CTGCCCCGCTGCCCCGCTGCCCCGCTGCCCCGCTGCCCCGCTGCCCCGCTGCCCCGCTGCCCCGCTGCCCCGCTGCCCCGCTTATTATTTCCTCTTCCTCTGAGAGTGGAGACCGTCCCATGCTCCGGCACTATCTCACACCATCCCTGACCCTGGCGGCCCTGGCGGCCTTGGTATCCAGCGCCTGCAAATCCGGCGATTCCGGCGCCAGGGATGCCGCGCTTGCTGATTCCGCCGCCGTCTACGAGAAAGAGTCGGGGATGTTCCGGAAGGTGGGAGAGACCCCGAATCTCCAGGGCCCCGAGTCGGCCCGCTACGACCGCGACCTCGACATCTGGTTCGTGGCCAACATCAACGGCTCGCCCACGGGGAAGGACAACAACGGATACATCAGCCGGCTCCGGCCCGATGGAACGCCGTATAACCTCAAGTTCATCGAGGGTGGGGCCAAGGGCGTCACGCTGAATGCACCCAAGGGGCTGGCCATCAACGGCGACACCCTGTGGGTGGCGGACATCGACTTCGCCCGCGCCTTCAGCAAGCGCACCGGGGCGCTCATCGCCAATGTCAGCACCAAGGGAAAAGCCCGGTTCCTCAACGGCGCAGCGGTGGGACCCGACGGTGCGATCTACATGACCGATACCGGTGTGATCTTCGGATTGAAGGGCGACGTCGCTCATCCCGGGCCCGACCAGGTCTTCCGTATTACCAAAGGCGGTGCCACCGTCGTACTCACGTCGCCCAAGCTCGAGGGCCCCAACGGCATTACCTGGGACTCCCAGCAGAAACGCTTCGTGATCGTCTCCTTCCTGGGGAAGGGGATCTATGGGTGGAAGCCGGGCGAGAAGGACTTTAAGTCGATCGGCTCCGGGCCCGGTCAGCAGGACGGCGTCGTGTTTCTTCCCGATGGTCGGCTGCTGGTGACGAGCTGGGCCGACTCGAGCCTCTTCGTGGTGGAAAAGGGCCAGACGAGAAAGGTGGCGTCGGGGGTTACCTCTCCCGCCGACATCGACGTCGATCCCAAGGACTCTCGGGTGGCGGTACCGCAGCTGATGATGGGCAAGGTCTCGTTCTGGGAGGTACCGTGATGATGCACCTCAGCACGCGCGGTGCGCTATCGTATGCCCTGGTCGCTCTGATCGCCGCATTGGCCGGAGCGGCTGGAACGTGGCTACATACCGTGCAGGGCAGGGCAAGGCCGGCCGTCGCGGCACCCGATTCGGTCACCACCCACGGCGAGTGGGTGAAGATCAAGCGCGGGGACCAGACCATTCGCGCGTACGTTGCCTATCCCGAGCGGAAGACCAGGGCACCGGCCGTCATCGTAATCCACGAGATCTTCGGCCTCACCGACTGGGAACCCACGGTGGCCGACCGCCTCGCCAAGGCGGGCTACGTCGCGATCGTGCCCGACCTGCTTTCGTCGAAGCACGGCAAGTCGCCCTCGAACCCGGATGAGGGCCGGAAGCTGATCGGTGAGCTGGAGCCCGACCGCATCACCGCCGACCTCGATGCCACCTATGCCTACGTGAATGGGCTGCCCGCGGTCGCCAAGGACCAGATCGGCACAATCGGGTTCTGCTGGGGCGGGGGACAGAGCTTCCGCTACGCCTCCAATAATCCGCGACTGAAGGCCGTGGTGGTCGCCTACGGTCCTCCGCCCGATACGGCCGACATGAAGCGGATCAAGGCGCCGGTGCTCGGCATCTACGGCGAGAACGACGAACGGATCGACGCCACGCTGCCGGAGGTGACCGCCGCAATGCAGTCGGACGGGAAGACGTTCACCTCGGAGGTGTATCCCGGGACGGGACACGGGTTCCTGAAGCCCGGTCGGCAGGGGTCCGACGGACCGCAGGTGGAGAAGGCCTGGAACAGGATTCTGGAGTTTTATCGAGCAAGACTGGGTAAGTAGATTCCCGACGGTTGTCACCCTGAGGGCGCGTAAGCGCCCGAGGGGGCCGGAACCCAACCTCGCTACGCTCAGGGTGACACCAGTTGATGATTCTACTACTTCTCGTGCAGACTGCTCTCCAGTCCCCGCTCGCCGCCCGGGCAGATACCGTGCACCCGGTCCACGACGCGCTGCATTACGACATCACCCTCGTCCCCAGCGACACCGCCACCCACGTCCTCGGTGAGGTGCAGACCACCTGGCGCCTCCGCTCGTCCGCGCCGGTCCAGATGGAGCTCGACTCGAGCATGCGGGTGATTCGGGTTCTGGTAGATGGAAAGCCCAACACCCGGCTCTCCCGCACCATGTACGCTCGCTCCGCCGGCGAGATCGATGTGCCGCATGAGAAGCACGCGGGCGACACCCTCAGCACCCGGGTCCGTTATCACGGCCTGGTCCGCGACGGTCTGATCATCGGCAAGAACCAGTACGGCGACCGCACCATCTTCGCCGACAACTGGCCCGACCGGGCCCACCTCTGGCTGGCATCGCAGGATCATCCGAGCGACAAGGCGACGGTGGCGTTCCACGTGCAGGCGCCGCTCGAGGACCAGGTGATCGCGAACGGCGTGCTGGAGAAGATCGATACCCTGCCGTACGGCCACGCCGTCTGGAACTACCGGTTGGACACGCCGATTCCGGTGTACACCATGGTGGTCGGCATCGGCCGGCTGGCGCGCACCAAACTCCCCGACGCAAACTGTGCGGTGAAGTGCGTTCCGGTCTCGGTCTGGGCCTATCCTCGGGACTCGGCCTACGCCGTGAGCGATCCGTTTCGCCGGGCGAGCCAGATCGTGGACTACTTCAGCACCCTCATCGGCCCGTTTCCCTATCCCAGCCTGGCGCACGTGGAGTCGAGCACCCGCTTCGGCGGCATGGAAAACGCCACCGCGATCTTCTACGACGAGAAGCGGTACGGCACCAGGAACCTGGGCGAGCCGGTGGTCGCCCATGAGACGGCACACCAGTGGTTCGGCGATGCGGTCACCGAGGCCGACTGGCATCACCTGTGGCTCTCCGAGGGGTTCGCCACCTACCTCGAGGCGCTCTGGCGCCGGCACGCCGATGGCGACAGCGCCTTCCGTGCCGAGATGCGAACAGCAGCCAACACCGTCTTCGGCTCCAAGGACACCGAGCGACCGGTCATCGACACCGCCGAGTCGAAGCTGGTGGATCTGCTCAACAGCAACAATTACCAGAAGGGGGCCTGGGTGCTCCATCAGCTCCGGGGGCTCGTGGGCGACTCCGGGTTCTACGCGGGCCTCCGGCGCTATTACGCGGTCTACCGGGACAGCACCGCCCTCTCGGCCGATTTTGCCAGGATCATGTCCCTGGCTGCGGGGAAGGATCTCGACTGGTACTTCCGTCAGGCGCTCACCCAGCCGGGATATCCGGTGCTCGATGTTCGCTGGAAGCACAAGGGGAAGAAGCTGACACTAGATATCGCTGAGACCCAGAAGGCCGAGTGGGGAGCGTATCGCATTCTGGGCCTCGAGATACTGGTGGATGGAAAGCCGTTCCGGATCGACGTGGATGGCAGGCAGAACCGGCAGGTGGTCGAGGGCGTGCCGCGGAAGCCGAAGCAGGTCGAGGTAGATCCGAACGGATGGTGGCTTCTCAAAAGCACGGTGAGAGGTGAGAAGTAAGAAGTGAAGGTGAGGGGAAAGTGAGAGGTGAGAAGTGAGAGGTGAGAGGGAAGGGGGATTCCTCGCTACGCTTGGAGCGATGGCGCTGCGTACCTCTTACCTCTTACCTCTCACCTCTTACCTCTTCCTTCTCACCGCCTGCGAGGGCACCCTTCCTCCGCTCCGGGGCAAGGCCGAGGTCGGCCGCGATGCGTACGCGGTCTTCGTCGGCGGCAGCGGCACCTCGAGTGACCTCTACGCCGTACGGGGCGACGGCGGCCCCGCCATTCCCCTCACATACACCCCGGTCGCGGAGCTCGCTCCGGCACTCTCTCCCAATGGGTGGGCGGTGGCCTTTCTCCGCGCCCGGTCGCTCCGCGATTCGACGCCGGCCACCGTCTGGCTGCTGAATCTGTTGAGCGGCGCCGACCGGGAGCTGCGGTTGCCGAAGGGTGCCGGTACGCCACGCCAGGTCGGCTGGAGCCGGGATGGCGGCTCGCTGGTCGTCCAGGCCGCGGGAGGCCTCTACCGGCTCGACGCTCCACCGGCGAAGCCCGAGCCTCGGCCGGTGCCGGAAGCGAAGCGCGCCGCCGCCGAGTCCAGCTTGGCCGTGCTGCTGGGAGACCCGGTCTTCGCCCGGGTGGTGCCGTGCCAGACGGCCGGGGAGTTGTGCGTCGCGGGTGACAGCGGTGCACCCGGGTTCCTCGCCCGGGGCGCGCAGCAGGCGGTGCGGTGGGGACCGGATTCGGTGGCGCTGCTGATCGGCGAGAAGGTGGAGATCCGCCCGCTCGGCCGGGGCCGTCCCCGGCGGCTCACGTGGTCCCAGCTGCCGGAGAATCCCAGGCAGCTGACGTACTTTGAAGGCGTGGGAGGTGAGAGGTGAGAAGTGAGAGGGGATAGCGTCGCTCGCTCACCGCTTACCGCTTACCGCTTACCGCTTACCTCTCACCTCTTACCTCTTACCTCTCACCTCTTACCTCTCACCTCTTACCTCTCACCTCTAGCCGCAATCGCATCCCACGCCGCGTCGAGCGTCAACGCCACCTGCGGGTGATCGGGTGACCACTCCTTGGCGCTCACTCGCTCTGCCGCGAACGCCACCAGCGCGAGCCACACCGAGGTCCACAGATCGGCCGGACCCGCGCGCACCAGTCCATCCGACTTCCCGCTGGCAACAACGTGCTGCAACGCCTCCCGGAACGCGCGCGCGGCCTCGCGGGCGCTGTCGTCGAGGTATCCCTGCTCCCGCCGCCGGAGCAGCATTCGGGTCATGGCTGGATCGCTTTCACCCGCGCTCACCAGCCGCTTCGCCACGCCGAGCAGCCGCTCGCGGGGCGACAGGGCCTTGTCGCCGTCCGGTCCCTTGACCAGAGCCAGCCCCCAGCGCTGTGCCTCGTGATAGGCGGCGATGAGCAAATCCTCTTTGCCGCTGAAGTGCCGGTAAATCGTTCCCTCGGCGACGCCCGCGCGAGCCGCGATCTCGGGCGTGGTGGTCGCCCGGAACCCTACGGTGGTGAACAGCTCGAGGCCGGCCCGGAGGAGCTTCTGCCGGGTAGCGGCGCCGTCGCGGCGCGATGGAGAAGGAGCGGGTGAAGGCGTTGTCACTGAGGGACAATGTAAGCTGCTAGGCTAGCCTGTCACCCTGAGCCGCAGCGCAGCGAAGGCGAGGGGGCCGAAGCTCAAATCAGGGTGACAACTGATCCCATTGAAGCTCTTCCCGGCTATCGAGTATCTTCCGGGGCTTTTTTCTCCACTTTTTCGGGGTCGTAAATGAAATTGCTCGTCCTCGGCGCCGGGCTCCAGGGCTGCGCCTGCGCGTACGATCTGCTGCAGAACCCGGCGGTTATCACGGTGACTCTGGCCGATGTGCGGCTCGATAAGCTCCCATCCTTTCTCCAGGGCGACTGGGGCGGACGGCTGCGTACGGTCAAGCTCGACGTCACCGACTCTGCCGCCGTCGCGCAGACGTTCCGGGGCCAGGCAGCGGTCATGAGCGCCATCCCCTACTACTACAACGGACCGATGGCCAAGGCCGCGGTTCAATCGGGCTCCCACTTCTCCGACCTCGGGGGGAACACCGAGATCGTGCTGGAGCAGAAGAAGCTCCACGGGGAAGCGCTGGCCAAGGGCATCTCCGTAATCCCCGACTGCGGGCTCGCGCCGGGCATGGTAAATATCCTGGCAGCGGAGGGAATCCGGCGGCTCGATCAGGCCGAAAAGGTAAAGATCTACGTCGGCGGGCTGCCGCAGAGCCCGGAGCCACCCCTCAATTACCAGATTGTATACTCGCTCGAGGGAGCGCTCGACTACTACACTACACCCTCATGGGTGCTCCGCGGGGGAAGGCCGGTGCAGGTCGATGCCCTGAGCGAGGTGGAGCCGGTCGAGTTCCCCTCACCGGTCGGAATGCTCGAGGCGTTCCACACCGGCGGTGGAATCAGTACCCTCCCGTTTGCCTATCAAGGCAAGATCGACGTTATGGAGTACAAAACGCTGCGCTACCCGGGACACGCTGCCGTCATCCGCCCCATTCGGGAGCTCGGCCTGCTGAGTAACGAGCCGATCGATGTAAAGGGAAAGAAGGTCGTACCGCGCGATGTCTTCATCGCGGCGGTTCACTCCCGGCTGTACAAGCCCGAGGGTCGTGACCTGGTGGCCTTGCAGGTGCAGGCGACCGGCAAGAAAGCCGGCCAGCCTCACTCCGTGACCTTCCGCCTGATCGACTACTACGATGTCAAGCACGGTATCAGCGCCATGATGCGGACCACCGGCTACTCGCTCTCGATCACCGGACAGATGCAGGTCGATGGGCGGGTCAAGGCCAAGGGCGTGCACACCCCCGACGAGGCGGTTCCCTTCGACGCCTACGTGTCGGAGCTGGGGAAGCGGGGGATCAAGATCGAGGAGATTTGACGGATGACAACCAGGTGAGGAACTCTTCGGGCGGCCGGCCTGTTGTGAAGGGAGTCTCTATCGCGATCGGAGCGGACATGCTGGACTTCAGGAAGCTGTGGGATGAGGCGCTCACCTTCGATGCGTTCGTCGCCGCCTGCAAGGCCGAATTCTGCGGGTTGTGGCAGGGCGTGTATAATCTGGCGCGAGTGCCGGAGTGGGCGCTTGCCGCTGTGTCGCCGGGAACGCAGCGCAAGCTGCTCGTGATTGCGGAAGACTGGTGCGGAGACGCGTCGAACACCGTACCGATCATCGCCCGATTTGCCGCCCAGGCTCCAGGGCTCGAGGTGCGAGTGATTATGCGGGACAAGTACCCCGAGGTCATGGACCAGTATCTGACTAACGGCTCGCGGTCGATCCCCATCGTGAT
>JBBQXQ010000151.1:0-6787 GCA_038209515.1 Gemmatimonadales bacterium
CTCGCTGAAGGCGCGACGAGGTAACGAGTTTATGTCAGAGTCAGAGCCATCTCGCGAGAGTCGCCAGGCCAACCAGGACCGGTCGAGCGACTTGATCCCGCGCGGGGTAGACAGGGTCACGAGGCGGGGGGCTCCCGACGCAGTGGCGTTCAGGGACGCCTTCTTCATATTCTGGCGGCACGTCTGGCTTATCCTGGCGGTGGTCGCGTGCACGGTCGGGGCGGCGGCGTTCTTGGCGCTTAGGAACCCCCCGGTCTACCGCGCCACGGCCACGGTTCGGTTCAGCGAAGGACTGCGGAACCTCACCGCGGATATTGAGGACGCGGCGGCCCCGCTCCCGCCGCGCACGATCGATCCCGTGGTCTCGCTGAGCGAGCATCTCAAGAGCCGCCAAGTGGTCGGGAGCGTTGTCGATTCGCTCGGCATGCGGCTGAGCACGCTCTCCGCCGAGTTTCCGCTCAGCTCCCTCGACCAGGTCCACGTCGATCCTGCCGTCACCCCTGATACCCTGATGCTCCACTTCACCGGCCGGGAAGTCGTGACACGAGCGGGTCAGCGGACGGTGCACGCGCCATATGGCCATGTCCTCAGGCTTGGGGGTGTGGAGTTCGTGGTCAAGGCGCGGCCGGAGGCAGATGTGCAGGATGCCTTGCTCTCGGTGTCCACTCGCGAGGCGGAGATCGACCGGGTTTTGGCCAATATCGAGGTAGTGGAGCGTCAGGGGACCGATGTGATCGACGTTTCGTATACCACCACCGACCCGAAGCTGGCGCAGCAAGTCGTCAATGCCGTGGTAGAAACCTTCCAGGCAGTCAACATCCGGGTGGCCCAAGAGCAATCCCGCCGCCGCCGAATATTCCTCTCGGAACAGCTTCGCCAAACCGACCGAATGCTCGCGAACGCCCAGGGGAACCTGGTGACCTTCCGCAGTCGTCGGCAGTTGGCCAACTCGTCCGACCGGCTCGCCGCGGCGCAGACGGCGCTTTTGGCGCTCGACGCGCAGCGAGAGCAGCTCCTGGCGGATCGCCGTACCTTCGGGGAACTGCCGGAGCTCCTGAGCAGCCCCAACGACTCGGTCAGCGGCCACGCGCTGCGCAGCCTCGCGTTTTCTCCAGAGATGGCCTCGAATCCGGCAGTCGCGAAATTGACGCAACAGCTGATTGAGAACCAGACCAAGCTCGACTCACTCACCTGGCGCAGCGCCCCAACCAACCCTGACCTGGCGCAGCTCAGGGCGGCAACCAGCTCGACCAAACAGGAGCTGCTCGGCGCCGTGGCGAGTCAGGTCAGGTCGCTGGACGCCCGGATCGAGGCTCTGGGAGCGCTCCGGCAGCGATCGGGCGTTTCCATGCAAATACTGCCGGCACTCGAAGCGGAGGAGATGCGGCTCGAGGCGCGGGTCGAAGCGTTGCGTACCCTCGGTGATCACCTTCGCCAAGAGTCGCAGAAGGCGCGTCTGGCCGAGGCCGCAGAAGTGGGCGACATGCAGATCACGGATCTGGCCGGCGTGCCCTACAGTTCGACCTGGCCGGCGGGCTGGTTGAAGCTTGGTCTTGGTCTGCTGGTGGGCCTCCTCCTGGGCGGCGGTGTCGCCTTTGTATGGGAGGCGAATAACACCTCGATCCGCCGGCCGGAAGACCTGCAGGATGCCCTACAGCTCCCCGGCATAGCGATCATCCCGCGCGTGATGATCAAGAACGGGCATCGGCCCCGCGCCCGGTTACCCAAGGGAGGTAAGCCTCGCCCTGGCGGAAGCCGGCCAGCTCCTGCGCAAAGTGGTTCTTGGTTGGGCGCTCATCCAGGGCAAGCTGTAGACTCGATTCAGCGGGTCATCCCCTCGCCCCAAGGGCTGGTGACGTTCTCTCAACCCCGCTCGATCGGGACCGAGGCCTTTCGCATGCTGCGGACGAACCTCATCTGGTCGGAGTGGGGGAAGCGACTCAAGACGATTGTGGTTACCAGCGGCGCCCCCGGCGAAGGCAAGACCCTCACGGCGGCGAACCTGGCCGTTATTTTCGCACGGGGGGGAATGCGCGTCCTGCTGGTAGACGGCGATCTCCGGCGAGCGCGGCTGCATAAGATCTTCCTCGTGCCGCGGGGCCCTGGGCTGACCGAGCTGATAAACTCCAATGCCGGGTCAGGAGAGACCATTCCGGACGGCTCCGCTGCTCCGCCGGTCATGAACGGGCACGAGTTACAGGGCCACATTCGGCAGACGGCGCTCGAGGGACTCTTTCTGTTGCCCGCCGGCATGCGGTCCCGCTCCTCGGAAACCTTCCGGGAAGCCGAGGTTCGGGGGCTGCTCCGCGAGCTGTCCGACATATTCGATCTCGTGATCGTCGATGCCTCGCCCGTGCTCGCCTCCGCCGATGCGGCCATCCTGGCATCGATGGCCGACGGCGTCCTGTTCGTGGTGCGCGCTGGCCGAACCGGCCGCGGGGCCGTACAGCACGCGTACCAGCAACTCGTCAAGGTCGGTGCGCGGGTGGTAGGCACGGTGCTCAACGACCCACAGGGCGTGTTGAAGCAGGCAGAGGATTACTACTACCCCTACGAGTACGTGGAGGCTACCGACTGACCGCAGACGCGGACGGGCGATCATCGCGGAGCGGTGGATGAGCAAGGCAAAGTCGTCTCTGACGCGCGATACCCTCACCGGGATGTTCTGGGTTACCATGGGGCGGGGTGGGCGCGCTGTCCTGCAGTTGGTGGTGCTCAGCATCCTCGCCCGCCTCCTGACCCCAGCCCAGTTTGGTGTGGTGAGCGCCGCGCTCGTGGTCATCGGGTTCTCCGCCATCTTTTCCGAGGTTGGTCTAGGACCGGCTATTGTGCAGCGGCCCGATCTCGAGCCGAGGCACATTAAAGCCGCTTTTGCCGGCTCGGTCCTCTTTGGGCTGATCGTGGGATTCCTGGTGTGGCTGGTGGCCCCTGCCGCCGCCGCATTTTTTCAGATTGCCCAAGTCGAGCCGGTGTTGCGGGTGCTCGCCTGGATCTTTCCGCTGAAGGGGATCGCAGTCGTCCCCGAATCCTTGCTTCAACGCGATCTGAACTTTCGCTTGCTCGCTAACCGGGACGTGGTCAGCTATGCGGTGGGGTATGGGCTGGTTGGGGTAATGCTCGCGTGGGCCGGCGCAGGGGTCTGGGCGCTGGTAGCTGGGCAGATGACTCAGGCTGCTCTGAACACCGGGTTGCTCCTCCTCGCTCGGCCCCAGTCCCTCAGCCGTCGCATCGAGTGGGCGGCCTGCCGCGAGCTTGCCCTCTTTGGCGGTGGGTTCACCGCTGCGAGGGTCAGCAATTACTTCGCTGTCCAGGGCGACAACCTGGTCGTCGGCCGCTGGCTCGGTCCGCAGGCTCTGGGCATCTATGGCCGCGCCTATCAACTCATGGCGATGCCGGCGGTAGTGTTTGGCACCATACTGGACACGGTGCTGTTCCCCGTCATGGCGAGAGTGCAGGGTGAGGCGCAACAACTTCGAACGGCCTACCGACGGGGAGTTTCTCTCATCGCGTTGGTGATGCTGCCGGCCAGTGTGCTGCTTTTTGTGCTCGCCCCGGAGCTGGTTGGTGTCCTATTGGGGCCCAAGTGGTTGGAGGCCATCGCGCCCTTCCAGGTGCTTTCGATTGGCCTGCTCTTCCGAACCAGCTATAAAATGAGCGATTCCATTTCTCGCGCGACCGGTGCCGTCTACCGCCGGGCTTGGCGGCAGGGGGTCTACGCCTTTCTCGTCATTGGCGGAGCGTGGGTGGGCCAGCACTGGGGGGTGGAATACGTGGCGTGGGGCGTGGTCGGGGCCCTAGCCATCAACTTTCTCCTGATGGCCCAACTCAGCTTGAGCGTCTCAGGCATGACGTGGGGGAGCTTCTTTGCCGCTCACGAGGCGGCCCTGGGACTCGCCGCGGTGTCGGGTATCGCCACCTGGAGCGCCGTAACGCTGCTGAGGCGGTGGGATTTGCCAGCCGCGGTTCGCCTGGCCGCCGCGGGCTCTCTCGCGCTCCTCGTGGTCGCGTTACTCACCTCGCGGCTGCCTCGCGTCTTCCTGGGCGTGGATGGACGTTGGATAGTCGACGTACTCCGGGCGTACCTACCGAAGCGTTTCCAGCTGGGTCGCTTCGGCGAAACTGATGCGGCGGACGCTAGGGCGACCGCGCCAGGGGCGCCTGATGTCGGGCCAGCCTGAGCCGGCCACCAGACGCCATGCGCTGGGCGTCGTGCGAGAGTTGTTTGACCGACTGAACCTCGAAGACGTTTCCTACTGTCATTGGAAGAGCAACGAGCATCTCGGCGCTGCCGTTGCTGGCGTCACGGACCTCGATGTCCTGGTGGCGTTGGAAACCTCCCCGGCGCTCGCGGGCACTTTGCACGACACGGGGTTCAAGCGCGTCCTGGCCGTAGCCGACCGCGCTTATGCGGGAATCGAAGACTTTCTTGCGCTGGACGCCTCGACGGGCAGACTGGCACACTTACACCTCCATCACCAGCTCGTACTCGGCGAAAAAGGGCTGAAAGGCTATCGACTGCCCTGGGAGGACCGCATGCTCTCGACCCGGAGGATGGATGAGGAGCACGCGGTGTATGTGGCCGACCCGCACCTCGAGATGTTGCTCCTCATCGTTCGTTCCGCGCTCAAGCTGCGGGCGCGGGATCTCATCCGATCGCTGCTTCGGAAGCCCTATTTCCGTGGGCGCATGCTCAAAGAGTTTGACTGGCTGGCAGAAAGGGTGGAAGAAACCCAGTTGGTGGACACTGCTCGTCCGCTCGTGGGCGAGCAGGCTGCGTACGCTCTCACCGTCATCGTGTCCGGTAGGCCGTCGGCTCGGCAGCTACTTGCCTTCGGCCGGTTGGTGACGCCCGGCCTGAGTACGTACCGGACGTATGGATCAGTAGCCGCGCGCCGAGAGCGCTGGCGCCGTGAATGGCGTACCCGCTGGAATCGAACCAGGCAGCGCCGGTTCGGGGTGCCGATGCCCTCGAAACGAACTATCCCGCAAGGTTTAGTGGTCGCGTTCATGGGCTGCGATGGATCGGGGAAATCTACCGTGACGCGAGAGGTCAATCGATGGCTGTCCTGGAAGCTGGATGTGCTCTCGGTGTATTTCGGGAGTGGTGACGGACCGGTGTCACTGCTGCGACGGCCGCTCCGGTTCTCGCGGTCTCTCCGGCGGTGGCGCACCCGCGGCTCGGGGAGTGCTCCGTCAGGATCCGCTCGGGGGCAGCTGCTTCGCCAGCGAGACGCAGGCGAGTCGATCGGTTTCCTCCGACAACTTCGCAGCGTCTGGTCGGCGTTGGCACTTGCCTATGAGAAGCGGCAGCGGCTCGCTCGAGCTCAGCAGGCACGCGATTACGGAATGATTGTGATCTGCGACCGTTATCCCCAGAGTCAGTTTATGGGCTTCAACGATGGGCCCCGACTTAGCCATTGGCTGCAGCATCGCTCACCAATTCTGCGGGCGCTCGCGGATTGGGAGCACGCTCCGTACCGAGCCGCCACACTCCATGCGCCAGATCTGGTAGTGAAGCTCCACGTGACGCCGGAGGTTGCAGCTCGGCGCAAACCTGACATGCCGCGCGAAGCGCTGCCTCGTCGGGCCCAGGCGGTCAAGAGCCTGGGGTTCCCGCCGATGACGCAAGTCGTCGATATCGACTCCGATCAGTCACTCAGGCAGGTATTGCAGCACGTCAAGCAGGCGATATGGGAGCGCATCTGAGCCCGTGCAACAGATCATCGTCCGCTCAAGCAGAAAGCAAGGGACTTCGGACCGGTGAGGCCACGGCCGCTGATCGTGGAGTTTGCGGGCTTGCCCGGTGCCGGCAAGACGACGGTGGCGCGCCTGCTGCCACTGGAGCTGAGGGCGCGAGGATATCTCTGCGGCGATCGAGATCTTGTTCGCGGCCGAAGGTTCGGGCAGGAGCGAGTGCCGTACGCAGGCATCGGACACTTCTTCCTCCGGAAGCATTCGGTGTTGGGTTCTGCGCTTCGTCTGGGTCTCGCCGCTCCTCCATATAAGCCGGCTCGGATACGGGAGGTGCTCAAGCTGCTGCTCTGGTCCTATCGCCTGAGCCTGGCACAGGCGACGAGCAACGACGTTGTCGTCCTGGACCAGGGACTTATGCAGGCGGCGTGGTCCACCATGGTCCGCGGAGAGTTGTGGGATGAGAGTGCGGTGCGCGCGGCCGTGAGCACCATGCTTCTCAGTGCCGATGTGCCGTTCATTCTGGTGTATGTCGACGTCGGCGTCGAGCTCGCGATGCAACGCATCGGGAGCAGGCGGACTATGAGGAGTACCTACGATCGGATGAGCGCGGAGGACGCGACGCGCCTGCTCGCGACGCACCAACGCCGTCTTAGCACGATCTTCCAGCATGCGGCGGCGGATACGGGCGCGTCGCAATTGACGCTGGACGGGAGTCGCCCTCCGACCGAGAGCTGTCAAAAGGTGGTCGAGCTCGTCGATGTTCTTACCCGTTCGGCCAGAGTCGGTCGACCGTAACTGTAACCGTGCCGGTGTTGGCCTGGTGCCTTGAGCGGACTATAGAAACAACCCTGCTCCCATTGGAAGGAGCGGTGATCAGTGAAGTGCCTTATCGTGCTCTCCTCGAAGTCGTCCGGCTCTAGCGTGCTGCAGCGCCTTCTGGCGGCGCAGCCGCACGTTCGACCAGTCGCCAAAACGAGACACAAGCAGAACGAAACATTGTTCTGGGTCAAAGCCGCGTCCGTGCTGGGACTCCCGCAGGTCGACATGGTGCAGAGCGAGGTACCCATCCCACGTGCCAAGGCGCGGGCTGACC